>JADLHG010000045.1:0-300000 GCA_020848905.1 Deltaproteobacteria bacterium
CCCACGATGCCGACGCGGTCGCGCTCCTCGAGCACGAAGGAGACGCCGCTGAGCAAGCGGCGCGAGCCGAAGGACTTCTCCAGCGCCTGGGCGGTGATCAGCGGAGGCATGGGGGCAGACTACCCGACAGCCTGGGGGAGGAACAGCGTTCGCGAGGGTCGGCGACGCCGGCGCGTCCTCCGGGTCTGGTTGACAAGGTGCCGGTCTGGCTCACATCGTCGACCTGTGGGTGCCCCGCGCGATCAAGAAGTAGTGGCCGAAGGCGAACATCTGTTCCACCCGCGGCGGGTGCCGCCGGAGTCTCGCGCGCTCGGCGGATATCGCCTGATCCACGAGCTCGGGGCCGGGGGCATGGCCACGCTCTATCTGGCCACGGACGCGGCCGGCCGACTGGTAGCGGTGAAGCGCCTGCACCCTCATCTCGCCCGAGAGCGGGCTTTCCTCGAGATGTTCTCGGACGAGGCGATGATCGCGGCCCGCATCAGCCACCCGAACGTGTGCAGGGTCTTCGGTCTGGAGCAGGTGTCCGGGCAGCTCTTTCTGGTGATGGAGTACGTCCACGGCGAGAGCCTGGCCGCGCTGAGCCACGCCCTCCACCGCGGGACGAGCACCTTCCCGGTGGAGCTAGCGCTGCACCTCGTCGGTCAGGCTTGCCTGGGGCTGCACGCCGCGCACGAGCAGACCGACGCGGAGGGGCATCCGCTGCAAGTCGTGCATCGCGATATCTCACCGCAGAACCTGCTCGTGACCTACGAAGGCGAGCTCAAGGTCGTGGACTTCGGCATTGCCTCCGCGCTGGCCCGCTTGCACCACACCGAGGTCGGGCTGATCAAGGGCAAGCCGGCCTACATGGCGCCGGAGCAGGCGCGCGGGGACGGAGCCGTCGACCGGCGGGCGGACATCTTCGCCCTCGGCGCCGTGCTCTACGAGCTGCTCTGCGGGGTGCGCTGCTTCGCGGGGGATAGCCCCATCGAGGTGCTCCGGCGCGTGCAGGCAGGAGACGTCACGCCCCCACGCGAATATCGCCCGGAGCTGCCCTCGGTTGTCGAGGCGCTACTAGTCCGCGCGCTGGCTCCGCGCCCCGAGGAGCGTTTTGCCACGGCGGAGGAGCTCTACCGGCACGTCGACCGCGCCATCTTCAGCGTCGGCGCCGACATGAGCGCGCGCGCCATCGGAGACCTCATGCGGCGCACCCTCGCTCGACGCTACGCCATTCGCGAAGAGCTGCGCGCCCTGGCCTTCGCCGCGCCGGAGGTGCTCGAAGACGAGGATCTCGAGGCCACGCTCATCGGGATGCCCCAACCTCCGCTCGCACGCTGCGAGTACTGCGGCGCCGGCTTCGGCTCACCCGAGCTCGTGCTGGCCCATGTCGACGGTTGTGAGCAGCGGGCCTGGTGGGAGCGAAACGTCGCCGCTCTTCGCCCGGCGCGCGAGGCTGGGGACCCGGAAGACCTCCGCCAACGCTTCCCCGCTCCAGGGGAACAGCACCACGTGCGGGAGGGTCTCTGGCAGCGTCTTCGCCGACGTCTCGGCTCCGAACGGCGAGCTCCGATCGTGGTACGCCTCGAGACGGTGAACGCCCGACTCGGCCGGGTGCACGATCACGTCGCGAGTCAGCTTGCCGCGCGGGCGATGGCGGCGCTGCTCAGCATGGTCGCCGAGATCTCCGAGGCGAGGATCAATGCCGCGCCCTTGCTCGAGAGGCTGAAGCCGAAGCTCATGGGGTGCGCGAACGTGGCTCTGCGGGTCACTCTCGAGGCCGAGACCGGCGCAGCCTTCCTGTCCTACACGACGGACCGCGATCTCGCTGGGGAGGTTTCGGCGCTGGAGAAGCGCCTGGCTCGGGCCGGGAGCGAGAAGTTGCGCGGCGAGCTCGGACAGGAGGTGCAACGCAAGCGGGCGCTCACGGCCGAGCGCGAGCGGGTCGCGGTGCGACGCGAGAGGTTGCTCTCGCTGCTGGAATTCGTCGTAGACGCGGTCGAGCTCACCCACGCGAAGGTGCTGGAGGTGGTGGCCAGCCCGGCGATGGGAGAGAGCCAGGCCGACACCCAGATCTCCGTCTTTCTCGAGTCGCTCCTGCGCGACGTGGAGCTCGAGGGGGCTGCGCTGCACGAGGCGGACGCCGCCCTCGACCCCTGACGAGGCGCACCGAGGCCGTGGTAGGCTCGCCGCGCTGAGGAGGCGCCCGCCATGAAGCCCATTCGCAAGATCCTGCTGCCCACGGATTTCTCGCCGCCCTCGTCGGAGGCGTTGACCTACGCCGCCGACCTCTGTCAGCGCTACGGGGCGGAGTTGACCATCGTGCACATTTACCAGCCGGTGGCCTACGCGCTCCCCGAGGGCTTCGTGCTCTACTCGGCGGAGCGCTTCGCGCAGATGCTCGGTGAGTGGGGCAAGTGGCTCGACGAGGCCAAGAGCGAGGCCGAGCGCCTCGGCGTGGCGCAGGTGCAGGCCTCGCTCCAGCAGGGGACGCCCTTTGTCGAGATCGTGCGGCTCGCGCGAGCCGGGGACTTCGACTTGATCGTGATGGGCACCCACGGCCGCGGCGGCGTCAGGCACGCGCTGCTCGGGTCGGTGACGGAAAAGGTGGTGCGCAAGGCGCCTTGCCCCGTCCTCACGGTCCGCACCTCGGAGCAAGGCTTCGAACACCCCTGAGACGCGCAGGATCCGATCCCTGGGAGCGCAAGGGCCACGCGCGTAGCGTGCACGCTACGACTTCCCGGCCCAGGGCCCCGGGAAGCCTTCCGCGGTGCCGCGTAATCCCACCAGAAAACCCGGGTCGGGCAGGCCCACGTCTTGGCGCGTCGCTTGCTAATTCCACCTCCCAGACGTCGTAGACGCACAAAAGGGAGGTACGCCGTGAGAAGAGTGCTTGGAGGAGTCGGTTGTCTGTTCGTCGTTTTTTCAGGGTGCTCGTCGGGGGTGATCGAGTTGCCCATCGGCGACACGAGCTGGAAGCTCACCTCCCTGCCGGATCAGGCGCTGGTGGATGAGCAGCACGTCCAGTTCGGCAGCTACCCGAATCCACGGGCCGTACAGTGGATGAAGGTGACGCTGCAGCAGGACGGCCGGCTCTGCGCCAACGACGGCACGAAGAGCTGGTGCGGCGGTCCGCTTCAGGGGATCCCGTACCTGACGGTGCTGAACGTGCAGGAGGGGTACTACTGCGTTCGCGTGGTGGACATCTTCGGCAACAACGTTCGCTCCGGTTGCACCACCGGCACTCCGTCGACCTACTCCGGCGTCACGCCCGACATCGCGCCTCCGACGCAGCCCGTGGGCAGCGGCCAGCCGGGGACCACGCCGACCGAGCCCGTGCCGGGGTCGGGCGGCACCGATGGTACGCCTCCCGCGAGCGGTGGGTCGTCGGCCGCCACGAAGGACGACGTGGCGGTCGGGATCCAGCTCGTGGTCAACGCCATCAACACGAGCCTGGGCAAGATCGGTCTCAAGTCGCGCATCACGGCGCCGACCAGCAAGGGCCTGCTGGACTTCCAGGCCGGTGACATCACCGTGGGGCAAGGTACCTGCAAGGACGTGGCGGACTACCTGAAGTCCGAGTTCAGCGACGATCACCCGGGTACGGACGACTGGGTCTTCGGCGCGCCGGCCATCGAGGAGTGCCTCAAGGAGGGGCGCTGCCGGGTGGGCCAGATCGTGACGCGAGCGATGGCCGAGGCCTGCACCAAGATCCCCGCGGGCAGCCAGGCGGCGAACGTGCAGACGGGCATCGTGGGGGCGGGTGGCAACGCGGTGAAGCAGCTCTGCAACAGCAACAACGCCGAGATCGAGAAGTGCGTCGGCTCGCCGCTGGTCCTCGACCTCGCGGGCGACGGGCTGCAGCTTCAGGGGCTCGAGGGTGGGGCCTCCTTCCCGCTCATCGGCTCCTCGAGCCTGTCGGTCGGGTGGCTCGCCGGCTCGGACGATGCGCTGCTGGCGATCGACCTGGACGGGGACGGGCAGATCACGAGCGGGCGCGAGCTCTTCGGCGAGGCCACCGGTGGCTGGGCCCCGAACGGCTTCGCGGCCCTGGCGCGCCTCGACGCGAACCACGACGGTGTGGTCTCCGCCGAGGACCCGGCCTTCTCGCGCCTGGTCGCCTGGCGCGACAACGGCGACGGCCGCTCCGCGCCGCACGAGCTCATCTCGCTGACGAAGCTCGGCATCCAGAAGATCTCCGTCTCCTACGATCGGAAGCCCGAGCTGGATGCCCACGGCAATCAGCTCGGTCTGTTCGGTGGCGCCCAGCGGGCGAACGGCACCTCCGTCTCGGTCGTTGACGTGTGGTTCCGGATGCGCCACGACGCGAAGCGCTGAGCCGCGGGTGCGCCTCCGACCTCCCTCGGGGGCGCACCCCAAGCTGGCTCCTCCTCGTTACAAATCGGTCAGCGGGTCCAGACGGGCGACGTGATGGCCCGCTCCTGGATGGCGCTCGGCATCCGGTGGTCGCTGCAGCTCGGGGGACGCTGGTTCTCCGGCAGCGCCAGGCACTCGAAGGCGCTCCAGCGACAGCTCGGCTCCTCCAGCACGCGGGCGTAATAGAACGCTCGTTCGCCCGGCCGATACGAGGTGTCACGAAAGAGGGCGCAGAGCCGGCGCGCGCCCCGCGAGTTGCGGGGACGGCAGGTCAACGGGTCCACGCTGGCCTCGGGACCGGTGGCGCCGGCCACGGTGAAGACCTGCTCGCGCCGCTGACCGTCCTCGCCGACCCAGCCCTTGACGATCTGGAGCTGCGCGAGGGGCGTACCGGGGTGCGCGTCGTTACCGGGGTCGGCGAGCGCCTCGACGACGAGCTGCGGGACGCTGGAGGGATCGGCCACCGGCGGTAGCACGCTCCCCATGGGGACGCCCTGCCGGTAGCCCTGCGCGGCGAGGTCGCGCGCGTCGCACAGGTCGTCGGCGAAGCCCCAGCCCCCGAAGAGGCGCACCTGGAGGCGCGGCCCGCTCGTGCTGTAGACCTCGCGCCTGCGGATCGCCTCGAAGATCGCGTCGCGCGAGCGCTCCACGGCCCAGACGGCGGCGAGGCCGCCCGGGTTGTTGACCCAACCGCGGTGGGTCAGGTTCCCTTCGCCCAGGCGATCTGCGGGCGCGTCGTCGGCGATCCCGACGTGACCGGGGAAGCCCCGCTCGGTGACGTGGCCCGCGATCCCGTTGTGGGTGTCGGTGCTGCCGAGCGCGCCCAGGCGGAGCGGGTTCGTGCCGGTGCGTCGGTCCTCGCGCAGCCCCTCGAGGAGGAGGCCGCGGAAGAAGTCCAGGCGCGAGACGCAGCCCAGGTCCTTGACCCCGCCGAAGCCGGTGCCGTCGCCGCAGTCCGGCAGGGGTCCTCGTCGCAGCTTCTCGAAGTCGCACTGCGGGTCGGGGGGACCGTCGAGCCCGTTCGTGCACTCCATGTCCCCCTTGTGCTGCATGATCTCCACCACCGGCTCGAGGCGGGCGCGCAAAGCGAGGGCGCGTTCTTTTTCCTTGCCGGCCTGGGCCTCGAGGGTCTTCAGGGAGAAAAGCGTACCGTTGCTCCAATTCGAGTTGTGCGGGATGAGCAGCACGTCGCAGCCGGTGCCCGCCTGCAGACACTGCGCGTCGAGCGCGTTCCAGAGCGCGGGGGGCTTGGGACGCTCGTAGTAGCTCACGGGCAGCGCGACGGTCTGATCGTTGCGGAAGATGACGTTGCGGTGCTGGTTACTGAGCTGCGGGGTGGCGGTGTACTCGTAGCCCAGGAAGGCCACGAAGCTGCACGCGCTCGAGCGGTCGTTGGCGCTGGCGGCGGCCTCGCGGAGCTCGCTCCAGGCCCGACCGGCGGCCGTCGCGCACGCTGCGCCATCGGCCCCGCAGATCTCCGTCGACCGGTGCCCTCCGGCGGGGTCGACGAGCTTGGTCCCCCAGGCCGTGACGGCGTTCTCGTCGCCGGCGCGAAACTCGCGGCAGGCGGGGCTGTCGTAGGTGGGGCTGCCGGGGGTGCGACAGACCTGCACCTCGCCGAGGTACTCCGCGTGGTCGGTGACCGCGGCGAAGTCGAGAGGGCGGTCGAGTCGCACGGGCCGGGTTCCGCGTCCGTCGCTTCCCCGAGGGGGCAGCAGCAGCGTGGTGCCGCCGCGCGCGAAGGCGTAGCTCTGCGCGGGGGCCACGGCGAGCTCGTAGCCGTTCGCATCCCAGGAGAAGTGGGTGTGCACGTGCAGATCGCCGAAAAGGAGCTGACGGGTGGGGCTTCGTGCGGTGCAGGGGGCGCGCTCCTCCGTGTAGCGCACCTCGCTGCCCAAAGGGGCTTCCTCGCCGGGGGCGTTGCACGCGGCGACGAGGAAGAGCACGGGGGCGGCGAGCGCTCGGGGACGCACGGCGGCACTCTACTCGCTGCGGTGTGCGGCGTCGATTCCCCTCGGGCCGGGTGGCTCGACCGCGAGATCTCACCCGGCGACGGGCGCCTGCACCGACGCCTGGTCACGCGGTGACCATGTGGAGATCGGTGACGTAGACCTCCGCGACTCCGCGACACGGAGGTCGGTTGTCCGTCGGCACTCGGCTTTCCCGCGGGTACGGTCCCTGCAGCGGCACCGCGCATGCTCCGGCGCCGTCGGGCGGTCCTCTTCGCTGCAACGATCCTAGCCCTCGCCTGGGGGCTCCTCGGGGGGGCGCCCGCCGAGGCGCGTCGCTTCCTCGACGCCATCGACGACGCTGACCGGGCCATCCTCCGCGACCTCTACGACGGGCAACTACTCGACGGAGCGCCCTTCGGCGCCAATCAGAATACGGGCGTCCTGTTCAAGGTGAAGGTGGTGCACGAGGGGCGCGTGCGCTGGGCCCTCTTCAAGCCCCGCGTCCTGGGGGACCGCGAGGGGTGGGGCCGGACCCCGATGGAGGTAGCCGTCTTCAAGCTGGACCGCATCCTGGGGCTCAACCTCGTGCCGCCCGCGGCCTACCGTCGCGACGTGTGGGTGGCCGGCCGCTACTTCGCCGAGGGAGCGCTCTCGCTCTTCGTCGAGGACGCGCACCCGGTCTGGCGCGTTCCCGAGGCCGACTGGCATCCGCGGCGCGAGGCCTTCAGCTCGGACCTCCGGGTGCTGCAGGTGCTGGTGCACGATGGGGACCACGAGAACGGAAACAACATCGTGCGGGCGCGGCACTGGAAGGACGGCCGCTACCGGGTGATCAAGGTGGACAACGAGGCGGCGCTCAGGCCGCAGGCCAACGTGCGGCTCGAGTACAACGGCCCCACCTGGGGTGCGGTGACGCGGTTTCATCGGCGCACCTACGAGCGGCTGCGCGAGCTCTCCTTCGGGGACCTGGCCGGCGACCTGCGGGAGTTCCTCTCGGACGCGGAGCTCCGGCGCATCCTCGTGCACCGGGACGGGCTCGTGCGCCACATCGAGGAGCAGGTGGCGCGGCGACCCGACGTCTTTCTCGCCGAGGAGGAGATCGGGTTCGACGGGCGGCTGCCCGTGGGGCGGCGGGCGAGCGAGGCCGAGGTCGCCAAGTTCGGGACCCTTCTCGCGCGGCGCGGTGTGCGGCTCGAGTGGGTGGAGCGCCTCCCCGGTCGAGGCCGACCGCTCGGCCGCACGAGCCTGGGCCCCGAGGGGATTCGCGTTCAGTTCGTCCGCCCCGCGGGCGAGGCCCCGTATCTCGCCACCCTCGTCGAGGAGCTCGTTCACGTGCAGCAGCTTCTGCGGCTCGCGCGGCGCGAGGGAGGCTTTCCGGGGGCGTACCGGCTTCTCTCCTCGAGCGCGCGCACGCTCGGCCAGGCGCGGGCCTCGATGGAGGTGGAGGCGCTCGGTCGGGTGCGGGCCTTCGTGCCCCTTTCGCGCGCGGAGGCGCTGCGCGTGTGGCGGCAGGCGCGACGCGAAGCCCGTCGCGGCGACGCGTTGACCCGCTAGGGCTTCGCCTTCACGGACACCACGTCCATCTGGACGAACTGCCCATCGTAGGGCTTGGGGTCGGGGGGGACGCCCGGCACCACGATCGGCTGCCCCTTGTCGTCCTTGTTGATGATCTCGCGGTTGTCGAGGGACTCGGCGACGAGCTCCACCTTGGCGCCCCCCTTGACCTCGATGGTCTTCGTGTAGTCGAGGCTGAAGCAGCGCGTGATCAACGAGGCCCCCCGGTTCAGGTAATAGGTCTCCTTCGGGTCCGAGAGGGCGAGGGCGTAGATGTTGTAGGTGTCGCCAGCCGGCGTGCCCCCGACCTGCCAGAGCGCCCCGTCGTTGGTGCCGCCGTTGTAGGTCTTCTGCTCGACGACGCCGCGGAAGCGCAGCTCGACGAGGTAGGTCTTGCTCGAGGCGCCGCCGAGGGTCGCGGAGTGGGTCACCTTGGGAGACGTCGTGCAGGCCGTCCCATCGGAGGTGCCCGAGGTGCACGGCAGGTCCCAGCGCAGCCCGGAGAGCGTGGCCGCCACGTCGGTGCAGGTCTTGCCGTCGCCTTCGTAGCCCGGCTTGCAGGTGCACTTCGCCGCACCTCCGTCGGGGATCGCGCAGGTGGCATTCGTGCTGCACCCGGCCTTGGCGCAGGGGTCTCCCGCGTCGGCCGGGGCAAGGGTGTCCCCCTTCGGACCCGCGTCGGCCTTTGGACCGGTGTCGGCGCGTGACAACGGAGGCGGAGGGGGCTCAGAAGTTCCAGCCGTAGCTCACCTTGAGCAGGAGGAGGTGTGTCTGCGGCCGCGCGGCGAGGTCGCGGAGCTCGCCGAAGAGCTCGAAGGGCTGGGGTCCGCCGGTGCGGTCGAGGCCGCCGTCCAGCTTGTAGACCAGAAAGGCCGCGGTGCCGTCGCCGAGGTCCCAGCGCAGCACCGCGTTCAGGAAGAGTCGCAGGACGGAGAAGTTCGCGTCGAGGCGCAGCGGCGTCTCGCCGAGCGTGGTGCTTCCGTCGGCGAGCTGCTGAAGCTCCTGCGCGCGCGGGTAACGGCCCACGCTGTAGAGGAGCTGCGCGTAGAGCTGCAGCACGAGCGCGCGGTGCAGGGCCAGCGTGGCGCCGGGTTTCACTTCGAGCTCCTCCTGCGAGAGCGCGGCGAAGAGGTAGCGGTCGCGACCCGCCACGGTTTGCGTCTCGACCCAGCGGGTCAGGTCGCGTTTGAGGCTGACGCGCCCGTAGACGGAGAAGCTCAGCCGGTCCCAGAGCGCGGTGGCGGTGAGCGTGCCGAACCAGCCCGCTTCGAAGCCGCCGCTCTCGAGGCCGAGGGTGAACGTGCTCTCGCCGAAGACGCGCCGCGTGGGGTCGGTCTTGCCGCCAAGCCAGACGTACGGCTCGTAGGGGCGTCCGTAGGCGGGGCCGCCCCGCGTCTCGCGATCGTCCCAGGAGAAGAAGCGCACTCCGCCGCCCGGCCAGAGCTCGAGGCGGTTGCGGAAGCGCCACCAGGTGTCGAGCTCCACGCGCCGCTCGAAGGCCAGCTCGGGTCGCGTCATGTTGAAGGCGTAGGTCGCGCGCAGCGTCGCCGCGTGGTCGAGGAGGCGCCGGGTGGGGGAGGGGAGGCGGTGCTGCAGGTGTCCACGGAACAGCACCATGTTGCGCCGCCAGAGGTAGCCGACCGCGTTCGGATCGAAGCGCGGCGAGTAGGCCTCCGTCTCGAGCCAGTACCGCACGCGCGGGGCGCCCATCAGGCCGAGCTGGCTCACGAGACCGAGGCCGAAGCCGTCGGAGGTGTGGCCGAGGGCGGTCTGCCCGGTGGCCTGCCAGCCGCCGTGACTCCGCAGGTCCCAGTCCAGGCCGCCGACGTAGGCGTCGGTGTCGGTGACCTCGCCCGGGCGGGTCAGGCCAGTGACGAGGGCCCCCACGTTGCCCACGCGCCCGAGGCTGACCTTCAGGCGGGCCGCACCGTAGTGGCTGCCCGGCGAGGCGGCGAGCGGCAGGCGCTGGCCGGTCGGCAGCGCCTCGACCGCGCTGGTGGGGAGCACGGTGGCGCTAAGGAGTCCGTAGGAGACCGTCTCGGACTGGCCGAGCACCTTGAGCGCCTCGAGGATGCGGGCCTGGGTCGGGAGCTCGACGATCTTGCCGCCCCTTTCCGGGTCTGGTTCCGGGGGCGCGGCGCCGATCCGTCGCGTGTGCAGCAGCGTCATCGGCGTGCGGAAGAGCTCCGCCCCCTCGACGAAGAAGGGGCGTTTCTCGCCGTAGAAGCTCTCCGTGGGGCTCAGGTTCACCACGGCAGGGTCGGCATCCACCTGGCCGAAGTCGGGGTTGAGGCTCGCGACCGCAAGGAGCTCTCCGGCGGCGTTGTAGCGCAGGTCGAGGCCGCCGCTCGGGAAGAAGGTCCCCGGCGGGCGGAGCGTGTCTTCCCCTCGGCCGAGCTGGAGTTCTGCCCCGAGGTAGGGCTGTAGCCGCCACGCCCCACGGCGTTGTAGACCGCGCAATCCGGTGAGATCGGCGAAGCGCGAGACGAAGGTGTTGCTGTCCTTCGGAATCACCGGGAAGAAGCTCTCCTCCTGCCGGCGTTGCAGGTTGCGGAAGACGCAGAGTCCCCAGCGCTGGAGCGGCTGGTCCTGGACGGGCAGGCTCGAAAAGGGGATGCGGAGCTCTGCGCCCCAGCCGCCCGCGTCGACGGACGCCGCCGCGCGGAAGACCCCGTCCCAGGCCGTGTCCAGGTTGGTCTCGCCGGAGACCGTCCCGTCCATCACCACGCCCGAGGCGTTCACCCCGAAGGCGAAGGCGCGCTCGCGGCTGAGCAGCGGGTCGAGAAAGACGACCACGGCATCCGAGTCGGGCATGCTGTCCCTGCGGGCCAGCGCGCGCCGAATGCGGCCAGGTTCGCGGTCGTGGAGGCGTATCGCGACGTAGAGCGCGTCGTCGTCGTAGGCCACGCGCAGCTCGGTCCGCTCGCTGGCCGGCGCGCCCGGATCGGGGCGCCGCTGGACGAAGGCTCCGACCGCAGGGACGCTGCGCCAGGCTTCGTCGTCCAGGCGCCCGTCGATGCGCGGCCGCGAGGTCAGCCGGTAGGCGGTGACCTCGGGTCGTTCGGCGAAGCTCAGCGTTGGCGCCGCAGCGACGAGGGCGAAGAGGGAGACGGGGACGAGGGCCCGCAGCACGGGCGCATCTAACGCGGCTCTCGGCGCCGCGTAAAGAGAATCATGATGGGCCGCGCGCTCCGCATGCGTCGTCCCCTCGCGTCGGCGCGCCACCTGCCGCCCTTTGCTGCTACGATGCCGGGCCGATGCCTTCGCCCGTCGCCGGGACCCCCGACCCGGGTCCCTCCGGACTTCGCTTTCTCGCCGATGCGCTCCTCGTGCGGCCGGGAGAGGAGCGCCGGACGCTGCTCCTCTTTCTGCACCTCTTCCTCGCTTCCGCCGTGTTCGTCATGGGACGCACGGTGCGGGACACCCTCTTTCTCAGCCGGTACTCGCTCTCGGCGCTGCCGTGGATGTTCGTGGGCTACGGCGTGGCGTCGGCTCTCACGGCCGTGATCTACGCCCGCGCGGCGGACCGACTGGCGCGGGACCGCATGATCGTCGTCTGGTGCGGCCTCGGCGTCGCGAGCTATCTCGGGGTGTGGGCCCTCGCGCGGGCGCAGGCGAGCTTCATCTACCCCGTCTTCTACGTGTGGGCCGAGGTCTTCGCCAACCTGCTCATCTCGCAGTTCTGGACCCTGGCGAACGACCTGCACGACGCCCGGTCGGCGCGGCGCCTCTTCGGCACGATCGGCGCGGCGCGCGTCCTCGGCGTGATCGTGGTCGGGCTCGGCACCGGGGCGATCGTGCGGGTTCTCGGCACGGCGCAGCTCCTCTTCGTGCTCGCGGGACTCATGCTGCTCATCGGGGCGCTCGCGCTCCGTCTCGGTCGCGAGCCGAGGGTGACGCAGGCGCCCAGCCGGCCGCGAGGGACCTCCCGCCGGAAACCCCCGTCCATCCTGCGCGACGGGTACGTCGTGGCCCTCTCGCTGATGATCCTCTTCGCCTTCGCGGCGCTGACGATCGGAGATTTCCAGTTCAAGGCCATCGCGCGGGCCACCTACCGCGAGGACGACCTGGCCCGCTTCTTCAGCTTCTTCTATGCCGGCACGGGGATCGTCTCGTTTCTCTTCCAGCTCTTCGCCACGCCCCGGCTCCTGGCTCGCTTCGGCGTGGCCCTCGGCATGAGCGTCATGCCGGCCGTCTTCGGCGCGGCGAGCGGCGTGCTGCTCGGGCTTCCCACCCTGGTCGTGGCCACGGTGATGAAGTTCGCGGACAACGGCTTCCAGTACACGATCCACGAGACGACGATGCAGGCGCTGTACGTCCCCTTTCCCGCCGGCCAGAAGGTGCGAACGCGCGCCCTGCTCGACGCGGTGGTCAAGCCGGTGGCGTACGGACTCGGGGGCGTGGCGCTGATTCTGCTCGCGCGACCGCTCGGGACGGTGAAGCTGTCGTGGGTGGCGGTGGGGCTCGTGCTGGGCTGGGTCGCGCTCATTCCGGTGGTCCGGCGGCGCTACCTGACCACCCTCGAGAATACGCTGCGGGCGGGGGCGCTCGCGCACCTCGACGAGGAGCCGGTGCTCGACGCGAGTCGGCGCAAGGCCCTGCTGGGCGCATTGAACGCCGCCGACGCGCGGGTGGCGCTCGCAGCGGCGGACGAGCTCGGCGCGACCGCCGAGACGGAGGTTCGGGCCGCGCTCCTCGAGCGCCTGACGCACCCGGAGCCGGCGGTGCGCATCGCGGTCCTCTTGCGGTTGACTCCGCTCGCGGCGGGAGGACGGGCTCCGGAGCTCGCGCTGGGCGTGGGGCGAGCGCTTGCCGATCCGGTGGCGGAGGTGCGCGCGGCGGCAGCGCTGGCGCAGGCCGAGCTCGGACGGGACGACGCCGTGGAGCAGCTCGCTCCGCTCTTCGACGATCCCTCCCAGACGGTGCGGGTCTCGGTGCTGCGGGGCCTCCTCTCCTTCGGAGGCTTCGAGGGCGCGCTGGCCGCCGGCACGCGCGTGGCCGGGCTCCTCGCATCGTCGGCTGTGGAGGATCGTATCGCGGGGGCGCGGGCCCTCGGGGGGGTCGGTCCGTCGGCGGGGCGACGCGTGGGGCTGCTCCTCGACGACCCCGACCTTCGGGTGCGGCGAGCGGCGCTCGAGGCGGCGCGAGAGATCGGAGACGCGCGCCTCGTGCCGCGCCTCGTTTCGGCGCTGCGCGACCGGCCCACGCGCACGCTCGCCGCGTCGGCGCTGGGCGGGGCAGGCCCGGCGGCCGTGAAACCGCTCTGCGAGCTCCTCGCCGACGTGCGCGAGGAGCGCGGCATCCGACTGGTCCTTCCGCGCATCCTGCGGGCGATCGGCGGTCCCGAGAGCTACGTGGCGCTGCGGGCGCAGACGGACGACGCGGACCCGCACATTCGCTTGAGGGTCTTCTCGGGGCTCTCGCGCCTGAGGGAGAAGCTGGCTCGCCCGCCCGAGCCGCTGCCCCAGGTGCGCACGTGGATCGAGCGCGAGGTGGTCTGGGTCTACGAGCTCGTCTCGGGCTACGAGCGAGCGCGCGAGCTCCTCGGGACACCGCTGTTCGACGAGGAGGTGGGGATGGTCGCGCTGCGCGGGGCTCGGCGCGTGCTCCGGATTCTGGAGCTGCGCTACGCGCCCGGTCCGCTGCGGCTCGTGCGCGAGCGGGTCGAGGATCCTCTGCGACGGGCCAACGCGCTCGAGGTGCTGGACACGAATCTAGAGGCGTCGCTTCGCCCGCTCGTCATGACCTTCTTCGACGACGTGCGGGTCACGGAGAAGATGTCGCGCTCCGGGGTGGGGAAAACGCCGGACCCGGACGCGTTCCTCGAGCGACTGTTCGGCGCGGCGAACCCGTACCTGGTCTTCGTCGCCCTCGACGCGCTGTCGCGGCACGGGCACGGCACCGCTGGGGCTCGAGCCCTCGGTGCCGTCGCTCACGCGGACCCGCTCGTCCGCGAAGGGGCGCTGCTCGGTCTGGTGCGACTACGGCCGGAGGGTACCTCCGAGGCGCTGGATCGCCTGGCGCGCGACGGAGATCCGGTCGTGCAGAGCCTGGCGGGGCGTGCGAGGGAGCGTCTCGCACGCCCGTTCGACGGGGAGGAGCCGATGTATTCGACGGTAGAAAAACTGCTCATCCTGCGCGCGGCCCCTCTCTTCGGCCGGCTCCGCAACGAGGACCTCGTGCCGCTCGCCCGCGTGGCGGAGGTCGAGACCATCGGCGCGGGCGAGGAGATCTTCGAGGAGGGGGACCTCGGGAACGTGCTCTACGTGGTGGCCCGTGGCAAGGTCGCGATCACGCGCGCGGGGGGCCTGCTCGCCGAGCTCGGGCCCGGAGAGACGTTCGGCGAGATGTCGGTCCTCGACGCGGAGCCGCGCAGCGCGGGGGCGAGGGCGGTCGAGGCGACGGAGCTCCTCTGCATCGGGAGCGAGGAGTTCTACGAGGTCCTGCACGAGCAGGTGGAGATCGCCGAGGGCGTGATCCGCATGCTCAGCCGGCGGCTGCGAGAGGCCAACCAGCGCCTCGAGGAGGCCGCAAACGGCTCGGGCCGGACCGGCGCGAGAGAGCTTTAAGCGACCGGAGAGCCGTGAGCGACGGGAGAGAGGGACATGTTCGAATCGGCGGAGCTAGGGCATCGGATCGAGCAGAAGACCTTCGAGCGCGAGGAGGGGAAGCTCAGGGTGGCGCTGCTCGACGCGCAGCACGACCTGAGGGAGGCGGGGCGGTTCCCCGTGGTGATCTTGATCGGCGGCGTGGACGGCGCGGGGAAGGGCGAGACGGTGAACCTGCTCAACGCGTGGATGGACCCGCGGCTCATCCAGACGCGGGCCTTCGGCGAGCCGAGCGATGAGGAGGAGGAGCGTCCCCGCATGTGGCGCTACTGGCGCGCGCTGCCGCCGAAGGGGCGCATCGGCATCCTCTTCGGCTCCTGGTACACCGACCCGATCGTGGACCGCGTGCGCCGGAAGCTGAAGACCGCGGCGCTCGACCGCGAGCTCTCGCGGATCGTTCGTTTCGAGAAGATGCTGGTGAACGAGGGGGCGCTGCTGCTGAAGTTCTGGTTTCACCTCTCCAAGGAGAAGCAGCGACGGCGCTTGAAGGCGCTGGCCAAAGACCCGCGCACGCGCTGGCGCGTGACCGAGACCGACTGGGATAACTTCCGCCTGTACGACACCTACCGCGCCGTCTCGGAGCACGTCCTCCGCCAGACGAGCACGGGCGAGGCGCCGTGGGTGGTCGTGGAAGGCGAGGACGCGAACTACCGGAGCCTGACCGTGGGCCGGGAGCTCCTGGCCGGGATCCGCGGGCGACTCGACGAGAAGCGGCCCTGGCACGCGCGCTCCGAGGCCGCGCCGCTCCTCGCGCCGCTCGATGGGGTCCAGGTGCTGGACCGTCTGGATCTGACGCAGCGGCTCGGAAAGGCGCGCTACGAGAAGGAGCTCGAGAAGTGGCAGGGGCGGGTAAACCTGCTCACCCGGCGGTCCTCGTTCCGGAAGCGCGCGGTGGTGGCGGTCTTCGAGGGCAACGACGCGGCGGGCAAGGGGGGCAGCATTCGCCGGGTCACTCCGGCGCTCGACGCGCGGAACTACGACATCATCGCCGTCGGGGCGCCGACCGAGGAGGAGCGCGCGCAGCCCTATCTGTGGCGCTTCTGGCGGCACCTTCCGCGGCTCGGCCGAGTCACCATCTTCGACCGCTCCTGGTACGGGCGGGTGCTCGTGGAGCGCGTGGAGGGCTTCTGCTCGGATGCCGACTGGATGCGCGCGTACCGCGAGATCAACGATTTCGAGGAGCAGCTGGTCGAGCGGGGGATCGTGGTGGTGAAGTTCTGGCTCTCGATCAGCAAGCAGGAGCAGATCGCCCGCTTCCGGGCGCGCCAGAAGATCGGCTTCAAGCGCTTCAAGATCACCGAGGAGGACTGGCGTAACCGCAAGAAGTGGGACGCGTACGCGCAGGCGGTGAACGACATGGTGGAGCGCACGAGCACCGACCTCGCCCCGTGGACGCTCGTGGAGGCGAACGACAAGCACTTCGCGCGCATCAAGATCCTGCGCACGCTGGCGGGTGCGCTGGAGGGCTCGCGATGAACGTGCGCATGAAGCGGGCGCCGACGCTCCGCGAGTGGCTGGCCGAGGAGCCTTTCGGACTCACGCTCTCGGCCGGATTCTTCGCCTTCTACGCCCACGCGGGGATGCTCTCGGTGCTCGAGGAGGAGGGGCTGCTGCCGCGGCGACTCTCGGGCGCCAGCGCCGGGGCGCTCGTGGCCGGCCTCTGGGCCGCGGGGATGGACAGCCGGGCTCTGCGCGACGAGCTCCTCCGGCTGCGGCGAGAAGACTTCTGGGATCCGGCGCTCGGGCCCGGGCTCCTGCGCGGGCGTCTCTTCCGGGCGCGGCTCGAGGCGCTGCTCCCGGTCTTGACCTTCGAGCAGTGCCGGGCGCGGCTCGCCGTCTCCGCCTTCGACCTGCTCTCGCGCAGGACGCGCGTGCTCTCGGCCGGGGCGCTGGCGCCGGCACTGTGTGCCTCGTGCGCGCTGCCGGGGCTCTTCCGGCCCGTGTGGGTCGAGGGGCGGCCGTTTCTCGACGGGGGCGTCGCCGACCGGCCGGGCCTCGCCGGCATGCCGACGGGGAGCCGCGTCCTCTATCACCTGATCACCTCGCGCTCGCCGTGGCGACGCAAGGGGAGCGCGGCGCTGAGTGTCCCCGAGCTCGACGGGGCGATCACCCTCGCGCTGACCGGCCTCGCCCGCGTGAACCCCTTCCGCCTCGATCGTGGGGCGGCGGCGTTCGAGCAGGCTCGGTCGGGAACGCTTCGGGCCCTCGATCAGCCGCTCGAAGGGCGCGCGGTGCGGGTTGCAGTAAACAGCCACGGACGCACGGGGTGAACATGCTCACTGGTCGCCGTCTTCGAACCCTCTCTTGCATCTTCCTCGCCTTCGCCGCCGGCTGCGAGGCGCGTTCCGCGCCGGTGGCGGCTGACGCTGGCGTAGCTCGCGACGCGACCCTTCAGCCCGACGCCGCGGCGGGAAGCGATTCGTCGGCGCGCGATGGCGCGTCGGGGCGCACCGACGCGCGGCACGACGCGCGCATCGACCCGCTCATCGACAGCGGGCTCGCGGGCTGTCCGCCGCTGCCGCCGCTCGACGGGCAGGGGTGCGCTCCGGAGGGGACGCGCTGCCCGTACAACACGAGCGCCTTCAGGTACTGCGGGAGCGTCCACGAGTGCTACAAGGGCCGGTGGGCCAGGGTCTACCGGACGCCCGATTGCCCCGGGACGAACACCTGTCCGGCCGCACAGCCCAGCGGGGATTGCGCGCTCGGTGCCCCGGAGTGCCTCTACGGGGAGAAGGTCTGCACCTGTCGCCACGTGTGCAGCGGCGTGCGGCCGCCCCCGGGGAAGGAGTACGCCTGGGGCTGCGGCGTGCCACCGGCCGCGGCGTGCCCCGCCCAGGTTCCGACCGACGGCGCGGTGTGCAGCGCCAACGGCGTGACCTGCCAGTACGGGTCCTGCGGCGGCTCGAGAGCCGACTGCCAGGCCGGGCGCTGGAAGGTTGTCTTCATCCCCCCACCTCCGTAGACGATCAGATGTCTTCGCCGCTCCGCCTGATCGACCACCTGCGGGCCCTGGGTTACGCGAACCGCGCGGCGCGCGACCTCCTCGAGACGGGGAAGGTCGCGTATCACGGGGTTCCCACCGCCGACGGGGGGAGACAGGTCGATCCGGCGCGCGTGGTGATCTCGCCCAGCGCGCCCCGGCTGCGTCCGAACCGCGACCTGGCCGTGGTCTTCCACGATCGGCACCTGGCGGTGGTCTACAAGCCGCCGGGCATGCTGGCGGTGGAGGCTCCCGGTCGGCGGCGCGAGGGGAGCGTGGTGGGCCAGGTGCGCCGCCTCTTCGGCGCGGGTCACGCGGTGCACCGCCTCGACGAGCCGACCTCGGGCCTGATGATGGTGGCGCTGACGGAGGCCTCTCAGCGGGAGATCAAGGAGATCTTGTTCCGCCACGAGGTCAGGCGGGTCTACCTCGCGCTCGTCAGCGGTCACTTCCCGGCGGCGCCGTTCACCGTGGCGACGCAGCTCGTGCGCGACCGCGGCGACGGGCTCCGCGGCAGCGACGCCGACGGAGACGACGAGCAGGGCAAGGAGGCGGTGACGCACTTCCGCCTCGTCGAGCGCCTCGGCCGACGCGCGTCCCTCGTCGAGGCCACGCTCGAGACCGGGCGCACGCACCAGGTGCGCATCCATCTCTCGGAGCGCGGCTTCCCGATCCTCGGGGACCGCCTCTACGGCCCGCGAGGGAGGGAGCTCCCCGCCGAGCGGCTGGCCCTCCACGCCGCCGAGCTCGGCCTCCGCCATCCGGTGAGCGGCGAGGCGCTGCACTTCGAGGCCCCGCTGGCCGACGACCTGGAGCAGCTGCGACGGCGCCTGGGCCACGCGCAAAGCTGAGCCGCTCGAATCCGTCCGAGGCCCCGACGAGCCGGACGGGGGGTCAGCTTCGCCGCACGCCGTAGAAGTAGCAGCCGCGCCCGAAGGGGCGAAAGGGGTAGGTGCCGTAGGTCCACTTCCAGGCGTCGCCGAGGGGGCGGACCATGGCGCGCAGCTCCGCCTCGCCGTAGATGCGGAGCGTGCTCACGAGTCCGTCCCAGAGGGCCACGGAGAGGCCGATCGGCGAGCACCAGGTGAGCCAGGCTTTGGCCAGCCGATGCCGCGGGGCGAGCAGCGGGTTGGCGAGCAGGGCGGCGAGGCCCGTGGGCGCGAAGGCGCCGAAGTGGACCGGGCTGCGCTCGAAGGATTCGGCCACGAAGACGCCGGGGGCGTCCTCGGCGGCGCTCTGGAGGATCGACGCGGCGAGGTGCGGCGGGAAGTGGTGCAGCGCATTGATCACCACGCGCGCGCGGCCCCGGCCGAGCTCCTCCGGGATGCGCGTCGCGTCCACCGGCTCGGGCACGAAGTCCACGATGCCGGGATGGGCGGCGCGGATCGCGGCCCAGGCCTCGGGTTTCGGTTGCAGATCGGTGAGCAGGAAGCGCGGAGGCTCTACCCCGACGCGCAGCAGCTCCTCCGCGAGAAGCTGCGCCGGTGCCCCGGCCCCCGCGCAGAGGTCCAGCACCTCGCGCGCGCCGCTCGCCTCGAGAAACGCGCGGAAGGGGGGCACCAGGTCGCGGAGCATGTGACCCCACGCGATGGCGCGGCTGAGCGTCTCGATCATCGTCTCGCGGAGCGGCTCGGGGGCCCAGAGCGCGTCGTTGAACTCGAAGAGCTGCAGGCGGGGCAGGGGCATGGCCTTCTCCTGGTGCGCCGTGCTGGCGGCGGGCCGGTCGTCAGCGCAGCAGGTCGTCGTCCCCGAAGGAGCAGGTCAGACGATCCGGGATCGCCCGACCGAGCCGGATGGCGAAGACGAGCTCCTCGCCCTGTTGCGACGGGGCCTGGGCCCCGAGGGGGGACTCGGGCTTGTACTGGCCGTCCCCGCGCACGCAGCGAAACGTGCGCACCTTGCCGAAGGTGCGCTTCCACCAGCCGGGGCGGCTGCGGGGCAGACGGACCTCCACGGCGAGATCGAAGTCCGGCGCGAGCGTCCAGCCCTTCAGCGGCCAGAGGTGCTGCTCGAGCCGGTGGAGAAAGCGTCCCTTGCTGAAGTAGCCGTGCCCGCGCTCCTCCGCGGAGAGCCCTTGCGCGTACGAGAGCTCGAGGCGGGAGGTCCCCGCGGGCAGCGTGGCCTCGAACGCCGCGCGCACCAGCTTGCCGAGCAGCGGACGCTGCGGGACGAGCTCCTTTTCGCGCGGCGAGCGCGGGACGAAGGGCAGGCTCGCCACCCGCACCTCCTTGCCGTTGACCCGCACCGTCCGGCCGATCGCGCCTTCGGGAACGAGGAGAGCGAAGACGCATCGCTCGGCCGACGCGGCGTGCACCTCGTAGGTGGCGCGGAGCGAGCAACGCTCGCCGTCGCAGCGGGCCGCGAGCCCTGCTCGTCGCAGCGTGGCTTCGCCGGAGAGGAGCATCAGCCCGGTCGAAGCCGGACGGTCGAGGATCACCGGTGCGCGAAGGTTCGCCCGGGCCGGCGCGCCGCCGGTGACGAGAGCCAGAGCGGCGAGCGTGAGGACCGCTGCGCGGTGGCCGTGGGGCATGGGGCGGGTTCGGCTCAGCTCTTGGACGCGCGCTTGTCGAGGGCGCGGTTGCGATAGATGACGAGGCGCCCCTTCACGAAGGTGGGATAGAAGCAGCGCTTGAGCTGGCCGTAGAAGGTCTGCGGCTCGACCCAGGTGAGGACGTAGTCGTACCGGCAGGCCTGTAGCAGGATCGACCGATAGCCCTGCTTCTCGAACCGAGTCCAGTCCATGTCGAAGCCGTAGTTCAACCCCACCCAGCGCCGGTGCCACGGGGAGCTGAGCATCTGGGGCGTGTGCTCGGCCGGGGCCGACGGGTTCGGGGCGTAGTCGCGAAACACGAGCAGCGACCGGGGGACGTTCGGATCCGAATTGAAGAGGTAAGGGGAGACCAGGTTCTTGGCGACGCCGTAGTAGCCCCAGGCGTGCAGCGTGGGCTTGACGACGCGCGACTCGTCCAGCTTGGGGTCGAAGTTCAGGGGGAGCAGCGTCTGGCCGCCCCGGATGGCGGAGATCCCGGCCGTGTACTCCTCCAGCTCGGCGTTGATGGTTCTCGCGCCGACGTAGAACTGGAGGGTGGCGAGCAGCGACAGCGTCCCGATCAGGGCGAAGTAGTGCTTGCGGCGCGCGAGCAGCCAGTCGTAGTTCGCCCAGGCCGGTACGAGCACGGCCAGGTAGGGGACGATGCGGTGAAAGATGTAGTAGTTGTTGAACACCCACTCGGGCAGGACGAAGAGCAAGGGGAGCACGACCGCCGCGACGCGGATCGCCGGGGGGGCGGGCTCCTTGCGGTAGCGCAGGGCGGTGACCACGGCCGGGAAGAGGAGGAGGACGTAGGCCGGGATCGCCGTGGCTGCCTCGTCGGCGCCGAAGGGGAGAGCGAAACGATAGAAGGCCGTCGCGATGGCGAAGAGCGGGGATTTGAAGCTGTCCGGCCACTCGGCGTGATAGGCGGCCAGGCCCCCGCTAGCGGAGACCATCAGCAAGAGCGCCGGGAAGCCGCCGATGCAGACGCGCAGGCGCGAGGTCCAGTCCCTCACCGCGGCGAGGGCGGCCAGGCCGATCACGAGCGAGCCCAGCGGGTGCGAGACCGTGGCCGTGAGCAAGAGCAGCGCGAAGGTGGTGATCACGCGCCAGCTCGGCTCGGGGTAACGCAGCAGCAGGCCCGTGGCAAAGCAAAAGACGGGAATCGTGACCAGGAAGTTGTAGAAGGCCATGGTCACGAACCAGTGGAACGCGAAGGGCATGACCAATAGGCCCAGAGGCAGCCGTTTCGGGTCCGTGGCGCTCGCCAGGTAGAGCGCTCCCGCGAGGAAGAACAGGAGGTAGAGACTCAGGAAGACGCGATGCGCGGTGTTGAGGTCGATCGGGCCTTCGACCCACTTCATCAGGACGTGGAAGGAGAGATTCGTCCTCGCGCGCGTCTCGGCCTTCAGGTAGGTGCTGAAGGGCGCCTGCTCCAGCCGATTGCGCGCGTGCACGGCGTAGAGGTGATTTGGCGTGTCCTGGCCGGGAAAGAACTTCAGCGTCCAGATCGGAACGAGGGTCGCGACCCACAGGAGCAGGGCGACGAAATAGGTTGCCGACGGCCTCGAGAGCATTGAAGGGGGGAGCTAGCCCAGGTTTCGCCAGCGGGTCAAGCACTGATTGTGGAGCAGGGCCTGGCCCACGGGGCAGGTGCCCTGGCGGAGGGGCGTTCTAGGGCTCCCGCCCGTACTGGACGTGATCGGCTTCGACGCCCCCGGCGCTGTTGGAAATGATGACCTTGGTCACACCGTCCGGGGCTACCACCCCGAAGAAGCGGTCCTCCGCGGTCTTGCCGTTGAAATCGCTGTCGGGAAAGCCGGTGCCCGTACGCTTGCCGTAGCTGCCGGCAGGACCGAAGGCCTCGAAGGTCACCGAGCCGGCTCCGTCGGTCCAGACCAGTCCGACCCGCGTGGGGAGCTTGCCGAGGACCTTCTCGTCGAAGGCGAAGGTCAAAGACCCTCCCCCCCACCAGGCGTCGCAGCTGGTGCACGTGCCGTTCGTCGCATTGCCGTCGTCCTCGTCCACCGAGTCGATGAGCGATGCGCCGAACGAGCTCGAGAGGCTGCCTGCCGGCGAGCTCAAGCCGGGGGTGTTGATCTTGTGGTCCTCGACATCCTCGACGTGGTGATAGCTCCACGTGGCCGGAGCGAAGCCCGCAGGGGTGTCGGCCTTCTTGAGGTACGGCGTCGGGCCGAAGAAGAGGGGACCGAGCTGTGCATCGGGCTTGGTCGCGTCGGGTCGCGCCGCGTCGGGGGCCGCGAGGTCCGGCCGTGCGGCATCCGGCATCGCGGCATCGGGCCGGCTCGCGTCGGGCGAGCCCGCGTCCACGCGCGCGTCGGGGGCGCCGCCGCACGCGGTGGTGCCGCCGGCCAGGTCCCAGCTCCCGACGACTGCCTGGTAGCAGGTGCCCGCCGGGCTGTGCTCCAGGTGGAACTTCGAGAAGTTGATGGGCGCGTTGCAGAGCCCGGTCACGTTGAGGGTCCCCTTGACCTCCACGATGGTCCGGCCGGCAGCGCGAACGATCGTGCTCGACACACTCCCGTCCAGGGTGACGCGTCCGATCTTGCACGCCGAGAAGCTGGCTTTCCCGGCGCTCAGATCGATGGAAGCCGTGCCGCCGGCCGGGCAGGTCGCGGCGGCAGCGTCGTCCTTCGCGGCGCTGTCGAAGAGCTTGCCGAGGTCGACCGCCACCTCGTCCAGAATGCTCTTCGCGAGCTCCGGGTTGTCCACCGCCGAGCAGACCTTCTGCGTGGTGGCGTCGTTGCACGCTCCGCACACCACCGCGAGGGAGACCACCACCCACCGTTTCGTCATCATCGTGCCCCTCCCATGGATGAAGCGGGCAGGATATAGCGCCGAAGGTAGGGGCTGGCAATCGCGGGTGGGGTGAAGGAGTGAGTAAGTGCGGGAGTTACGCGAAGCGAAGGGCGAAGGCGCGGCTAGTAGTGGCTAGTAGCGGTGGACGCCGTACATGCCGAGCGGGGCGTAGGTGAACGGCCCGTTCACGGCGATGCGACTCACGTAGTCGATGGTCCGCGCCGCGGTCTTGATCGCCGGGGTGGCGAAGTTCGCCACGTCGACCACGAGCAGGCCGCTCGGGGTCGCGCTGCTCAGATAGACCTGCGTCTGCTGCACGTCGAGCAGGTCGAAGTGGTAGCCCTCGAAGCTCGTCTGCTGCTCGCTCGCCACCGTGCCGTCAGCGGCGAAGTCGAGTCGCCGAAGGACGGTGTAGGGCTGCCGGCTGCTCACGGTGTCGCTCTTCACGCCCCACCAGGGGTACTTGTGCGCGTTGAGCCAGATCGTGCGGTCGCTCCAGCCGGCGGGCCGGCCGCTGTGCTCGGAGAGCTGCCCCGGCCTGAGCGCGGCGCGCTTGATCTGGTCCGAGACGGGCACCACGCTGATCAGCTTCGCCGCGGTGCCGCCCACCAGCTTCAGCGCGTTCAGGCTGTTGCGCCGCCGCCCCGAGTCGTCCCACTGGAAGTCCACCGTGTACCAGAGCGTGCCGTCGTCGCTGACGTCCACGAGGTAGCCCGGCACGTTCACGCTCGGCAGGGCCTTCGGGTGGTCGGGGTCGCTCACGTCCACGCGGTCCACGTACGAGCGCACGTGGTAGAGCAGCGACGCTCCGTCGGGGCTCGTGGCCTGCTCGACGTGCGTCGAGTAGAGGATGTTGCCGTGGGTCACCTTGTTCACGAACGGGAACTCGTTCATCGGCACCTTGCCGCTCGCGATGCGCGGGTTGTCGAGGTCCCGCAGGTCGAGGAAGCGCAGCTCGCTCCGCCAGTCGCGTCGGCCGCCGGCTCCGGTCACCACCTCACGGAACGTGGCGGGGACGATCTGGTTGCGTAGCGGCAGCCCGGCGTAGGGGCTCCAGTAGTGCGTGTACCAGCCCCAGCCCGGGTGAAAGATGGTCTGGAAGGCGTCGGTCAGCACCATGTTCCCCCGCAGCTTCGGGTTCTTCGGGTCGGTCAGGTCGGCGTTGTGCACCACCTGGCCGACGTGCAGCACGTTGCCGATGAGGTGCAGGCTGTCCCCGTCGCGCAGCACGAACGGCGCGCCCGTGAAGGGGAGGTTCAAGGTGGCCAGCGTCGGCCCGTCGTCCTCGGCGGCGAAGGCCCGCGTCTCGAGCCGCACCTGCCCGCTGTAGGCGTCCGTGACGAGCTGCACCTGCAGCCCCTTGACGTCGAAGACGTCGTGCGCGCGGTGGACCAGCTTGAGCTGGCGCGTCACCTTGGGCTGGTCGCGGTTCGTCGCGTCGATCGTCGCCGCGGCCATCTCGCCCACCGCCACGAGTCGATTCCCCACGGGGAAGGCGCGCGTCACGCCCCCCACGTTCTCCACGCGGCCGCGCTGGGTCAGCCGGTCGCTCGCCCAGTCCACGAGCTGCAGCCCCGTGAAGCTCGTGCCGTTCGTCCAGTACTGCAGCGGCACGAGGATGAGGCCCAGCGCGGGGAAGGTCTTCAGCGCCTTGTAGTTGTAGTTCGCGGCGCTGCTGCTCCAGCCCTCGCCGAGGCGCACGAGCGAGCGCTCCGTCGGCAGACCGAGGTTCGCCACGTCGAAGAGGGCGAGCGCGGTGCGCGTGTCGCCGTAGGTGCTCGAGCCCTTCTGGTAGTGCGAGCCGAGCACGAGCAGCCGGTCGGCGTGCACCTCCACGTGCGTCGCGTCGAGGGAGACGTCGAGCTGCCCGGCGAGCCGCGGCTGCAGGGGCTGACTCAGGTCCACGGTGTGCAGGCGCCGCCAGGTCAGGTTGTAGTCCCAGCCGCGCGAGAAGGCGAAAGCCCGCGGACCGGCGAAGCGCGTGGCCTGCAGCCCGCTGCGCTTGACCCCCGCGAGGTCGAGCGTGGTGTCGATCTTGAGCTGATCGGGGTGCGCCGTGGCGACCACGTGGAGCGTGATCGTGTCCGACGAGGACCACCGCTGGCTGAGCACGCGCAGGTGCCTGTCGTGCCAGTCCATCTTGAACTTGTCGGCGATCTGGCCCGGGATGTAGACCTTGCCGCGCTCCTTGAGCTTGCCCGCCGCGTCGCTGATGTCCACGTAGGTCACGAGCGTCTCCTGCTCGAGGCCCGGGTTCGTGAGGTAGAAGTTCGGGTCCCACGCCGCCACGAAGATCGCGTGGTGCGCGACGTGGATCAGCGTGCTGGTCCCGCGGAAGGTGATGCGATCGATCTCGCGGATCTTCGCCGGGTCGGCCACGTTGAGCGACACGATCCAGGTGCGGTCCTCCCAGTCGGCCGTGTTGTAGCGCCAGTAGTCCGGGCGGCGCTTGCTCACGGTGTAGAGCACGTCACCGACCATGCGCGTGTCGGTGACCTCGCCCTCGAGCTTGAGCGAGCCGAGCTCCTTCGGCCGCGCCGGATTGCTCACGTCCACGATCAGCACCTGGCTGCCGTGAAAGCCGTGCGGGTCGGCCTCGGGGTCGTACTGCCAGTAGGTGAAGTAGTCGGTGTTCACCACGTAGGCCCGACCGTCCCGCACGTACATCTCGACCGGCACCGCCTGGAAGGGCAGGCGTCCTTTGATGACCATCTGATCGGGGTTCGTGACGTCGATGATGACCAAACCGCGATACCGGTTCAACACGTAGAGGAGATTTCCCTCGAGCTTGAAGATGTCGGCCTCGACGATCTCGCGGCTCGGATCGGGCTTGGGCTCCGTCGGCGCGGGAGGCGAGGTCCCCGGGGCTCCCGCGCCCTTCGCGTTCGAGTCCTCGCTCAGCTCGAGCTGCCCGTTCCGCCCGGGCTGCGCCCCTTCGGCGCCGCTCGAGAGGAGCTCGCGCTCGTTCGCCGACATGAACTGGGTGGCCCCGGGCTTCGGGAAGATGCTCGGGTCGAGCCCGGGGGCGGGCTGCTGCGTAGTGGGTGGCTGCGTGGTGGGCGGCGGCGTGGGTGTGACGGGCTCGCTCGCCGCGCCGCACGCGCCCAGAAGGACGGTCGCCGCCAGCCAGGACAGCCGGCGCATACACCTCTCTCCCCTACTCCGCATAGGACACCTCCGACGGTTCAACGTGGTGAATGAGACGAAACGTCTTCGAACGCGCCCTGGCTGAGCAAGGCACGTGCCACGCGCTGCGCGACGCGCTTCTCGGAGGTTGCGCGGGCGAGGCCTCGGTTTCCCGAGGGGGCCCCCGCGCGGCGGGCTCGGCAATCTGACGGCGGGCTACGGTCTCAGGCCTCTTCGGCCCAGACGATCGGAGCCTTGCGCGCGTACCAGGCGTCGGCGCGCGTGCCGTAGCGCTCCTCGATGGCGCTGCGCTTGATCTTCATGGTGGGAGTGAGCATGCCGTTCTCGATGGTCCACTCGTCCTGGATCACCGCCACGAGCTCGAGCCGCTCGTGCGGGTCGAGCGCGTTATTCACCTCGGAGA
Organism: Deltaproteobacteria bacterium; assembly: GCA_020848905.1. Lineage (NCBI taxonomy): Bacteria > Pseudomonadati > Myxococcota > Myxococcia > Deltaproteobacteria bacterium. Next base: position 26,354 of record JADLHG010000045.1, read on the forward strand.
CGTGCGCCATGAGACTGTCGTGGAGGGCCTTGCGCTCCTCGGCGTCGTGCAGCGCCTTGCGGGCGGGCTCGGAGAGCACCACCATGCCGAAGGGCTGCGGCATGGCGTTGCCCGAGACGCAGGCCTGCTCGACGTGGGGGTGGAGCAGGAGCTGGTTCTCGATCGGCGCGGGCGCGACGTACTTGCCCTTGCTGGTCTTGAAGAGCTCCTTCACCCGGCCGGTGATCTTCAGCCGCCCGGCCTGGTCCACCTCGCCCTGGTCCCCGGTCTTTAGAAACCCGTCGGGCGAGAAGACCTCGGCCGTCAGCTCGGGGGCCTTGAAGTAGCCGAGCATGGTGCCGGGGCTCTTGACCCAGACCTCCTTGTCGGGCCCGAGGGTGGCTTCCACGCCGTCCTGCGGTCGCCCCACGTAGCCCGGGGAGACCTCGCCGGGGCGCGTGAGGTGGGAGTAGGCGAAGTTCTCGCTCATCCCGTAGCCCTCGAGGAGGTCGAGCCCGAGCCGGCGGTACCAGGTGATGAGCTCGCTGGGGATCGGCGCTGAGCCGGAGCCCGCGAAGCGCACCTTGTCGAGCCCGAGCCCGCGGAGGACCTTCTTGCGGATCATGGCGCCGAGGAGCGGGATCTTGAGCAGCCGGTCGAGTTTCTTCGGCGGGACCTTGGCGTGAACGCCCGTTTGAAACTTGTGCCAGAGCCGCGGCACCGAGACGAACAGGGTCGGCTGCGCGCGCTTGAGGTCCTCGACGAAGGTCTCCAGGCTCTCCGCGAACCAGATTTGCGCCCCGGAGATCAGCGTCGGGGTCTCCACCAGCGCTCGTTCGAAGGCGTGCGCGAGCGGCAGGTACGAGAGCATCCGGTCGGAGCTCTGCATCTTCAGCATGCGCACGAAGCCGTTCGACGCCGCGCACATGGTCTCGAAGCTGTGCATCACCCCCTTCGGCACGCCGGTGCTGCCGGAGGTGTAGATGATCGTGGCCAGCTCCTTCGGGTCGCGTTTCGGCTGGCCGGTAAGCGGCGCCGTGCGCGCGATGAGGTCGTCCCAGCTCGGGGCGTCGAGCTTCGGCGAGAGCGGCATGGCGATGCGCGGCAGCTCGGCAGGGATCCCCGGCGCCATCGCGTCGTAGCCGTCCAGCTTGCCGACGAAGACCAGCTTCGCCTCGCTGTGGTCGAGGATCTGGCGAATGGTGTCCGCCGTGAGCGTCGGGTAGAGCGGCACCGAGACGTGGCCGCTCATCCAGATGGCCAGGTCCGCGAGGAACCACCACGCGGTGTTCTTCGAGAAGAGCGCGATCTGACTGCCGCGCGGAAAACCGAGCGACTCGAGGTGCGCGGCCATCCGGCGCACCTGGTCGAGCGCCTGCGACCAGGTCAGCTCGAGCAGGCGTCCTCCGCCCATGGGCTGCCGGAGCCAGATGGTGTGGGGCGTTCGCTGCTCCCACTCGTAGGCGTAATCGAGCTGCGTCTTCATTCCCATTCCCATTCCCGTGTCCTCCCGTTCGAACCGCGTCTGCGCGGCGGCCTTGAGGGCCGCATCCTACGCCGAAATGGGTGGGTCGGGGCGCGGCGCCTCTCAGGAATCTGAGGAGTCACGAGAAAAAGCGCAGCCGCGGCGCGGTCCTGGGGTCCGACGGGGCCTGGCCCTTCGCTTGCTAAGAGGCTCAGTGTCCCCTCGGAGGCGCGCATCATGACCACGCGAAGCGCAGTTCGGATCGGTTGGATCATTGCCGTCTCGGCCCTCGCCGGGTGCACGAGCCGGCTCCCTCTCGTCGAGGACGGAGGCGTCGCGACGGACCAGGGAGGTGGCGCCGACCTGGCGCTGCGCGCGGACCTCGCGGTGCGCGTGGACCGCGGGACGGCCGACGGCGGAGCGCCCGGGGTGGACCGGGGCGCGACCGATGCGCAGGCGCCCGCGGACCTCCGTCGCGCCGACGCGAGCCCGCCCTCGGGGCTGGTGACGGTCACGACCGACAGGCTGATCTACGCGCTCTACAGCGAGACGGTAGGGACGGTCCACAATGGCCTGAAGGAGCCGATCTATCTGCCGGGCTGCGCGGTCCTCGACCGCCAGCACCTGCAGGGCGGCGCGTGGCAGGACCGTGGGCCTACCATCATGTGCGGCTGGGAAGGGGTGGCGCGCAAGGTGGAGCCCGGGTCCACGCTCACCGAGACGACGAGCCTCTCCGAGCTCGGCATGTGGCGTCTCAAGGTGGTCTACGGGACGGGCTGCGCGCCGAACAAGCCGCTGAGCGGGGCCGGCTGCGCGCGCACGGACACGGCCGTCTCCCCGCCCGTCGAGGTGGAGGTGCAGACCAGCACCTGCGAGTTCCTGCAGCGGGAATACCAGAGCAAGGTGCAGCAGGCGCGGCGGTGCGTGGCCAAGGTCGGGAGCAACTCGTGCCTCGACACCGTGCAAGGGGGCCTGCCGTGCGGCTGTCCGGTCTACGTGGCGAACCAGGCGCTTATGAAGCCCACCATCGACAAGTGGAGCTCGTTCGGCTGCGCCCAGCTCGTTCCCCCTTGCGCCGTGAAGTGCGCCCCCCCGGCCCCGGCGAGCTGTGTGCAGGGGATCTGCACGCCCTAGCGCACGGACGGCGGGCGGGGCGAGGCGCGGCGCGACCCTTAGCGCCCGGGGTGCCGCCGGCGAGCCCACTGGCCGGGCCATCCCACCCCAGGCTTCGCCGAACGCTGCCCCGCGGCGTCGAAGTGGGCCGCGATTTCATGCCTTTCGCGCGACAGCGGCACGGAATGCGGCTTGCATCGATCTCGCGTCGGACGGCTTCGCAGGGGTCGAAACATGCGACGACGAGGTTGCTACGGAGTGACAGGCGCCCTGCTGGGCCTCGTGCTGCTGAGCACCGTCGGGCCGGCCCGGGCAGGGGCTCCTCCCGCCGAGGAGACGAGCTCGCCGGTCGCTGCCGCGGCTCCGGACGGGGCGCAGCTCTTCGCCCAGTACGGCCATCGCCCCGCAAAGGCACTCCGCACGCTCTCCAAGCCCGAGTTCCGGGCGCTCGCCGAACACGCCGCGGAGCACGCGCCGCGCTTCCTCTTGCGTGCGGCGCAGGTCGTGGCGCGCGACAAGAGCGAACGGTGGAAGACGCGGCTCGACTACAACACCCCGGCCCTGCTCGCGGCGCTGGGACGCTCTCGGCACCCGCGGGCCACCCCGGCCCTGCTGGCCATCGAAGGCCACCTTCGCGTGCACTTTTTCGACATGAACGTGGCCCGGGCGCTCGTGGCGAGCGGCGCCCGCACCGAAGGCGTGCAGCGAGCGCTCGCGGTGCTCGAGCCCGAGCGCGGCTACGACCTTCCGTACGCGGATCCGGGCGCGATCGACGCGCTCGCCATCGTGCGAGCCCATGGCACCGCCCAGGAGAAAGCGCAGGTCACCCCGCTCGTGCTGGGCGCCATATTCCACCAGGCACTGGGGTCCCAGAAGGGCCTGCGGAGCATGGCCCGCGACGGGATGCTGCCCCGCGGCACTCCCGCCGATCAGCACACCCCCGGCGCGATGAGCCTCGTGGGCTTCTCGGCTCTGCCCGACGAGTACATGGCGGAGCTGAAGCTCTGGAACACGCCGGAGCGGCAGCAGGCGGTCCCGGAGGCGTCGCGCTGGCGCGATGCCTGGTTCGCTCCGGGTCAGGCCTGGCGCAAGGCGCACTGGGCCACGCGGGCCAAGACCGGCACGCGCTACTTCGTGCTCGGGCACCTGGTGGGTCCGCGCAAGGCGAAGTGAACGGTTCGATGCGGTCTGGGGGAGGGGAGGCGCGGCCGAGGGGCCTCTTCCTCGAAAGGGCCTACGGCCAGGGGTCCGGATTCAGCAGCTTCGTGCAGCTCGTGAAGCTCGTGCAGCCGTGGCGGTCGAGCCAGCGCTGACGGGCGCGGTCCCAGACCGTGCGGTCCGTCGTGACCGTGGTTCCCTGCGGCACTGGCCAGGTCCACGCCCCCGGCCCGAGCCACACGATCGTCACGTTGGTCGTGACGGTGCCGGGCGGGAAGGGCCAGTTCGAGCTGCTCGTGGGGGGCAGCTCGGTCATGAAGATCGAGTCGGAGATGCGCACCGGGTGCGGCACGGGGGTCTGCCACTTGAAGAACTTCCCGTGGCCGTAGACCGACGGGTCGTTGTTGTTGTAGGGCCCCGGCATCTTCTGCAGCCGCATGAGGGAGCGCTCTACCACGAACACCTCCCCCGGGCTCGCGTCGCAGCAGCCGCTCTGCATTTGCTCGCTGAAGCCGGTGTAGCAGCCGTCGAAGAGGGAGTCGTGCACGCTCCCGGGCGCGGTCTCGTCGTTCTCGATGCAGTCGTCCCGGATATAGGTCATGTACGCGTTCCAGAGCTCCCATCGGCCGTCGGGCCCTCGCGGCTTCAGGGCGTCCTCGACGTTGTCGACTCGGATGCCGTCGATGCGGGCCCACTCGCCCGGACGCGTGGTGATGCGGTAACCGCCGCCTCCGATCGTGTCGTGCATGTCCTTCCAGGTGAGGGAGCGGGACTGCTGACCGATCACGATTCCGCCCCCGATGCACTGGCGCGCGCCCGCGGTCGTCGTGCCGACGCTGACGCCGGTGGTCGAGACGGCGGGGTAGCCGGTGAAGGTGGCCTGGGTGAGGTCCAGGTTCCAGTTGGCGGGCGGTGCGGCGTTCTTGTAGACGCCCTGGGCCCCCGAGACGACGGTGGCCGTGCTCCCCGAACGTGCAAGGCAGGCTGACCAGGACTCGGGCACTACGCACGAGCCACAGTCTCCCGGGCAGCTCGCGCAGGTCTCGCCGCCGGCGCAGGTCTTGTCGCCGCAGGTGGAGGTGACGCCGCTGTCCCGTCGCGCGGGTGCGTCCGCGACGGCCAAACCGCGATCGCGTGGGCGCGCGGCGTCGGCTGACGGCTTGCCTCCGTCGGCGCGCGGACGTACGGCGGCCTCGGGGGGGATCCTCGCGTCGAGCACGCCGCCTCCCCCGACCACACCTCCTTCGAAAAGGCCTCCTTCGCCTCCGCCGCCCCCGTCGGAGGTCACCAGACAGGAGTCGCAGGCATCGGCTCCGCTGCAGCCTCCGCCATCGCACGTGGCGATTGGGCTCTCGTCGCTGCCCGCGTGGCTCCCGTCGCTCGGGGCGTGCGTTCCTCCCGAGAGCGTGCCGCCGCAGGCGAGCGAAAGGTAGGCGAGCAAGAGGCAGGCGAACGAGCAGATAAACGGGCGCGCGGGTCGCAGATGGAACTCCACGTCGTGGTTGCGCTGGAATGGTGCAAGGGTCGTGCCCCAGCGGGACGAGAGCCTGGCGGGTTCGTCCGCGTCGCCGACGCCTCGCCTCGCGAGGAACCAGGCGGCCTTGGGAAACCGACCGGCGCGTCAGCACGGCATTCGCGTCGCGAGGTGGCGCAGCGCCGGAGCGACGCTCTGGGGGCGAAGTCCCCACGCCGCGGCGGGCTCCTCGCGCGGCATCCGGGAGGCGGCGGCTGGCTGCAGAACTGGCGCGCGTCGGGGGACAGGCGCGTCGCCGGACAATCGTGTGGCCGGACAAGCGCGTGGCAGGCGCGACCTGCCGGCGTTACCATCGTTCGCGTGGCCTTTCTCATCCAGTAACAGGTCGCGGGCACCAGCAGGCGCGGTCGTGGCCCTGATTGCGTGCGCGTTCTCGCTCGGCGCGTGTCTTCGACTCGGCTTCGAGCCTGGCGACGGTGGCACCGTGTCCGATGGCGCAAAAGGGGCTCCGGGGGACGGAACGATCTCCAACGACCTCCGGTCCGCCGACGCGCGGCCCGCCGACGCGCGGCCCTCCGACGCGCTCTCGCGGACGGTCGTGATAGGCGACAACGCCGGCGACGAGGTGCGCGGCCGAACTCTCGACGACACCATCGTGCTCGAGCAGCCCGACGACACGCGCGGCGCCTGCCTCGAGCTCCGCGCCGACGGGCAGGCCTTCACCAGTTCCATCCTGCTGCGCTTCGATCTGACCACCGTGCCACGCCCGGCCAAGATTTTGCGCGCCCGGCTCGAGCTTTGGACCGACACGGGCCCCGACAGCGACCTCGGGCCCAACGGCGGGATCGACGCCTATCGGCTCCTCGAGCTCTGGCAAGAGGGCGCTGCCTGTCGCAAGGCGGGCGACGCGAGCTGGAACCGACGCCGACCGGGAACGCCGTGGTCGGGAGCCGGCGCGCGGGGCGCGTCGCGTGACGCTACGCCGGTGGCCGGCCTGAAGGGGCCGCTCGCCCTGGGGGCGCGCTTCGTCCTCGAGCTGCCGCCTAGCCTCGTGGACGGCTGGTTCGCGCGTCCGGAGACGAACTTCGGCCTCGTGATCGACGGGCGCACCTCCGACGGCCTCATCGCCGTGTCGCGCGAGGGCCTCGACGGCCGGCGACCGCGGCTGATCCTCGAGCTTGCGCCGTAGGCTGGAGGAACCGTTGCGGGCGACGGGCCCGTGCGGCGCACGTTGTCGAGGTCAGAGGCGCGAGGACGGACGCCTGCTACCGGACGAGAGCGCGTCGCATCTCGTGCGACCGCGCGGGGCGAAGGAAACCTCCGGCGTCGCGCTCTCTAGCGGAGGGCTGCGCGAGGGCGTCAGCGACGCGGAAGAGGAACCCCGCCACTCTCTGCAGCATCGCTCCCCCTGGCGTCTTTACCTTTCCGTCGGGACCTCCGAGCAGAAAGCTGAACGAGGCGGTCCTCCAGCCGAGCGGCCCCTCGTCCGGGCGCTGCCCTTGCCGCATCTCGTAGCGTACGGTGACGAGCGGCTGTCCCTTGAGGTTCTTGATCAGCGGCAGGCTGGCGAAGCTCCTCTTGGCCGCCTTTCCGTTCACGACCTCCACGATCGTCAGCTCCGTTCGCCCGAACGCCGGATTCACGTAGGCGTCCATGTTCACGAGCTCTCCCTCGCCGGGCAGGGGATTCCAGGCCGTCGTGGACCCTCTTCGCCCGGGCCGCTCGAACGCGTAAGCGAGGCGGAAGTCGCGGCCCGCGCCCAGAGGGACCAGCGTTTCGACGCCCACGGGGGTCGCAGCGCCTTCTCGGCCCCCGTTCGTGCGCGCCTCTGCCTTGGCGCTGGCGCCCTCGAGCGCGAGCACCTTGTTCCAGTGCGCACCAAACCCCCCCTCACCGAGGGCCTTGCCCACGACCTCGGCCATCGTCGTGTCCCAGAAATCGTCAGCCCGCGCTGCGGTTGGCGCCAAGGTGAGAAGCAAGGCCAACGCGGCGGCTCGGCTCGCGGTCATGGGTTCGGCTCCGGTGGTGACCGCAAGCTCAGCAAGACGTGCGCCAGGTTCCGCCGGACGTATGATCGGCCACTTCGCGCTGTCGGGCCGGCGCGGCGGCGGTCTCGTGTCCCCACCTCCGACGACCGCGGCTGGCTGGTCCTAGAGGTCGCGCCATGCCGGCGTCGCCTCCGGCCGGCGGCCGCTTCGATGCGTGGCGAGGGAGGGCCGGGCCGTGCTGGAGGGCCGGGTGGAAGAGCCGCCTCCCCAAGGCGATCTCCCAGCGGCAGGCGGGCTACTGCGATGTCGAAGAATTCCGTCGAATGACTTGGTGGAGCTGACGCGGATCGAACGCGCGACCTCTAGAGTGCGATTGAGCTCGGATCGCATTTCGTTTCAACGACATCCGTCGCGAGGACTTCCTATGCTGCGACGGTTCACTTGCGAAGTTGCCCGGTTGCGGAGGGAAGTCCGCACTAGCCTCGGTGGGGCCCTAAAGAAAAGGCCCCGAGGAGACGCCATCTCCACCGGGGCCAAAGGGCAACGCGATGACTGTAGCAAACTCTCGGGTTCACGTCAGCGAGCCGTTTTACGTCCATGTGGAACCACCCGGTTCCCCTCGGAAACCGCCGCCCGCGAATGATAGTGCGGCGCGGGAGCCAGAGGCGCAGCCGACCCCGGAAGACGTGGCGTTTGCTCCCCTACGAGGACTACCGCCCGGGGCGAGTCCCGAACGGCTCGCCCGTGCGCTCGAGTGCGCCGGCGGATGGTGCCGTCTGCAACCCGAGAGCGAGTGGCCGCGGCTACGCGGCATCATCTACACCGAGGCGAAGCGCGTGGAGCCGGGTATCTCGGACGACACGGTTCTGCGTATTCTGGGATGGACTGCCGAAGAGAGAGCATCCCGCGAGGAGCAGAGGACCGAGGCGCCGAAGGACGAACCCGCGCCCAAGGCCACCGAACCCGCGTGGGAGCCGCCGATTCCCCTCGCACATGCGGACCCTCCTCCATTCCCGACGGACGTGTTGCCGGGCTACCTGAAGGCCTACGTTGAAGCGCAGGCGGTAGCGTTACAGGTGCCCGTTGACCTGGTGGCGTGCTGCGTTCTTGGCACTCTCTCGAGTGTGTGGGCTGGGAGGTATGAGGTGAAGGTTAGGGACGGCTACGCCGAAATTGCTTCGCTCTACATCGCCACCATCCTGCCGCCCGGTGAGCGCAAGTCCGCGACCTTCTCCGATGCAACGGAGCCCCTTGCGCTGTGGGAGGCCGAGCAGGCGAAGTCTCTCGCTCGCGAGATCGCCGAGAGCAAGGCCACGGTGCGAATGCTCTCCGAGCGGATGAAGTCTCTCGAGGGCAAGGCGGCGAAGGAGGATGACCGACAGCGGCGCGACGAGCTCATGAAGGAGGCCTTCGCCGCTCGCGAGGAGCTCGAGGAGGTGGAAGCACACTCGCCCATAGTGCGGCGCCACCTGCTCGCGGATATCACCGTCGAGGCTCTCGGCATGGTGCTCGCGGAGCAGAATGGCCGGGCGGGGCTGATGTCCGCCGAAGGGAGTATTCTGAGTATCGCCGCGGGGCGATACAGCAAGGGAGACCCCAACCTTGAACTACTGCTCGCCTGTCACGCCGGGGACCACGTCTCCATCAACCGCGTGGGCCGCGCGCCCATCTCCATCCCGAGGCCATCGCTGAGCATGTGCCTTTGCGTGCAGCCGGCTGTGTTGCGCCGGATGGGCGCCGAGAAGGTCTTTGACGGGCAAGGATTCCTCGCGCGCTTCCTCTACTCCATGCCGCGCCCGATGCGTGGGCGGCGAGACGCTGAACCCGAGCCTTGCCCCGTGGCAGTGCAAGCCATCTATCGCGCTGGCGTGCTGGCGATGCTCGGCACCGAGGACCCCGAGCCGCGCCCCTACCTCACGCTGAGCCGCGAGGCCTACGCCGAGTTTATCGGCTTTCAGATGCGTGCCGAGGCTGCTCTAGGTGAGGGTGGCGAGCTCGAGTACCTGGCCGAATGGGGAAGCAAGGCACATGGCGCCGTAGCACGCATCGCCGGGCTACTGCACGCGGCCGAGTACCCCGAGGGACCCTGGCGTTACCCTATCGCCGGAGAGACCATGCGGGCGGCTGCCGCCATCGGCGAATACTTTGTCGCCCACGCCAAGGTGGCCTTTCACGCCATGCGGCTAGATGACGTGGGCGAGGCCTGCGACCGCATCCTGCGCTGGGTGCGCCGCGAGCGGCGGGAGCGATTCTCCAAGCGCGATTGCCACCAGGACCTTCGCGGAGGGATGCCCCTGGTGGAGATGTTCGACGAGCCACTGAAGCGGCTGGTGGACCATGGCTACTTGGCCGAGGTCCAGTCTGACCACCAAGGGCCGGGCCGGAAGCCAAGCCCGCTGTACCGCGTCAACCCCTACGCTCACGGACACGCGCCTAAGAAACCATCCTCAGAATCCTCACAATCACCCCCGCCACCCCGCAAGGGCTCATGCTCGGCCAATTCTGAGGATTCTGAGGATAGGTTCCAGGAAGTGAAAACCCAAGGGAAGGGCAACGGGACCCCTGGCCGGACCTCTGGGAGTCCGCCCCCTGTGGAGGATGGCGACCCCGGGCCGTGGGGTGACGCATGACCCCCGGAGCAGCACATTCCATCGTACGAAACACAGCCGACGTTGAACCGGACGGGCCGACGCCCCAGCAGTTCGGCGCCTACCAGGCCATGTTCGACTACTTCAACCGGGAGCTCTTCGCGAACGCGCTGCCAGCGGTGATTTTGAACTTCTCGCGGCATAGCCGCATGCGCGGGTTCTTCGCGCCCGAGCGCTGGAGGGGCGGCGCTGGCGCGGCACACGAAATCAGCCTGAACCCCGACCATCTCTCTCGCGCTCCTCGAGAATGGGCGAGCACGCTCGTTCACGAGATGGCGCATCTCTGGCAGCGAGAGTGCGGCTCACCGTCGCGCAGCGGCTACCACAACAAGGAATGGGGAGCCAAGATGGACGAGCTTGGGCTAACCCCTAGCGATACGGCGGAGCCCGGGGGCCGCCGCACAGGGCAGCGCATGAGCCACTACATCGTCGATGGTGGTCCCTTTGACGTGGCCTTCGCACGGATGCCGCGCGAAATCCTGCTTCCTTGGGCAAGCGGCAGTGCGGCAGCGGCGCCGGGGCCGACGACAAAGAACAAGCTCAAGTTGAAGTACTCGTGCCCCGTGTGTCGTACGAACGTGTGGGGCAAGCCGGGCCTTCAGCTCGTGTGCCTGGCCGACGGGGAGGTCTTTGTGACCGCATGCGAGGCCGAGGCGGGGGAGCCATGACCCGCCCTGTCTCGCAGGACAACCTTCTACGAGACATCCGGCAGGCCCACACCCGCCCGGGCCGACCCGCGAGTATAAGCTTTGTGCGCCTGCACATCGCTTATGACCCAGGCCCGCCCGGGCCGACCGGCAGCGGAAAGGTACTGCAAATCTGCAGGACCTTATGACCCAGGCCCGCCCGGGCCGACCCCCGGACATAAGTATTGGCCAATCAGCCAAAGCTTATGACCCAGGCCCGCCCGGGCCGACCCCTGGGCAACCTGACCCCCAGGGGGGAGGGGGGGATCGGGAATCGCATCCCTGACCGAACCGACCGCCGTCTAGGCTGGTTTTTCGATTACCCGAATGTAAAAGGCAACTTAGCCCGCCCGTGAGGCCCCCTATCGACGTTCACAGCGCGTCAATGCCCGGATTCCCGACGCTTGGCGACTATGACGTCAACGCCCTGATCGTAGAATTCGTAAGCTACCCCTGTGTCAATCTTGCAACACCCGGCGGGGCTAGTGGGTTGCCTCGCTGGCGTCGTCGCCATCATCGCCGGGCAGGAATCCGCCCTGGTCGAACGGGTCCGCGGTGCCGTCGCTATCCACCTCGACGATGGCGCTGAACGCAGCCTCAACGCGCGCCACGCGCTGTTCGAGCTCGACCTGATCAACGCAGCGGGCCGCCGCTGCGGCTGCCGCGGAGCTCGCCCTGAGGAGCTTCAACACGTCGCCGTTCGACGGGTCCCGACACGCGACCTTCACCATGTGCTCGAGGAGCGCGGCCCAGAACCGTGGCCCCTCGCCCTTGGGTGGCGTGATGGAACCATCGGCGCTGACGGCAGGGGCCTCGGGTGCCCTGGTGCGGCGGGTGCGCTTACGGGGCGCTGGCTCGCCTACGGGCGCATCCGTCGTCGGTGCGTGGCCGTGCTTCAACATGAAGGCAACGGCGAGCTCGCGGGAGGCGAAGCCTCGGGAGCTGCGCTTGCCGCCGGCGAGCTCGACGGCAACGCGCCATTGACTCGAGCTGCCGGAGTTTCGCCCGGGCGGGTACGGACCAGCGGCGGAGACGATGGACTGTTTCGGCATGACTCCTCCATCGCAGCGCGCATCCGGCGCCGCTCCTTCCGTTGCCGCTTCATTGCCCTGTAGGCGACCGCGAAAAACCCCACGTCCAGCCTCCGGGCTAGCCGACCTTCATCCGTGACCCAGGAACGCACGTGGCCCTGGTAGCAGGCCACCTGAAGCGCTCGGAGGGGAACGCCGTGCTCCTCGGCGAGCGGCCGGAGCGGCCGCGCGTCGGCTGGAACATCACCCCTTTCGGGAGCCAGCGGGGTTGGGTTGCGCTCCTCGCGAGCACCAAGCCAGCGGTGGAAATCTGACCGGTTCACGGCCTCGGTGGCGCCGACCTTCGTGACCTCGAGGTGGCGCCGGATGACCGCTCGCGAGACCCCGGCGAGCTCCGCGGCGGTCACAAGCTCGACGAGGTGGCGCGGCAACCCCTCCGGCTCGGCGTCCACCGACCGCAGCTTACGCGCGTTGGGCGGCCAGTTCTTGGCGCGCCTCGCCTGCCGTAGTTGCTCCAACCGCGCCGTGGCCTCGAATGCGGGCTGGTAGACGTGCAAGCGCGCTTCGGGTTCGTCATGCGAGGACAATAGGCATCCTTCGCGTTCAAGCCGTTCCAGGACGCGAATAAACCCCTTCATCGCGTCAGGCGTGCATCGCTCCCCCAGGCGCATGGCGAGGTCTACAGCGGTCACATGGCCACGTTCAATTGCGACGGCGAGAGCGGTCTCGGCATGCGTGGGGAAGTGCAGGAAGCGCGGCGTCTCGGCCTCGCGCTGTTCTCGGAGTGCCATCGGTCACCCTCCCCCGCGCAAGAAGTGTTCAGCCTCGGCCATCCGCTCCGGTGGGTGACCCATGGCGCGCAAGCGGGCTAGCTCCTCCTCGGCTCCTTCGAGCTCCATGACTGCGCGGTCAATTCGCCACGCGCCCACCCGGAGGCCTTCAGCGTCCAGCATCCATCCGCTGGAGGTGAACATCAGGCGCGCGTCGGGGTACGTCTGCCCGCTGAATCGGAATCTCACGACCACGTTTCACCTCGAGGAGAAGCGCCCAGCCCGCCGGCCCCGCACTGCGCGGGTTGCGTTCAGGGCGCACCGACGGTTGGGCAGAAAGCAGGACCGCGACCCGGTCGTCCCTCTCGAGGGTGACGGACTCCGCGAGAGCCCGGGCCACGGTCCAAGCTGGTTTGCTTGTCTTGCACGATTCAAACGCTATCACGGTATTGCCTAGTTTCGCAACGTGAGACGTGATACGGTCTGGTCATGCCCTCCGAAGTGCTCTTTGAGGACCTGACCGCCGCGCCAAGCCGTTACGAATTCTGCGTCAGCCTCGACGAGACCCCCGGGCAGCTCGACCGCCTAGTGGCGCTCCTACGCGGTAGCGCAATCCCAGCGGCGCATCGCCTGGCAGAGCAAATCGAGGACGCGCGCGAAGGGCTCGACGACCGCCGACGGCAGCGCGTGGCAGTGATACGCGAGAATATGGCAAATCGTGCATAGCGGCATATGGCCGCGGAGGAGTGACGGAATGGACGACGGCGACGAGAGAGAACGGGTCATCAGCGGGCTGGTGGAGGAGCTCCGCGCGGTCAAAGAGGAGCTCAAGCGCATGCGAGCCGAGAGCGCCGCACCGACGGAGGAGCTCTCCGAGGAGCAAGCCATCGCTGCCGAGGCTGACCGGCGCCGGCAGGAAGCGGCACGCGAGGCGAAGGTGCGGGCGGCGCTGGACCCGCGCGAGCTGCGGCTGAAGGCGTTGGCCGCCATCTACAAACCCGAGTTGCTGGGAGAGACGAAATGACCGGCTACACCTACGACGAACGCCGCGACGGCGAGGACGAAGGCGCGTTTCTCCAGCACATCGAAGCACCCGTGCCGTTGGTTCCGCCGGTCTCATGGTGGGACGAGGTCTCGGCTGTTACCGGCTCCACGGCGCGCATCGTGTTGGAGGAGCGGTACAGACTCGCCGAGCGGCGCATCGTGGCCATGATCGAGGCTGGCGAGTTCTGGCTTTCGCCGTTGCTCGCGGCGAAGGACCCCGGCGCTTCGTTCGCGATTAGAGGCTGCCTGTTCGGTGAGAAGCTCGCATCCTCGGGAAACTCGAAAGAGGCTCCGCGCCACCGAGCGATTCAAGCGGCGCGCGCGGTACTCGCGCTACATGGATGCACGGAGTTCAAGTTGCCGCTGCTCTCCGACGGAAGCGACGGTCCCGCGCTCTTCAAAAACTTGGCGGAGAGCGACGCGCAGAGGGTGGGACATCGCGTGTTCGTGCTCTCGGCGACGAGCGAAGTTCCGCTCGCACTCGCCGCGAAGGTGCTGACCATCTCCGGCCTCGGAGTGAGGGCGGCGAAGAATGCGGGCGTGAGTTCGAGGTACCACAAGGTCAAGGAGCTGACGCCGGCCGAGGCTGCGAAGTGGCGCGAGAGCCAGACGGCGGCGCCGACGAAGAAGGGAGCGAGGTAGCCATGGCCACCGATCTATTCGACGCAAAAAGTTCGTTCTTCGCTGGCTCGTTCAAGTCCTCGCAATTCGTCGTCGCAAACAGCGCGGTCTCGCAGTGCTCTACGCTCCTCGGTGAGGGGTGCTTCATGGCATCATCGAACGCGGCCGTGGTGGTGGCTCTCGGTGCTGGCGGAGCCGCCGTCACGCAGAGCAACGGCTTCACGATTCCGTCGGGGGTGTGCGTCGGGTTCAGCATCGGACCGACCGACGCGGGCTACCTCTCGGCCATCGCTGTGAACGGCGAGGCTGGGCTCTCCCTCACGAAGCGCGGACCTTCGTAGGCTCTCGCTCCCCGCCGCCGCCCTCACGCTGCGATGCTCGCCCCGTTCGAGCGCAGCCAGGACCTCGGGGAAGTCCCGGGCCAGACGCGCGCGGAGGTAGGTGGCATTCTCCCCACGCTTCAAGGTTCGGTCCGAACCTTGCTCCCCCTTCTTCCGGTGGCCGCCGTGTTTTCCGAGTGCGATGGCCTTCTCGAAGGGGATGGGCTCGGTGGGGCGGAAGGTCTTTACGGGCCGCGGAAGCCGGGGGGAGACGCGGTGCCAGGGGTTCTAGCGGGAGTCAGGTGCTCGCGGGGCAGCTCGCCAACGCGGGAAACAGGCGCAGAATCTCCTCCTTGCTGAGAAGCAGCGCCCGCGTCGCCTCGAGCACGCCGGCCTTCGCCAGTAGCGCGTTGTGCGCTCGCTGTATCAGTTCCCACTCGGGATGGGCCTGCGGCAAGACCTCCGCCGCCGCCGCGAGCAGCGCCACCACGAAATTCATCTGCCCCGTTGGGGCCTCGATGCAGCCGGCCACGTCGTTCGCCATGCGGCGAATGTCCTCTGTGTAATAGGCGTTCATTCCGCACCTCCGACATTCGCCATACCCCCGAGAAATCCCCGACGGAAGGGGTCACCGTCGACCCTCCACGTAAGCGATCGGAATCGTCGACCTTTTAGCGGTTGGCAATATGGCCAGGCGTGGGTGGAGATCTCGGGGCGCGTTGCGACTTGCTCTCGAGGGAGGCGCGGGCGTACCGTTCCAAATGAAAGAGCCGGCAGGGCGCCAACCCTCCGGCTCGTGGCCCCCGACGCGTGACCGCCGTGAGCAACCCGAAGCCTACCGAATCTTCGGCCAAACACAACCAGCAGGCGGGAAAATCGCGTCCTTCGGTCGATTGGGCGACGGTGGTTGCGGAGGCGGTACGCGGCGATACTGCGCGGGACGAATTAGTCCGCGAGTTTGTGGAGATTGCCGGCCGCTCTCGGATAGATCTAGAGGCGCTTTCAAAGATTCGGCTTCAGTTGGCTCAAGAGGACATCGGGCGCGTCTTGTACGCGGCTGAGAATCTCGTGAAAAGGGGGAGAGGACCCGGCCTTCGCGCTCTTCGGCAGCTCGAGCGCGCTGGTGCAAGCGTCAGGAAGGCCCTGATCGAACTCGAGCGGGAAGCAGGCGGCAGCAGGCTCAAGCTTCTGGCCGGTCCGCACAGCGGCGTTTCTCGGCTGGCACAGTCCATAAGGAGCGAGATCGAGCGCCTGCAATCAGGCATCCCATCTATGCCGGTCAAAGGAGAGGGGTTCTGGGGACCACTCCTAGACCACCTGCGAGAGCGGTATGAGCTGCCCGAGAACGTAGCGCTCGAGATCTGTCGGGCTGTTGCCAGTCGGTGGGACTCTCCCTTCAGCCCCCCTCAGAGTCCCGAGGCGGCGCGGAAGGCGCGACAGCGCACGCGCGGACGCCGGAGGGTGGACACATGACGATCTGCAAGTGTCCAGCGCTGTCCCCGCGAACCCCTGCTAGAGGACATGAGAACAGGCGAGGTACTCATGGAAGAAGCACACGAGGTTCGCGGACCCTCCGACCGGGTTACTGTCCCAGAAGCGGCGCGGCTCCTGCGCATGCACCCGAAGTCCCTCTATCGCTGGCTTCTCGCCGGCGTCATCCCACACCGGCGACTCGGGACAAGGTACCTGCTCTCGCGGGCTGCGATCGCCGCCTGGCTCTCCGACTGCGGTGCTCAACGGTGAAGCACGTTCGAATCATGCGGGAGGTGCTCGACGTGCTCGAGCTCCCCGATGGTGCGACGATGCTCGCCGAAGTGCTCTCCGAGGCCCGTGATAGGCTCGGCGCCGCAAGTGAGCCGTCGCGACGGAGATCGCGATGGAAGCGAAGCCAAAGTATGTCTGGGGACCAACCCTCGAGCACGACAAGCGAGGGTGCCGACGGTGGCGGGTTGTCGTCGCCGGGGAAGGAGAGCGCGGACGCACTGCTAAGACGTTTCGGAGCGAGGTACGCGCGCTCGACGCCGCAGAGAAGTTGCGGCGGGAAATCGACAAGGGAACGACCGTGAGCGAGGCAATCGCCCTGTTCGAGCTGCACCAGGTGAGAGAGCGCGGCAATCGGCCGAGCTCGGCAAGCCTCGTCTCGGGGAGGCTGCGGCGCATCCTCGGCGACGGACGCCGGTCAATCGAAGGCGTCACGAACAAGGAGCTGTGTCGCTGGTACGAGCAACGTAGCGGTTCGGGGAGGTTCCTGAAAGCTAAGCCGCAGTGCTCGGTGGCGACGCATCATGGAGAGCTCGCCGCGGTGCGAGACTTCTTCGGCTGGTGCGTCAAGCAAGGGTGGTTGCGCGCGTCACCTGCCGACGGGATCGAGAAGGTGGGCCGCGCCAACAAGGGCAAGCTGCAGTTACGAGGAGCGGAAGCGCGTGCGCTGCTCGCGCATGCGGTGCGGCGCGCCGCCGAGGGGGACGACGGTGGCCTTGCCGTGGCCGTGATTCTCTCGACGGGGGCGTGCGCTGGGGAGCTGCTACAGCGGCGCGTGCGTGACGTGGACGACGTAGGCGGCCGAGGGCTCCTCTTGTGGATCGACGAGCAACTAGGGGCGACGGTGAAGCGTCCTTCCCGACGGCGAACGTTGTGGGTTGGCGAGCCGGTGGCTACGGTCCTGCGGGCGCATGTGAAGGGACGCGCGCCGCTTGCGTGGCTTTTCCCTGGTGGCTCCTCGGGAGGCGCGCGCGGGAAGACGTGGCTGCGGAAGGTGACGCGGCGCCTGTGTGACGAGGCTGAGGTTCAGGTAGTGTGCCCGCATGGCTTGCGCGGAACGTGGGCATCCCTCGGGGCCGCGGAGGGCGCGGCACGGAGAGATCTGCAAGCTGACCTGGGACACGGAGATCTGCGGTCGCAAGAGGCATACGTTGACGCGACGGCGGCACATGAAGGAACGGCGCGGCGAATGCTGCGTCTTGTTGTAGGCGGAGAGTAGACGCCCGGTGGGAAGCTAGCTTGCCGGCAACCCTTCCCACCGGGCGTACGAGCAACCACTGATTAGGCGGTTGTCGTCGGAACGAAGTGGAGCTGACGCGGATCGAACGCGCGACCTCTAGAGTGCGATTCTAGCGCTCTCCCAGCTGAGCTACAGCCCCAGACCTATGGCGAATTAGCATCCGGGGCGGCGCTTGTCAACGGGCGCGACGCGAAGCTTTAGCGGGACGCGGGGCGAGGGCGCGGACGGTGGGCTCGGCGGGGCCGCGGCTCTGGGAGCCCGCCGACTGACCGAGCTGCGCCGCGGCGGCCTGGGCCTCGCCGTAGTCCACGGGCACGCCGATGAGCGTCGGGCCTTCACGCAGCAGAGCCTGCCGGATGAGCGGGCCGAGCTCTTTCGCGCTCCTCACGACGTAGCCCTTGGCGCCGAGGCCCTGGGCCAGCGCGCGCAGGTTCAGCGCCGGCACCTCCACTGCCGCGGGGACGAGGCCGCTGCGGAGCTGGTGGTTCTCGATGAGGCCCAGCCGCCGGTCGAGGAGCACGACGTGCACGACGGGCAGGCGCTGCTGCGCGGCCGTGGCCAGCTCCTGCACGTTCATCATGAGGCCGCCGTCTCCGCTCACCGCGAAGACCTTGAGCTCGGGGCGCGCAACCTGGGCGCCGATGGCCGCGGGGAGCGCCACGCCCATGGTGGAGAGCCCGTTCGGCACCATCACCTCGCCGGGCTTTCGCACCTCGAGCCACTGGGTCAGGAAGCCCTTGTTGAGGCCCACGTCCCCGAAGACCATCGCGCGCGCGCCGCCCGCCTCGGCCGCGTCGAGGGCGCGCCGGAGCTCGGCCATGATGCGCTGGGGCTTGATGGGCGCGTCACCCTCGCCGGCCAGATACGGGGCGAGCTCCGCGGCGTGTCGCACGCGCAGGGCGTGGGCCGCCTCGCGCGCCGCCTCGGGGGCGCGATACTCGCCGAGCTTGCCGTGCAGCGCGTTCAGGCCCTCGATGATCCCCGTCTTCAGCGCCACCGCCAGGTCGAACCCCGTCACGCGGTGCTCTGCGGGAAAGGCCTGCGGGCTGAGGTGCACGATGCGGGCTCGGCCGCCGGGGTTGAAGGTTTTCGGGTCGAAGATCTCCGTCGGGTGATACCCCACCGTGAAGATCAGGTCGGACTGCTTCAGGAGCTCGGCGGCCTTCCCCCGGGCGAAGGCGTCGAGCGGCGGCACGACGAGCGCGTCGCTCGACGGGAACATCCCCTTGGCGATGGCCGACGGGACCAGCGGGAGCCCGTGGAGCCGGGCGAAGGCGCGCACGCGGCGAGCCGTGGGTCCGGCGAGCTCCTGCAGCACGCCGTCTCCGGCCAGGATCACGGGGCACTTCGCATCCCGCAGGAGCGCGGCGGCCGTCTCGAGGCTGGCCTCGTCGGGGAGCGCGCGCCTTGGAGCGGGCGCTCGGGCGAGGGAGCCGCGGGTCGAGACGGACGCACCCGCCACCGCCGCGGGGAGCGACAGGTGCACGGGCCCCGGGTTCGCCAGCGCCGCCGCCACGAGCTTGCGCGCGGTGGCCACGACCGAGCCAGGTCGGCGCGCCTCGAGCGAGAGCCGCGTGACCGGACGGAAGAGCCGCGTGAGGGACAGCTTCTGGTGATAGCCCTCGGGGCGTTCGATGGGCCCTTGCCCGGTGATGAGCAGGAGCGGCACGTTCTCCGAGAGCGCGTTCGCCGCGCCAGTGACGAGATTCGTCGCTCCCGGGCCGAGCGTCGAGAGCACCACGCCCAGGCGGCCGGTGGCTCGCGCGTAGCCCGTGGCCATGAGGGACGCGCCTTGCTCGTTGCCGGCCAGCACGAAGCGGATCGTGGGCGAGCGGCGCAAGGCGTCGATGAGGTAGAGCGTCTCCTCGCCCGGCACGCCGAAGACGGTCGTGACGCCCTCGGCCTCCAGGTAGCGTACGAGCCGCTCGGCCGCGGTGGTCGTGCTGGGGGTGGTTCGCGTATCCGCGGCCCGCGTCTCCGCCGCGACGAGGCCCTGCGCGAGCGCGGCCAGCGCCCCGACGAGCTTCCAGGCGAGCGCGCGATGTCGGAGGCCCCGAAGGGGCGAGAGGTGCACGGACGGGTCCTTCCCCTCGTGACGCTCTACGAGAGGGCAACCCCCGTACCAGGGCGCGAAGCGGCTAAGGGCCTGGAACCAGCGGGACGCGCGTCGGCCGCGCGGTCCCCGGGGCTCCGGCTTTCGGTGTTCCGGCGGCCAGGCCGCGAGCCCGGTTGCTCACTCGGAGGGGGACTTGGGTTGCGTCGCTTCGGGGATGTCCATGCCGCGGTAGCGACCGTTCATGGGGAAGGCTACCGGGAAGGGGTAGCGCGCGGCCAGGTCCACCATCCAGACGTAGCGCATGTCGGTGGACTTGCATCCGAGCGTCGACGACGGCGACGAGATCACCGACGGCATGCCCGGGAGCTGCACCATGTAGCCGTGGTGCCGATGCCCGTTGAATACCATGTTGATACCGGACTCGGTGCACGCCCGCATCACCTCCGCGGCGTTACGCAGGCGCATCCCCATCTCGATCGGCTGGCGCCCCGTGAGCTCGAAGGGCATGCGCAGGATGTGGTGGTGCAAAAGCGCGATGCGCAGCCGCGCGCTGGCGAAGATGCGGTCGGTGCCGAGCTGCCGCAGCCAGGTGAGCTGGTCCTCGGTGACCTCCCCGCTCGCGCTCAGGATCGTGATCGGCGCCTTGCACGAGCTCAGCCCCACCACGGCCACGTCTCCCACGTAGCGCAGGTACGCGCCCGTCTCGTTGGCTTGACACTCCACGTGCTCCGCAAACGACTTGTAGCCATCCTCGCGCAGGGCGATGCGCGCCTTGCGCCCCTTGCGCGGGAACATCTCGTAGGTGTCGTGGTTGCCGGGGACGACGAGCAGCCGGTGCCGGTCGATCCAGGGCTTCAGATAGTGCTCGATGAGCGCGTAGCCGAAGCCGTTGTCCGTCATGTCGCCGGTCAGGACGATCACCTCGGGCGTCAGGCGCTGGAGGTGTTCGAGGAGGTTAAGGAAGAGCAGGTTGGTGTTGTGCCGGTCCACCTTCAGCAGCGCCGAGAGATCCTCGGGGGCCGGGCGGTTCTTGATCAGATTCTCCGAGGAGGTGAGGTGGCGCTCCATGGCCAGCGAGAGCATGGAGCCGATCAGCTTGTCGTCCTTCTTGGGCCACCCCTTCACCCAGTGGACCACGCCCTCCGGGTCCACGAGGCGCACCCGGTCGGGGCGGTTCTTCTTGTCCTTGAGCCCCTCGATGCTCCAGCGCTGCCAGGCGTGGAGCTGCTCCCAGCCCTCCTCGTCCTCGCCGCGCTGGGTCCAGGTGCCGGTTTCGCCGTAGCGCGAGAGATGCAGATCGCTGAGGTGGGCCAATCGCATCGCCGCTCATTGCAGCACGTCCGCTGCAGGCGGTCAAAGGGACCGTCGATCCGGAGAGCGAGGGGGAATCAGCGCGCGAGGAGGCGCGAGATCGTGGCGGTCGCGGCGTCGTGCTGGCTTGCCGTCAGGCCGGCGGGGAGCCGCACGCTGAGCTCGCTTCCCTCGGGAGCGCGCTGGGCCAGGCTCCAGCGGGCCGGCTCGCACGAGGTCTCCGAGGCGATTCCGATCGAGAGCAGTCCCTGGTGTAGCGCCGCGGCGAGCGCCAGGCCGCGTCCGAGCGGCGCCTCGAGCCTCGTCGCGCGCAGGGCCCACTCGCCATTCGCGACGCGCTCGAGGAGCGGAGCTACCACGCGTTCCTGCGTGCGCGACCACTCCTCGGACGAGATCTCGCGCAGCGGACCTTCCACGGCCAGCCTGCCGGCCTGGGCCGAGGACGAGACCAGCGTGGCCAACAGGACCGTGAACACCGCGGTGCGCATGCTCCTGTCGAAAAGCAGGATCTATGCCCGTGTGGAGGGGCGGTGTCGCCCGGGTAGGATCTTGGGATCGTTAGGATCCGAGGGTGAGGCGCCGGCGGTCTGGGGTCACTGGTCTCCAGCGACCGGGGCGAGCTGTCCGAGGCCGGACTCGCTGGTGCGCCGACGGGGACGCTGCCCCACCTGCCGAGCGAGCTGCCGGATGGCCTGCGTCACGGCGGCGTCGGGGGCGGTCTCGAGGAGCAGCCGGCCCTGGTTGGCCGCGCCGATGACGGTGGGGAAGTCGTTCTCCACGAACGCGTCCACGGTGGCGCCGAGCTCGGCGGCCACGCTCTGCGCCGGTCGATCGTGTGCCGCGTGCCACCGGTTGAGCACGACCTTGACCCGCGCTCCGAGGCCGAGCTGCTGCAGGAGGTCGAGGCTTCTCCGGCCGCTCTTGATCGACGGACCGTCCGGCGTGAGCACCAGCAGGATGCGATCCGTCTGATCCAGGGCCGCGAGGGAGGTCGCGCCGAGGTCCCGAAGCCCGTCGATCACCACGAGGTCGAACGCGCGGCGCAGCAGGGCCAGTAGCTCGACCGTCGCGGCGGCCGTCGGTTGAATGGCGTGCAGCGGGTGGTCCGACTGGGCCAGCACGTAGAGGCCGCTCGGGTGCTGCGGCAGGAGCAACGGGAGCTGCTCGGCCCTCAGGCGGCCGAGCTCCTGGAACGCATCACCGAGGGAGAAGCGTCCCGTGAGGTCCAGCTGCGCGAGCACATCGCCGGTCTGCAGGTCCAGATCTACGAGGGCCACGCGTGCGCCGGTCCGGCCACGTTCGGCGTGCGCCGCGCCAGCGAGGTTCACCGCGAGCGTCGTGGCGCCGCTGCCCCCCTTCGCGCCGAAGAGCGACAGGACCGTGCCGTGTCGAGAAGACGCCCCATCCGCCTGCCGCGCGCTCCGCATGCTCTTCCGTCCTCGAGTTGTTCGCTGGTCGCCGCTGAAAAACCCATGCTACGCGGAAGCGGCGTGCCCGAGAAGGACCGAAAGGGTCGGCGGTCGTCTTTTGTCTCGGCGATTTCTCGACGAGGTGCGGCATTGTGTGGGGGAGAGTGGGAGGTGCGCCTAGCTTAGGACGAGGAGCAGGTGGACTTTGGCCGGCGACCCGGCCGCGGTCAGGCGGCGCCCGACGAGCAGCCGCTGAAGCTCCGTGCGGAGGGGCTCGGCCGCGGCGGCGTGACCGGCCAGGCGCAGCGAGGTGATGCGACCGTCCGCTCCGACGTGCAGCGTCATGCTGAAACGCCCGCGCAGGGCCCGAGCCTGCACCCCCAGCCGGCGGCCCACCTCACGGACGAGCCGGGCCATCGCCTCGCCGAGCTGCGTGCGCTCGATAGTGGAGCGCAGGCCGCTCACCTGCGGGGAGCCGACGACGGCCAGCTCGGCCCAGTTGGCCTTCTTCGGGCGCGCTTTCTTGCCTGTCCGGTCGGCGTCGCCACTGCCGCCAAGCTCTTCTCCCGCTTCCCGCGCCGCCTTGCCCGAGGCGTGGCTGCGCCGGCCAGGCAGAAGCCCATCCAGCCGGATGCTTGGCTCGGTGGCGGCGACAGGCGCCGAGGCCTGCCGATGGGCGATGCGGCCGCGCCCGCCGTACCCGCGGCCGTAGCCGGTCCCGCCGTAGACGGGGCCATCCGCGCTGCGACGAGACAGTCGGGCCGAGCCCATCACCGGGGACGCCGTCGCCGGCGCGGGACCCAGCGGCACGTTCCGCACATAGGCCGCGCGCGGGGCGGCGCGCTCGGAGACGCCGGCGGGCAGAGGTACCGGCACGGCCACGCGCTCCTGCTGGCCGCCTTGATTGCGCACCACCGTGTCCACCGCCACGAAGGCGGTGTACTTGGAGACGAGGCCGTAGCGCAGGGCCGTCTGCGTGATGGTGCGCTCGAACGTGGAGCTCGGGGTGGGAGTGACGGCCTCGAGGTCAGTGAGCTCGATCAGCGTCTGGCGGGCCCAGAGCAACGGGATGGCCGCGTGCGCGCTCGTCGGCGCGTCCGGCAGCGTGACGGCCAGCTTCTGCTCGAACGGCGCCCCCGCGAGGCGGCCGCGTACCGTCACGGTGCCCGCGCCCCCCTGGTCGTAGCGGCCCACCACGACGATCGGCTTGTCCGCGAAGAGGTCGCGTACCGCCGACGGCGAGAGGTCCTTGACCTTCAGGCCGCCGAAGTCGAGCGCCACGCTGGTGAGGGCCGGTCGCGAGAGCGTGGAGAAGATCTGGTCCACCACCTTCTGTGGCTTCTCGCGGTGCAGGATGTAGTAGGGCTCGCCGCCGCCGATGCGGGCCATCCCGTCGATGAGCATCCGGTTCACCGAGGAGCCCACGCCGAGGGCGAAGAGGTTCACGCCGTTGCCGTGCTCGCGCAGGAAGCGCAGCACCTGGGCCTCGTACCCGATGTAGCCGTCGGTGACGAAGAGCACGATGCGGGCGCGCGAGGGGTCCTTCTTCGCCTCGAGGGCGAGCCGCAGCGCGGGGAGGAACTCGGTGCCGCCACCGCCGCGCATGCTGGCCACGTACTGGATCCCGGCGGCCACGTTGGTGGGGCTCGCGGCGACCGCGGCCGGCGCGAACTGGTCGGGCATTCCGGCGAACTTGATGATCTGGAAGGTGTCCCGCTCGCGCACCTGGGAGAGGAGGCGCCGCACCACGGCCTGCGCCTGGGCGAGCGGCGTGCCGTACATCGAGCCCGAGTTGTCGACCACAAAGACGTACTCGCGCGGCGCGATGTCCGCGGGGAGCATCTTGGCCTTGGGCTGGATCATGAGCAGGAAGTGGCCCTGCTTGGCGTCGCGGTGCGAGAGGAGCGTGGCCTCGGGGCGGTCGCCGGCGAGGCGATAGCGCACCACGAAGTCCTTGTTCGGGACGCGGTCGCGCCGGTCGAGCGTGACCGTCGATGACGCGCCCTTCGCGGCGACCGAGGCGCGGTGCGAGACGACCTGGAGCCCGCGCAGAGCCGAGCCGCTGTGCACGGTGAGCCGGACCGAGATGTCGTGCCCCGGGCGGAGCCCCTTCTCGAGGAGCGGGGGGGTGATGCGCGAGGCGTCCGGCACGCGGGTCGTGTCGGTCCCCCAGCCGCTGCCGCTCTTCTGCCCGGTGGGCTCGCCGCCGCTCACGTAGCGCGGTCCGACGACCATCGGGAAGACGAACTCGTAGCGGCCCCCCTCGGGGACGAGGGCCTCGACGTACGAGAGCTCGACCCGGATCTGGTCGCCGGGAAGGATGTTGGCGATGGACTGCGTAAAGACGTTGTCCCGCTCCTGTTCGAGAAGCGCGGCGGTCCGCCCCTCGGAGCGAGCCTTGTCGTAGACGGCCTGCGCCTCCGCGCGCTTCTTCACCACGCCCCGGATCACGCGCGTGCCGACGTGGATGGTCATGGCGTGGACCGCCGCGCGGTGGGGCAGCGGGAAGACGTAGACCGCCTCGATGGCCTTGCCGAAGGGGTTGTGGAAGTGCTGCGTGACGGCGACCTGCGCCACGACCCCCGAGACCTCGGCGCGCACGTCGGTGTGCTTGAGCGGCAGGGCCACGGTCTTGCCGGGGGGGCCCTGCGTGCGGAGGTAGCCGCCGTTCGTGACGGCGGGCCCTTGGTCGGCGGCTCCGGCGTTGGGGGTGAGAAGCAGAGCGGCGAGGAGCCCAAGCCCTGCCGTGCGGACGAGCGGGGTGCGTCGGGACATGCGTTCACCTCGAGGGACCAGGGGTGGTTTCGCCGCGGCGAAGGCGGCCTCGGGAGGTGGTAACGCGCGAGGGCCGTGTTCGATCTAAGCGTCCGCCGTTCCGGCGGGCTCAGAGGACCTGGAGCGTGAGGGGCGAGGTCTCCGCGCGGTGCTCGGGCCGGTAGTACTCGTAGATCGCCGAGGGGGGCGTCTGCACGCGCGCCGGGTACTGGCCGCGCAGCCGCACCGTGAGGCGGAGCCGCTCCGCGGGCCCAAGCCGCGAGAGGTAGAGCAGGGCCTGGTTCCCCTGGCGCTGCACCTTGTCCACGGTGCCGGCTCGCACGAGGCGCGTGAGGTCCTCCTCCTCCACCGCTACGCCCGGCGGGAGGGCCACCGCGAGGAGCGGCATCTCCACCGCGCGACGGCTGGTGTTGGCCACGTTGACCTCGAGGGTGGTGGTCTGGCCCGGCTGGATGCGCGGTTGCGCGAGCCGGGTGGCGATCTGGAGCCCTGGTGCGGGAGCGGGAGCCCGGTCGGTGCGGGGGACGTGGTGACGCGCGACGAGTTGATAGAGCGCCCGTCCCTCGCCCTGGAAGCGCAGCGTGACCCGCTGACGCCCCGGACGCACGTGGGACGAGAGCTCCACCACGTGCGAGGTGTCCTCGCCGTCGAGCGTCACGCGCCGTCGCAGCGTGTCGTCTACCAGCACTTCCACGGACCCCTTCACCCGGGCCCGCTGCAAGCGCTGCTGCAGGAGCAGGGCCTTGAGTGACAAGATCGTGGCCTGCGTGGAGTGCCAGCTCCCGAAGCTGTCCTTGCTGGCCACGAGCGTGTCCATGAGCCGGCCGGTCTGCAGGTTCACGCGGTTCGCCGCCAGGAAGGCCGTGGCGCCCAGCGCCGTGGCCTCGAGCAGCGCGCTCTTGCCCGCCCCGTAGGTCAGGCTGGAGCGCGGCCCCTCGAAATAGATGCCACGTTCGTTTTCCTGCCGGAGGGCCCAGAGGCGGTCTAGAACCCGACCCGCAACGCCTCCGCCGCGGGGGCCGAGGAGCGTGCCGAGCAGTGCCAGGGTGTAGGGGTCCTCGGCCTGCTCCGCGCGCGAGGTCACGTAGCGCAAGGCGCGCGCCAGGGCAGGGCCCCGGTACCCCGAGTGCTGGAGCGCATTCGCGATGTACGCAGTGATGCGGAGCAGATCCCGGGCGTACTCGTTCGTCACGCCCTCGTGGATGGCCTGCCTGTCCGGCCCCCAGCTTCCATCGCTGCGCTGCTGCCGGACGAGCCACTCCTGCGTGCGGGCGATGACCTGCGGATCGACGGTGTGCACGCGCGCGAGGTCGAAAAATTCCATCAGGCCGTAGGCCGTGAGGATGCGGTTCGCGGGGGCGCTGCCGAACCAGGAGAAGCCGCCCCCTCGGACCTCGAAGGAGAGCAGGCGCTGGTAGCCGGCCGAGATGAACTCCTTGGCCTTGCGCTCGATGGTGGGCGAACTCTTCCGCGCCTGCCGCAGGTAGTCGAGGACCAGCAGGTTCGGGTAGAGGGTCGATGAGGTCTGTTCGAAGCAGCCGTGGGGCATGCGAAGCATCCCCTCCATCCCCTCCAGGGTCTGGCTCATGGGTCCCGGCGAGATGGTGAGACGAAGCTGCGCGGTGCCGGCGATGGCCGTGGAGGGGAGCGTCACCTCCTGCGTCACCTCCCGGGTCAGCGCCCCCGAACGGCTGGCGACGCGTTCCTGGCCGTCGGGCTCCACGCGGGTGCTGCGCCGGACCGCGTCGTGCTGCGCGGCGCCCCGCGCCTCGATGGTGAGGTCCTGGGAACCGAGGCCGCGGGCCTCCACGGGGAAGTGCCGGACCGCCACCTCGTCGGGTTTGAGCTCGACCGTCTGCTCGAGCGGTCCGAGCGAAGAGATCCCGGCCGAGGCGCGTAGGCGCAGGGTCACGCGCTGGCGCTGCTTGACGTAGTTGTAGATCGTGACCGGCACGCTCAGCCGGTCGCCCTGGGTGAGCGCGGTGGGGAGCCCGAGCTCCACGAAGAAGTCCTGGTAGACGCGCAGGGGGAGCTCCGTCTGGCCGAGCAGGCCGTCGGCGGAAGAGGCGGTGGCGAAGAGCCGCCAGGTGGTGATGCTGTCGGCGAGCGGGACCTCGACGGTCGCGCGCCCCTGGCGGTCGGTAATGATCTCTGGATTCCAGAACAATGTTTCTGGAAAGTTAGTTCGCACACGGTCGGGCATCCCCCCCGCGCCGGCGAGGGCCAGGCCACCGTAGCCGAAGGCCCGCCCGTAGCCACCGCCCCCCGCGCCCACGCCGTAGAGGCCGAGGCTCCCCGCGCTCATGCGTCCGTAGGCCTGGCCGGCCAGGAGCTGGCGCACGATCGGTGCGGCCGCGAGGTTGATGCGCGGGGATTGGGGGTCGCGAAGGATGCGTGGGTCGGTCCGGCGAGGCCCCGGGGGGAGCACGTCGTCCGGCGTGTTCGGCAGCCCGTCGGGGCCGCGCGAGAAGATGACGTAGCGCGAGACGAGGTTCGAGCCGTAGGGGTTGTAGAAGGTCTGCGCGTCGAAGCGGATCTCGTAGCGCCGTCCCCACGGGTCGAGGAGCGTGTGCGAGGGCAGCTTGCCGACCTGGCCGAGGCGCGAGACGAGCTCCTTCGGCAGACGAACCGGCCAGAAGCGGCGGGCCAGGCGGGGGACGCGTTCGCGCGGGAGGGAGAGCGACTCCCAGCGGTCCTGCAGCACCTCGTAGAGAGCTGAGAGGCGGCGGGAGGCCTGGGCGTCCGCGAGCCGCGCGAAGGTGAAGTGCGCGTCGAACTGCTGGAGGTGCCAGGGGCGCACAGGGCGGGTCCAGGGGTCGAGGGCGGCGCTGCTATCCGCCAGCCCGAGCGCCACGAGGCGACGGACGAGGTCGGCGCGAAAGCGCCAGCCCTTGGGGGTCTCGCGCCCGACGGGCTCGCGCTCCATCAGAGTCCGCACGGCGTGGGTCAGCCGGCCGGCCTGGGCGCGCCAGCGGACGGCGCGCTCGCTCCACGGGTCGGTCTCCCAGAGGGAGCTGCGCTCCGGGCTCACCGCCGCGAGCAGGAGCTGGACCGCGCGGCGTCTCCGATCGGCCGACGAGCGGTCGGCCAGCCAGCTCGCGAGATCGCGTCCCCCCGGGCGGTCGCTCGTCGCGGCCGAGCCCCGGCGGGCGCTCTCCGACAGGGCGAAGAAGAGGCGCGCGTCGGTGCGGTCCAGGCCGCCGAGCGCCACGAGAGCGTCGTCGACGGCGAGGAGCCCGAGCGCGGCTTCGGTCCCCTCGTTGGTGCGGCTGCTGACCACCTGGAAGTGGATGCGCGCGCGCTCGCCGGGACGGTAGACCGACCGATCCGCCCGGGCGGTCACCCGGAGCTCGGTCGCGGCCTCGGCGTAGAGGAGCGCGGTGTGGCTCCGGCGACGGGCCTTGGGGCCGACGACGTGCGCGCGGAGCTCGAGCAGCCCGGAGGTCTCGGGCGGGATCGGCAGCGTCAGGCGCGCGCGTCCGGCGACGAGTGGGGCGCTGGTGCTCGCGATCGCCTGGCCGTCTTTCACCAGATCCAGGTGGGCGAGCGTGCGGCGCGGGGCGAGGCCGTCCAGGACCTCCACCTGGGCCGGCTCGCCGGGGTCGAGGAGAGACTTCGCCGGACGCACGAGGAGGCCGTCGTCGACCACGGGGAGCTCCTCGGTGCGTTGCTCGCGTTCGCCGCGCGGGTCGGTGGCGGCGAGCTCGAGGCGCAGAGTGCGGGGGGCGAGCGTGGTGGCGCCTGGAGGACGCGGCGGCGTGACCTCGAGGGTAGCCGTGCCGAGCTCGTCGGTCATGGCGAGCAGGCGCCGCCCTCCCACGCGCAGCTCGACGGAGGTGCGGGGCGCGGGCTGGCCGTCGGGATACCCGGCGAGGACGAAGACGCGGTTACGCACCCCGCGGACCAGGGCCCGCCCCTCGGGCAGGAGCTTCACGCGCAGCAGCTCGTCGGTCACCGGCAGGGAGAGGTCTCCGGCCTCCTCCTGTTGCGCGGTGTCGACCACGGTGGCCACCAGGCGCACCTCGTGCGAGGCGCGCGAGGGACCCGAGAGCCGCGAGCCCAGGATCACGCGGAACGGGCGCCGTCCCTCGGCGTCGGTCGGGCCGAGCGGCACCGTCTGACGTACCGTGGCGCCGGAGCGGTTCTCGAACACGTCGAGCTTCACGCGGGCGGCCGTGACCGGCTTGCCGAAGAAGTAGCGGGCGCGCACGGTGCCGTGGACCGTCTCCCCGGGGCGGTAGGCGCGGCGCTCGCTCTCCACCTCCACGCGAAAGCGCGGCAGGACGTAGCGCTCTACGCGCACCGCCTTCGTCGCGCGGGACTCCTCGAGACCGTCGAGCACGGCCTCGAGCCGGTAGTCCCCGAGGTTCACCTCGTCGGCCAGGATGAAATCGGTGGAGGCGACGCCGAAGCGCGAGGTGGGGCCTCGATGCCGGTGCACGAGGTTTCCCTTCGGGTCGCGAACCACGAGCTCCATCGGCCGGCCGGCCAGCGCGCGGAGGTCCTGCCCTCGCAGGGCCAGCGCCCGCAGGTGGACCGTCTGGCCCGGCTGATAGCGCGGCTTGTCGGTGGCGAGGAGCACGCGTGCGCCGGCGATGACGCGGACGGTGGCCTGGTGGCGGTCGGTGCCGAGGGCGTGGGAGACGGTCAGCACGAGCTGGCGGTCGCCCGGCGAGAGGTTCGGTAGGAGGAAGGCCAGCTGCGCGCTGCCGTGGCTGTCCGTCACCGCGCGAGCGAGCGGGCGCGGTGGCCCGGCTCCGTCGAGCAGGGCGAGCTCGGCGGTGGCGCCGGGGAGCGCGCCGCTCACCTCGGGGGCGGTGCTCCAGTGCACGAGCGCCCGCAGCGTGGCCCGTCCCCCGGCCACGAGCACGCGCGGTCCCACGACGTGGGCTCCGACGGCGGCTCGTGGCGGCAGCGCGGCTCTGGCGGGCCCGGCCATCGGCGCCTCGACGCTGGTGGCGACCATCGCGAACCCGAGGACGAGACAGGGCACGACCCTTCGTCCCGCGCGTGCGGGGCGACGTTCGAGGCAACCCATGATGGTGGCTCCTTCGGAAGACCGGCGCTGTGAGACGTGACACCGGACGAAGGAGGAAGTTCCCGAGGAGCGTGGGTCGGTCTGGCGCGAGGGAGCTCAGCGAGCGGCGAGGAGCTTCGCGGGCGACGAGGGAGACTCGGCCTAGCGGGGACCGTCTTCGGTCTGCACCACGGCGTCGGCCGGCGACAGGTGGATGCGGAAGCGGATCATTCTACCCGTGTAGGACGAGTTGACACAGCTGCTCCCCTCGACGGTGATCCAGCCGGCCCAGGGGGTCTTCGCGTCGGCCGGTACGTCCACCTGCGCGAGAAGGTCGGGGGTGATCTTGGCGAGGCAGGTGTCGATCGTGTCGCTCCCCGAGAACCAGAGGTCCCGGTCCTGCGCGGTGAGACGGACCCGCGGCGACGCCTCGTCGTTCGAGAGGAAGTTCCAGCTGATGCGGTTGGGCCAGCTCTCCTTCTGCTTGAGGTGCTCGCGCGTGAGCGTCTTGTCGCTCGTGAAGTTCCACTCGGGGTTGTAGCTGTCCTTCACCACCGGAAGGTAGGCGCTGAATTCCATGCCCCCGAGGGGCTGGGTCTTGTCGTAGTAGCCGATCGTGACGGTCCCATCCACGTCGGGAGCGGGCCCGGTGTTGTAGCTGTCGTCCCAGCTCACGTCGTACTTCTTGGCGTCGTCCACGTCGACCGCCACGCCGTCCAGCTTGTAGAAGAGAGCGCGAGCGACGGTGCGCTGCCCCTCCGGCCCCTCGACTCCGTCCTCGGGTCCGATGCCGCCGCAGGCGGGCGTCAGGCACAGCATGGAGAGTCCGAGCCAGAGCCTGAGCTTCGAAGAGATGAACGTGCCGCGCGCCATGGCGCTCCTCCTGGTTGCCGGGGTGGATGTGCGCACGGCAGTGAGCAACGCTCGTGCCAGAGGACGATCGGCGGAATGACCCGGGCTTCGGGCAGAGCCCGGCGGCGGCGCCTCTCTGACTTCGAGAGGGCAGTGGCGTCTGGAACCATTGGCCGAAGAGGCCGCGCGTGGCCGCGAAGGCCACTCGGGCAGGGGAAGGTCTTAGCTGCAGCCGCTCGTGGCGCCGCAGTTCACGCACTTATGGCAGGCCCCGGAGCGCACCATGATCGAGCCGCACTCGTGACAGGGAGGGG
The DNA here is from genome assembly GCA_020848905.1 of Deltaproteobacteria bacterium. Classification (NCBI taxonomy): domain Bacteria; kingdom Pseudomonadati; phylum Myxococcota; class Myxococcia; species Deltaproteobacteria bacterium. Next base: position 57,386 of record JADLHG010000045.1, read on the forward strand.
CGTCCATCTCGGCCACGAAGGGCTTGCCCAGCTCGAGCTGCACGGGCGGGCTCGCCGGGGCCGCCGGAGCCGGCGCTTCGATCCCCGGCAGGACCTGCTGCTCGGCGTACCGTCCGTCGGGGAACTTCGTGCCGAGCCACCGGAAGATGTAGTCCATGATCGACTTCGCGTAGCCGATGGCCGGGTTGTCGGAGTAGCCCGACGGCTCGAAGCGCGTGTGCGAGAACTTGTCCACGAGCAGCGTGAGCGGCACCCCGTGCTGCAGCGACAGCGAGATCGCCGTGGCGAAGCTGTCCATGAGCCCGCTGATCGTGCTCCCCTCCTTGGCCATCACGGTGAAGATCTCGCCGGGGCGGCCGTCCTCGTACATCCCGACCGTGAGATAGCCTTCGTGCCCACCGACGCTGAACTTGTGCGTCAGGCTCCGGCGCTCCGCCGGCAGCTTGTGGCGCACGGCCTGCGGGGGCCCCTTGAGCTTCTGCGCCTCGGCCTCCGCCTGCTGGTCCTTCCCGGTGGAGAGCGGCTGCGCCCGCTTGCACCCGTCGCGGTAGATCGCGATGGCCTTCAGCCCGAGCCGCCAGGACTGCAGGTACGCGTCCTCGATGTCCTCGACCGTCGCGTTCTGCGGCATGTTGACGGTCTTCGAGATCGCCCCCGACAGGAAGGGCTGGACCGAGGCCATCATCCGGATGTGGCCCATGTACCCGATCGAGCGCTTCCCCCCCTGCGGCTGGAAGGCGCAGTCGAAGACCGGCAGGTGCTCCTCGAGCAGGTGCGGCGCCCCCTCGATCGTCCCCTTGTCGTCCACGTGCCCCACGATGCCCTTCACCTGCTGCTCGTTGTAGCCGAGCCGGTCGAGCGCCTCGGGGACCGTCTGGTTCACGAGCTTGAGCACGCCGCCGCCGACGAGCTTCTTGTACTTCACGAGCGCGATGTCCGGCTCGATGCCGGTCGTGTCGCAATCCATCATGAAGCCGATCGTCCCCGTCGGAGCCAGCACCGTGACCTGCGCGTTCCGGTAGCCGTGCGCCTTGCCGAGGGTCACCACGTCCGTCCAGACCTGGCGCGTGGTCTCCATCAGATCGTAAGGGACGTAAGCCGAGTCGATGAGGTCCACGTTCCGGCGGTGCCGTTCCATCACGGCCAGCATGGGCTGCGCGTTGCGACTGTAGCCCTCGAAGGGGCCGCGGTCCGCGGAGACCAGCGCCGAGATGCGGTTCGCCTCGCCGTGCATGAGCGCCGTCACGGCCGCCGCGTAGGCCCGGCCTGCGTCGCTGTCGTAGGGGAGGCCGCGGCTCATCAGGAGCGCGCCCAGGTTCGCGTAGCCGAGGCCGAGCGGCCGGTACTTGTAGCTGTTGATGGCGATCTTGTTCGTCGGGTACTTCGCGTTGTCGACGATGATCTCCTGCGCCAGCACCATCACGCCCACCGCCCGACGGAAGGCCGCCGCGTCGAGCGAGCCGGTCTCCGTCTGGAACTTGCGCAGGTTGAGGCTCGACAGATTGCACGCGCTGTCGTCGAGGAACATGTACTCCGAGCAGGGATTCGAGGCGTTGATGCGCGCCGTGCCCGGGCAGGTGTGCCAGCTATTGATCGTGGTGTCGAACTGCATCCCGGGGTCGCCGCACTGGTGCGTGCCGTCCGCGATGGCGCGCATGATCTTGCGCGCGGGGAGGGTCTCCACCACGTCACCGGTGGTGACGGAGCGCAGGTGCCACTCCCGGTCCTTCATCACGGCTTCCATGAACTCGTCGGTGACGCGCACGCTGTTGTTCGAGTTTTGGAAGAAGATCGAGTTGTAGGCCTCGCCGGTGAACGAGCCGTCGTAGCCCGCGTCGATGAGGGACCAGGCCTTGCGCTCCTCGCGCGCCTTGCACCAGATGTATTCGAGGATGTCCGGATGGTCGGCGTTCAGGATCACCATCTTCGCGGCGCGCCGCGTCTTGCCGCCGCTCTTGATCACGCCCGCGAAGGCGTCGAAGCCGCGCATGAAGGAGACGGGACCCGAGGCGAGCCCGCCGCCGGCCAGGTGCTCGCGCGAGGAACGCAGCGACGAGAAGTTGGTCCCCGTCCCGCTGCCCCACTTGAAGAGCATCCCCTCGGTCTTGGCCAGCTCGAGGATCGACTCCATCGTATCGTCCACCGCGTTGATGAAGCACGCGGAGCACTGCGGCGCCTCTTCCACGCCCACGTTGAACCAAACGGGGCTGTTGAACGAGGCGCGCTGGGTGACGAGCAGGTACGCGAGTTCGTCGGAGAAGGTCTGGGCGTCGGCCGGGCTCGCGAAGTAGCGCTGTTCGGTCCCCCACCGCGTGATGGACTTCACGACGCGCGTGATGAGCTGCCGGATGCTGCGCTCGCGCTCGGGCGTGCCCAGGACGCCGCGGAAGTACTTCTGGACCACCACGTTGGTGGCCATCTGGGACCAGGAGCGCGGGACCTCGACGCCCCGCTGCTCGAAGACCACCTCGCCGTCCGCGCCGGAGATCATCGCGTCCCGAATTTCCCACTCCACCTCGTCCAGCGGGTCGACTCCCGCCGTGGTGAAGTAGCGTTCAATCCGGAGACCCGCACGGCGCGGTTCCTTCTGCTCGCCCTTCACGCTGCGGCCGTTGTCGCTTCCCACTGTCTCAGTCCGCTTCTCCAGCATGCTTCCTCCCGCTAGGTTCGACGGAAAACGATCCCGATGCAGCACTCCCCGCGACGCGGAGCGCTGGATTCTATGGTCTCGAACGTGTTGTTTGGAGGGCCGAAGTGGCCTGGTCCTGATGTACTGCCCTGGATCACACCCGTCAATATTTTTTGCACTACATCTTGTGGCAAGCTGCGCCCGCGGCCCCAACGGCTTGTGTGTTCCTTGTGGATAAGTTTGTGGGTCGCTGCGCAAAGCGAATGGAAGCTCCGCAGCTTAACCGGGCAGAGATCGGCTGGGGATAGTTCGCACCATTTTTTCGCGCGGCGCGGAGGCGGCGGCGCGACTCGAAACGCTCGGCGGGGCGCAGCTCGACCGGATGCAGTGATAAATCGTCATAAGAAAAATGTTTTCGGCCGAGCCGGTCGGTGACGATCGGGTGACGTTCAGCGCGCGCTCGACGGAGAGGGCGAGATACTTCGGGGCCCTAACGACGCGCGAGGCAGAAGACGCGCGCGGTGATGCGGAGGGGAGCCGTGGTCGAAAGGTTCCGGTACTCGCAGCGCCAGGAGGCGGCGCGGTCCGGCGTCTCCACGTCCGCGCCTCCGGCCTGATTCAGCGCGCCGAGCCAGGCAGGGTCGGCCGAGCAGCTCCCGCTGATCCATAGATCCCGGGGTTCGCGGCAGGCGGCGAGGGCGGCGCCCGACAGGCCGGGTCCCAGGCTGAGCTGCGCGGAGACGCCGTAGACCCGGCGCTTGTCCCCGTAACCGCCGGCGGGCCCTTCCGGTCCCTCGGGTCCGCGAAGCCCCGCTGGGCCCTGGATTCCTTGAGGACCCTGCAGCCCCTGCGGTCCTTGGGGCCCTGGAGGACCGCGTTCGCCGGTCGGCCCGGCCGGTCCGGCTTCCCCTTTCGGCCCCGTGGGCCCCGTGGGCCCGGTCTCTCCGCGGGGGCCTGCCGGTCCGGAGGGTCCGGGGGGCCCGGGTGGTCCGGCGGGACCCCGGAGGTCTCGTCCGGGCACGGCGGCGAGCGCCTCGGCCACCCGCTTCGCGTCGGGCAGAGTCCCGCGCGTCTCGAGCTCCCGCACCCGGCGCTCGAGGGCGGCCACCGCCGGGTCCATCGGCGGCGCGGCGGTGCGTTCGGTCGGCCCCGCGGCGCTGCCCGCCCCTCCCGTCGGAGCGCCGGGGCGCCGGCAGCCCGCGGCACCGACGATCAGCACGAGCCAGAGCACGCGGCGCATCGGTCGATTCTACCGGGGTGGGCCAAAGCGGCCATTTTTTTGCCCACGCCTCGCGCGCGTGATACCCCCGGGACATGATCCAGCTCCGGGACGTGAGCAAGACCTTTGGGTCGCAGGTGGCGGCGCTCAAGGGCGTGACGCTCCACATCCGCAAGGGCGAGCTGGTGATCCTCACCGGGCCGAGCGGGGCGGGCAAGACGACGCTCCTGCGCACGATCTTCGCCGCCGAACGCCCCGACGAGGGCGAGATTCTGCTCGCCGGGCGCAGCATCTCGCGATTGCGGCGCGGATCGATCCCGTACCTCCGTCGCAACATCGGGGTGGTCTTTCAGGACTTCAAGCTGCTCAAGGAGCGCACCGCGCTCGAGAACGTGGCCGTGGCGCTCGAGATCCGTGGCCTCGGGGGCCGCGAGGTGAGGCGGCGCAGCCTCGAGGCGCTCGCCGCCGTGGGGCTCTCGGACGCGGCCCCGACGCGGGTCGGGGTCCTCTCGGGCGGCGAGCAGCAGCGGGTGGCCATCGCGCGCGCGGTGGTCGGAGAGCCGGCCATCGTGCTGGCCGACGAGCCGACGGGGAACCTGGACCCGGAGCGGTCGCACGACATCCTGGACCTGCTCGACCAGATCGCGCGGCGCGGGACGACAGTGGTGCTCGCGACGCACGACCCGATGGTGGTCGAGCACGCGGCGGCCACGCGCGTGATCCAGCTCGCGGCCGGTCGTGTCGAAGGGGTGCTCGCCGGGGCGCGTGCGCCCGTCGAGGTGTCGCGGCCTCGCCCGGCCCTGGAGCCGCTCGGCCTGGCGGCCTTCCTCGAGGTGGCCTCCTGATGCGGCAGCTCCCGTACTTCTTGCGTCAGGCGCTGCGGGGGATCCAGGCCGGTCCCTTCGTGCAGCTCGCGGCCACGGGGACGTTGACCGTCACCCTCGTGCTCCTCGGTGGCGTGGCGTTGCTCGTGCTGAACGTGGGGCGCTTGACGCATCACTGGGGGGCGGGGACCCAGCTCAGCGTGGCCCTGCGCTCCGGGACCGGCGACGAGCGCGCGGCGGCTCTCGAGCGCCTGCTCGCCGGTCGTCCGGAGGTCGAGTCGGTGCGCCGCGTGACCTCGGCCGAGGCCTTCGCGCGGCTGAAGCAGAGCCTCGGGCCGCGCGCCGAGCTCCTCTCCGAGGTGGACCCGGCCTTTCTCCCCGCCTCGCTCGAGGTGCGGCTCCAGCCCGGGCTCGACCGCGAACGGCTGCAGCCGCTGCTAGCGGTGCTCTCGAGCGCTCCGGGCGTGGCGGAGGTGGACTACCTCGGGCAGTGGGCCGACAAGCTCGGGACCCTCGCGGGCCTCGTACGGCACGCGGGACTCGTGCTCGCGCTGCTCGTGATGGCCGCCTGCCTCTACGTCGTGGCCACCACGATTCGCCTCGGCGTCTACGCGCGGCGCGACGCGGTGGAGATCCAGAAGCTCGTCGGCGCGACGGACGGCTTCGTGCGCATGCCCTTTCTCATCGAGGGCGCGCTGCAAGGGCTCTGCGCGGCGCTCCTCGCCTGGGGGGTGCTCTTCGCCTTCTTCCGCAGCGCCGCCCCGCGCGTGGCGGAGGCTCTCGGTGCGCTCGTGAGCCACACGCCGCTCGCCTTCTTCGGCGCGCCGGAGCTGCTCGTCGGGATCGGCGGCGCCGCGCTGCTCGGCGTGCTCGGCAGCGGGCTGGCCGTGGGGCGACACCTTGAGGTGTGACGTGCGGAGGGTGCGCGCCGTCGCGTTCGTCCTCGCGACGCTCTGTCTCTCCAGCCGCGCGTCCTCGGCGGCCGAGCTCACGGTGCTGCTCGAGAAGGAGCGCGCGTCTCTCGCCGCCCTCGACCAGCTCGCGCAGCAGGTGACGAGCCGCCGCGCCGCCCTGGAGGAGCTCCGGCAGCAAGAGGAGCTCGTGCGCTATCAGCTCGCCGAAGGGGTGCGCAAGATGACCGCGCTCGCCAGCCGCCTCGACGAGCGGCGGCAGCTCCTGCAGAAGCGTCTGCGCACGCTCTACCGCCTCTCGCGCGGCGGAAGCCTGCGGCTCCTCGTCGAGGCCTCCGGCGCGGGCGACGTGTTTCAGCGCGCGACGATCTTCTCCCGGCTCGTGAGTCAGGACGTCGAGGAGCTCAGGACCTATCGACGCGAGCTCGCGCTCCTCGCCGCGGAGCGCAAGCAGCTCGTCGAGCAACAGGCGCGGCGGACGGTCCTCGTGGCGCAGCTCGAGCGCGAGCGGACGGGGCTCGAGGCCGCGGAGCAGGAGCAGAAGCGGCTCCTCGCCAAGGTCCGTCGGAGTCGTCGGCTGCGACAGGCTCTCCTCGGCCAGCTCGGGGCGCGGGAGCGCGCGCTCCTCGACACGATCCAGCGCCTCGGGTACCGCCTGCTCGGGCGGAGCAGCCTCTTCGCGCAGAAGGGGCGCCTCCCCCGGCCCGTCGCGGGGCCGATCGCGGGGCGCTTCGGCCAGGCGGTGGATCGGGAGAGCGGCCTGTCGGCCCTGCAAAGCGGTCTCATCTTCCGCCCCGCGTCGCGGGCGCCGGTGCGCGCGGTGGCCGCGGGGACCGTGCGGGTCACGCAGCCGATGGCGGGGCTCGGTCAGCTCGTGGTGCTCGAGCACCCGGGTCGCTACTACACGGTCTACGGCCTCCTCGGTCACGTGCAGGTCAAGCCCGGGGCGCACGTGGACGAGGGCTGGACGCTCGGGCTGGCGGGGACCGACCCGCTGAGCGGCCTGCCCGCGGCCTACTTCGAGCTCCGCGAAGGCCAGCGGGCGCTCGATCCCTCGCCCTGGCTCGCCGCGCGCTAACCCGCCAAAGGGCCCCTGGGGCCTCGCCGGGCGTCTCCCCCTGCGATCTACTATACTGACCGCATTCTCTGGAGGGTTTGATGCGCAAGCTCCGTGGGTCGGCCTTCTTCTGCGGCGGCGTGGTCGCCGCGCTCGTGGCGATGCTCTTGCTCGGAGCCGCGAGCGCCCTGCCGAGGAGCTACAGCCCCTATCGCAAGCTCAACCTCTTCGCGCGCGTGCTGACCTACGTCGAGAACAACTACGTGGAGCACGTGGACGACAGCAAGCTCGTGCACGGCGCCATCAAGGGAATGCTGGAGAGCCTCGACCCGCACTCGGTCTTCATGCCCCCCGATCAATACCGTCAGATGAAGTCCGAGACGCAGGGCGAGTTCGGCGGCCTCGGCGTGGAGGTGGAGGTGCGGGACGGCTGGCTCACGGTGATCTCGCCGCTCGAGGGGACGCCCGCCCACCGGGGCGGGATGCAGTCCGGAGATCAGATCCTGGAGATCGACGGCAAGAGCAGCCGCGACCTGCGCATGGAGGAGGCCGTGCGCTCGATGCGCGGAGCGCGGGGGACGCGCATTCGGCTGAAGCTCCGTCGGGGCGCGAAGACCTTCGAGCTGAGCCTGGTGCGCGACCTCATCCGCGTGGTGAGCGTGACCTCGAAGCTCCTCGCGCCGGGCGTGGGCTACGTGCGCATCAAGAGCTTCCAGGAGCGAACCGACGCCTACCTGCGGAGCGCCGTCGAGGAGCTGCAGAAGAAGGGGAAGCTCCGCGGGCTGGTCCTCGACCTGCGGAATAACCCGGGGGGGCTGCTGGACCAGGCGATCAAGGTGGCCGACCTCTTTCTGCCCGGCGGCATCATCGTCAAGACCACCGGGAAAGGCGGGCGCATGGTCGAGGTGGAGCGCGCGCAGAAGAAGGGGACGCTCGAGAACTTCCCAGTGGTGTGTCTCGTGAACGGCGGCTCCGCGTCGGCCTCGGAGATCGTCGCGGGGGCGCTGCAGGACCACAAACGCGCCGCCGTGCTCGGGACGCGCACCTTCGGCAAGGGGTCCGTGCAGACGATCATCGACCTCGAGGACGGGTCCGGTCTCAAGCTCACCGTGGCGCGCTACTACACGCCGGCGGGGCGGTCGATCCAGGAGCACGGCATCGAGCCGGACATCCTCGTGCAGCCCTCGGCGCCGGTGGTGCGCACCGAGCGCGTGACGCGCGAGCGGGACCTGCGCGGGCACCTGCGCAACGAGCAGGCGCGCAAGGCCCTGGCGTCGAAGGGCGAGACCACGCCGCGGCTGGCGGACTTCCAGCTACAGACCGCGATCGACTACCTGCGGGCGGCCGAGATCTTTCGCGCGAACGGCGGGTAGGACGTTTTTCGCGCCCCGGGCGGGCCGGTGGTAGCGTCGGGAGACGTGAGCCGGCCACCTTTCAGCGCGAGGTTTCTGCAGGGCGCCCTCGGTGCGGCGGCGGGCGTGCTGCTCCTGGCCATCCTCGGCGTGGCGCTCTGGCCGCGCCCCACGACCGCCGGGCAGAGCGAGGCGGCTCCCCTCTGCACTCCCGCCTCGCCGTGCCTCGCCCTCGTGATCGACGACGTGGGCCGGGAAGTCGCCGCGCTCGAGCGGCTCCTCGCGCTCCGCTTCGACGCGAGCTACGCGGTGCTGCCGCACGCCCGTGAGACGGTCGCGGCGCGCCGCCTCCTCGTCGCCCACGGCCGGGAAATCCTGTTGCACCTGCCCCTGGAGCCGGAGAACCCGGCCCGTGAGAGCGACGAGCCGGTGGTCCTGCGGCGCGCGGGGCCCATCGAAGGGCCGGCCCGGGAGTGTCTGGACCGGGTCCCGGAGGCGGTGGGGGTCAACAACCATATGGGCTCGGCATTCAGCCGCTCGGAGGCCGCGCTCGGGCGCCTCCTCGTCGCGATGCCTCGTCCGGGGCTCTGGTTCCTGGACTCGCGGACCACGCCCGAGAGCCGGATTTGCGTCGTGGCCCGTCGGAGAGGGACTCCGTGCGTGACCCGCGATGTGTTTTTGGATGATCCCCCGGATCCTGTTAGTATCAGGAAGAGACTGAGGGACGCGGTGAGCGTGGCGCGGAAACGCGGTTGGGCCGTCATCATAGGACACCCGTTGCCCGCGACCATCGAAGCCCTCGAAAGCGGCGACGTGCGCCAGTTGGGGCCCTTCTTCGTTCGACTGTCTCGGGTCATGGCTCGTGTGGGTCATGGGCCTTGACAGGGCGGACGGTTAAAACCTAAATTATATTGCCGAAATCGAGCAGCATCGGATCGAGGACGTACGGCAGGCTTCCTCCAGCGACGCTAGGCCAAAGATGATCAAACTGATCATCGAAGACGACGAGGGGAAGACCACCGTCGTTCCGCTCATTCGGGACGAGATCACCATCGGCCGGAAGGAGGGGAATACCATCCGGCTGACGGAGCGGAACGTCTCGCGTCGTCACGCCAAGCTCGTCAAACAAAACGGCGCGATCTTCATCGAGGACCTCGAGAGCTACAACGGCATCAAGGTCAACGGGAACCGCATCTCCGGTCGCGTGGCGGTGACCGAAGGGGATCGGATTCAGATCGGCGATTACGTCCTCGGCCTGAAGGTCGAGGGGACGGTCTCCGTCGAGGGGGGCAACGGCGAGAGCACGCGGGAGGTCGAACGCGCGCACGCCACGACCGAGCCGATTCGCCTGCCCGGGGCGGCGCCCGGCGAGACCCCCGACGTGGCCGACCTCGAGACGGCCGTCACGATGCGGGAGCCCGTGCGGCGGCCCGACGACGTGGCGCGCCTGGTCTGCGTCTCCAGCAACTTCGCCGGGCTCGAGTTCCTCCTCAACAAGCCGGTCATGGTCGTCGGACGCACCGACGAGAACGACATCGCGGTCAACCACCGGTCCATCTCGCGGCACCACGCGCGCGTCGTCGAGGAGCACGGGCGGTACACCATCGTCGATCTGCAGAGCGCGAACGGCGTGCGCATCAACGGCGAGGAGTACGGCAAGGTCGAGCTCCGGCGCGGAGATCTCATCGACCTCGGGCACGTGCGCCTGCGGTTCGTCGCGCCGGGAGAGGACTTCGTCTTCGCCCGCGACGCGACCGTGGTGGACATCAGCAAGGGGGGGCGCGGCGGCGGGGGCCTGTGGATTGGCGTGGCGCTGCTGGCCGTGGCCGGCGTGGGTGTCGTGCTCTGGCGTGTCCTCGCCCCGGGCGGCGGACCCTCGGCCGCCGACGCGGGGCACGAGGTCTCGGCGCGGGGCGGAGAAGCCCCGGGGGCGCAGGGCGAGCTGATCCCGAAGATCACCGCGGCGCTGGCTGCCGAGGCCTGGTCCGAGGCGCTCACCTACTGCGGCCAGCTCGCTCCGGGGCAGAAGGCGAAGGCCAAGACGGACTGCGAGAAGGCGCAGCGCGAACACGGGGCCCAGCGGCTCTACGAGGACGCGCGCAAGGCGGTGACGAGCCTCGAGTACGCCAAGGCGCTCGGGCTCTACAACAAGATCCCGAGCGAGAGCCTCTACCACAAGAAGCGCGGCGAAGACCCCGAGTTCAAGGATGCGCGGACCAAGTATTTGGCGCAGGCGCTGCCCGAGGTGAAGGAGCTGGCGAAGAAGGGCCAGTGCGACGCCGCGAAGGCCAAGGCGCACGAGATCCAGACCCTGGTCCCCGACGACGCGGAGGCGGAGGCGAACGTGCGCGACTGCGGCGCGGTCGCCACGCGGCCCGGCACGGGAGCGGACCCCGGAGGGGAAGAACCCGGCACGCCGGGCGGCGACGACGGTGGGGCGAAGGTTCGCCCGAAGCGCGGGCCGCGGCCGAAGATCGCCGTGAAGCGGATCCCGCTCGTGCAGCCGAAGGTGGAGCCGGAGACGCCGCCGCAGCCGGCGGTGGACGCGAAGAAGACGCTCGAGCAGGCGCGGAGCGCGTACGTGGCGGGGCACCACAGCCAGGCCATCGCGTTCGCCAAGCTGGTGCTCAAGCAGACGCCGACGAGCGGGCAGGCGCTCCAGATCGTCGGCGCGTCGTCGTGCTACCTGAAGAACGCCAAGCAGGCCAAGAAGGCCTACGATCGGCTGGACGCCGCCCAGCGCAACCTGCTGCGCAGCGTGTGCGCACGCAACGGCGTGACCCTCGAATAGTTCGCTCCAGCCAGCCGAACGGCCGACGCTGCTCTCGCGCGGCCGCCTACGCCAGCAAGCCCAGACTGCGTTCGACCTCGGCGGCGGTGCAGGCCGTATCGAAGGTGAGCACGCGGTCTCCTGTCTCGGGGAGGTGCTCGAGCGCGGCTGGAAGCGGGAGCTCTCCCGTGCCGAGCGGGAGGCGGAGCCTGAGGCCGCAGGCGTCGGCGAGGCGCGCCGAATCGTGCGGCGCGGTGGGAGAGGCGGCGCGCTGCGACGGGGCGGGCGATGCGGCCGGTGCCGAGGCGGGCAGGGGGAGCCAGAGCCCCGACGCGGTGCTGGCAAAGAGCGGGGCCGGGGTGGGCGCGCTCGTGGCCGGTTCACCGAGCAGGGCGCTGCGGGCGTGCGCCCAGTCGGTCGCGTGCACGGTGCCGAGGCGCGCGCCGGCGAACTCCTCGGCGAGGCGTCCGAGCTCCTCGCCGTTCGGGCACTGGTGCGGCCAGACCGTGGGGGTGAGGAAGGCCAGCGTCACGCCCAGGTCGGTGGCCTGCTTGAGCACGCCGTCGAGGAGGCCGCGCCAGCCGTCGAGGGCGGGCTGGGCTCGGGCGGCCCGCTCGTCCTCGAGCGCCTCCAGCTCGAGCGGCTCGGCGCAGGCGAAACGGCGACGGAGCGCCTCGATGCTGTCGGTGGAGAGGTCGAGCGGCTCGGGGGAGGCCACGAGCCGGACCACGCCGCGGCTGGCGGCGAAGGCCACGAGCTCGCGCCAGAGCTCGGTGGCCGCGCGACGCTCGCCGCGGTCTGCGCTCGTGGCGCGCGGGGCGGGGCGGCGTGGGGCGGTCTCGCCAGGCACGGCGAGCTCTCGCACGAGGACCCCCCCGGGCAGGCTCAGCTCGACGAGCTCGCGCTGCACCGCGGGGGGGAGGCGGCGGTCGAGCGCCAGGGCCAGGGCCGTCTCCCGCCGCCGCGTCTTCCAGTGCTCGAGGAGCTGGCGGGGTGGGCTCGGCGTCGGGCACAGGGAGCTGGAGAGCGCGATCATGGGGGGCTTCGCTGAAACCTCGGGAGGGGGACCGGGATTAGGGATAATGACCCACGGGCGCCGCTCCGGGCAACGGCCGATCCCGAGGCGCGCGGCCCGTGAGCGGGGATCCGGGATCGAGGGCTTTCATAATGTCCTCGCCTGCTTGTCCGCCTGGGAAAGTTGACACGAGGTAAGGCGGTGTAGTAAACGGGAATTAGTGAAGAAGTGGGCCTAGGTAGCGGAGATCCCGAAGTTTCCCGGCGCGTTGTTCTGGGTCGGCACTCGGACTGGAGGACCTGATGCGTGCTCGCTGTACCCACTGGCTCGGCCTCGCTGTGGCGCTCGCACTCTCGCTGGAGGCCGCCACGGCCCTCGGTCAGCGCTCCGGTGGTCCGGTCGACATCCAGCTCTTTCGACCGGCGATCGACTCGAAGGGCCTCATCACGCTGAACGCTTCGCAGGTGCTCGGGCACCTCGATCCGAGCTTCGGGCTCATCCTCAATTACGCGCGACGCCCGCTCTTCTTCGAGGGGAACGCCGCCGCGGGCCGCTGGTGCACCGCCGGTGGGTTCAACAGCTGCGCCGTCGGGAGTGACCAGTACATCCCGAGCCGCTACGCCATCGACAACATGGTGACCGGCAACCTGCAGGCCGCGCTCGGACTGTTCAAGCACTTCGAGATCGGGCTCGGCATGCCGCTCACGTTCTGGAAGGGGGACACCAATCCGGATACGCAGCCGAGCGGTCCGAGCGGCGGCGGCGATTCGGGGAGCATCGACGCGCAGGGGGCAGGCGACCTGGCGCTGCATCTCAAGGGCCGCATCCTGAACACCTCCAAGCACCCGGTCGGTCTCGCGGTGGTGACCTCCTTCTCCTTCCCGACGGGGGACAAGGAGAAGTTTCTCGGGTCGGGGCGCTTCGGCTTCGCGCCGTCGGTGATCCTGGACAAGGAGTTCTGGCGCGGCCGGCTGCACCTCGCGCTGAACGTGGGCGCGCGCTTCCGCTTCGGCAGCAACTCGAGCTGGCGCGACACGCGGCAGTGCGACACGGGGGCGACGCCGGCGCAGGCCGACTGCGGCACCGGCACGCTCGTCGAGAACACGCACAACCTGCACTACGGGATCGGCGCGTCGGTGGCCATCGTGCCCAAGCGCTTCGCGTTCGTGGCGGAGCTCATCGGGCAGACGGGCTTCGACGGGTTCGCCAAGGCCGACAAGTACAACTCGGCGCACGAGGTCCTCGGCGGATTCAAGCTCTACCTGGCGCGCAACTCGTACTTCACCTTCGGCGCGGGGCGCGGGCTCCGTGGCGGTGGCGCGAACTACCAGTTCGGCTCCCCCGACGTGCGCGCCTTCGTGGGCTTCATCTTCGAGCCCTCGATCGGCGACCGGGACGGCGACGGGATCAAGGACGACGTGGACAAGTGCCCCGACGACCCGGAGGACTTCGACGACTTCGAGGACGAGGACGGCTGCCCCGATCCGGACAACGACCGCGACGGCATCCTGGACCGGGACGACAAGTGCCCGAACGAGCCCGAGGACAAGGACGGCATCGAGGACCAGGATGGCTGCCCCGAGGCGGACGTGCTCGACCGGGACGGTGACGGCATCCCCGACGACAAGGACAAGTGCCCGGACGACCCCGAGGACAAGGACGGCTTCGAGGACCAGGACGGCTGCCCGGACCCGGACAACGACAAGGACGGGATCCTGGACGTGGACGACCTCTGTCCGAACGACCCCGAGGACAAGGACGGCTTCGAGGACAAGGACGGCTGCCCGGACCCGGACAACGACAAGGACCGCATCCTGGACAAGGACGACAAGTGTCCGAACGAGCCGGAGACCTACAACGGCTACCAGGACGAGGACGGTTGCCCGGACAAGGGGCGCGTCATCGTGCACAAGGGTCGCATCGAGATCTTGGACAAGATCTACTTCGAGACGGATAGCGCGAAGATCAAGCCCATGAGCTACCCGATCCTGAACGCGATCGTGGCCACGCTGAAGGGGAACCCGCAGATCCTGCTGGTGGAGCTGCAGGCCCACGCCGACGAGCGCGGGGCGGATGCCTACAACCTGGACCTCACGGACCGACGTGCAGCCTCGGTACGCACCTACCTCGTCGAGCACGGGGTGGAGGCGGGGCGGCTGCAGTCCAAGGGCTACGGCGAGACCCGCCCGGTGGACAAGGGGCATAACGAAGACGCCTGGTCGAAGAACCGTCGCGTGGAATTCGTGATCCTCAAGCGGTCGCAGTAGGCGCCGGAGCGCCGTAGCAGTCCCCCCGATGTTCTCCCTCGTACGAGCCCTCGTCTCCGTCGCCCTCCTCGGGGGGCTGGTCTACGTGGCCGTGGCCGTGCCGATGGGGGGCAAGACCATCTGGCAGCACGTGAAGGCCATCGCCGACTCCAAGGAGGGGCAGGAGCTCGCCGACGGGGTGAAGGAGAAGGCCGGGGAGGTCCTGCGACGGGACGGGGGCCCGGAGTCCGACGCGCGAGACGGCGGCGGGCGGCGCGCGCGCAAGCCCTCCCGCGAGAAACTCACGGACAAGGAGCGCGAGCTCCTCCGCAAGCTGATCCGCGAGAAGCTCGAGGACGACAAGAGCAAGTAACGGCGGCCGGGCAACGCGCGCGTCGGGGCGATCTCTCGCTCTCGTGAAACCGGCGTGCCTCTCCGAAATCGCGTGGCCGCGACGGTCCCCCGAGAGACCTCCACCCTCGGTTTTCCCTAGCCAGTACCGCGCCGCGGCGTGCCTCGCGCGGGCCCCTTCGACTGGCGCGCTTCTCGCTAAGCAGCGCCTCGTCAACCCAAGACCACCATGACCGGGGACGTCGGCCCTCTCGAGGGGCCCTCTGTCTCGAAGCACCTCGTCCTCCGGGACGAGGAAGGGAGATCGCACCATGCGAAAGATGCGCGCGCTCGTGATGTTCGTGGCGGCCGGCCTGCTCCTGCAGGCGGGCGTGGCCGATGCGCGGGTGAAGAACCCGATGACCGACGGCGAGGCGACGGCGATGCAGCGCTCCTACCGGCGCATGATGCGCGGTCAGAAGAGCTTCACGCTCGGGCAGATGCGGGCCTTCGAGAAGCTCGGGCTGCTCCAGGGCACCGCCGGGATGAGCAAGCACGAGGAGAAGTTCGTGACCACCTTCCGCGTGCAGGGGAAGCAGGGGCAGTTCAAGGTCCACACCTTCATCCGCACCGACCCGGGCGTGTATCTGCCGAACCGCGTGACCCAGGCCCAGCTCATGTGGGGCCGCTACGCGGAGACGGTGACCCAGGACGTGACGCCGGCCCAGAAGCGCGCCCTCAAGAAGGGGCCAAAGACCATCTGGTAGCTCGTCTGCGGGTCGATCCGCGGTAGAATACGTTGATCGTGTCACGCGTCAGCTCACCGAGGGAGGCCTCGCGTGCCGGGCCGCCTCGTCGCGCTCCGGGCGCGTCGCCGACGGGGCTCTCGGCCCTCCTGCTCGCGTGCGGGGCTGCGCTCTTCGCCGGCTGCCCGGCCTCGTTGCCGTCCCGCACCTGCACCGACGGAACCCAGTGCAAGCGCGGCAGCGAGCTCGGGCTCTGCGAGGCCACCGGCTACTGCGGTTTCATCGACCCTGCGTGCCCCTCCGGACGGCGCTACGGGGAGCTCTCGGGCGTGCTGACGAACCAGTGCGTGGAATCCGTCACCGACGGGGGGAGCGGCAAGTTCGGTGATACGCGGGCCGGCGGAGCCGATCTCTACGGCTTCATCCCGGGTGCCGACGCCGCGGCACTCGGCGACGGGGGAGCGCAGGATGGCCTGCCACCTGTCGACCGGGGCGTGCGTGCGGACCAGTCCGCACTTCCCTGCATGTGCACCCCGGGCGAGAGGCAGACGGGCGCGGCGCAGGAGTGCGGCGACTGCTCGGAGCAGACGCCCACGCGGCAATGCGGGCAGGACTGCCAGTGGGGGGCGTGGGTGCCGGGGGCGTGCAATTCGTCCTGCTCCGGGCCGCACCCGACCTGCGACAGCTGCAGCCGCGAGGGGTGCAACGCGAGCACCAACTGCAAGCGGGCCTGCGTGAAGAAGTCCGGCGCCGCGTGCGCCTGGAACAACGGGACGACCTTTCGCTGCTGCTCGGCCGGGGGCCAGAGAGGCTGGCAGTGGTGCCTCCCCTCTTGCGTCTGGAGCCCGTGCGAGGCGCACGCCTGCTAGAGCGCCGAACGGTTTGACCTCGGTTGTGAAATCGCCGATCTGCGTCGCATCGCGGCGTTGCTCCTCGGTCACATATTCCCGATATGCTCCCTCGTCGCGCCTTGCGCTGCTCGCATCTCGACGATTTCACTCGGTCGGCCAAACCGATCGGCGCTCTGGGGGCCCGTCGTTCGTGGCGCCACACTATCGGAGCTCGAACTCCTTGCAGAAGACCAGCCGGTCGCAGGCCGGGTCGGCGTAGAAGGCCGTGCGGTGCTCGTCGTCGGGCCACTCGTGCGCGCACGCGTTCTCGTCGGGGTCGAAGTGCGCGCAGTCCTCGCAGCAGAAGCGTAGGGCGTAGCGCTCGGCCTCTTCGTGGAAGGTGGGAGCCAGCGGGAGTCGCATGCCTACTTCGACGCTACGAGGTGGTCGTGAGGGATCGCGGCGGCGTACTGTTCCATCGGGGACCGAGGCCCTGCAGGATGCATACCCGGGAGGCGTGCGCGCTGCTCCGCCTGTGCCGCGGGGGAGGCCCTCCGTGGCACGTGCCAAGGTGTGCCTTGCCCGGCGGCACGATCGGCCGGTAAGCTCGTGGAGACCATGGGTTCCGGATCGAACGGCTCCGTCGTGCTGCGCAATCGCTACCGCATCCTGCGCCGCCTGGGCGCGGGGGGCGGCGGGTCGGTCTACCGGGTGGAAGATCTCCGTGGCGCCGGTGAGCCGCGGCCCGAGCTGGCCCTCAAGGCGCTCTTCGGGGACGACCGCGGCGAGACGCTCCTCGGCTTGCTCCGCCAGGAGTTCCGCGTCCTCGCCACGCTCCGGCACCCGCTCCTCGCGCGGGTCTACGACTTCGGCAGCTTCCCCGCGGAGAGCGGGCTCGAAGGGGCGCTCGGCCGGCCCGGGTACTTCTTCACCCGCGACCTGATCGACGGCGAGGACCTCGCCACGTACGGCCGCGACCGGTCGGTGCTCGAGCTCTGCCTCGTCTGCCAGCGCGCGGCCCAGGTGCTGGACATCCTGCACCGCGCGGGGATCGTGCACGGCGACTTCAAGCCGGCCAACGTGATCGTCTCGTCCGACGGGAGGCCGCACCTCATCGACTTCGGGCTCGTGCGCGGCGAGGGGCAGATCAGCGGCACGAGCGGCACCGCGGCGTACTTCTCGCCGGAGATGCTGCGCGGGGCGAAGGTGGACCGCCGGGCGGACCTCTACGCGCTCGGGGTGACGCTCTATCAGTTGCTCGTCGGACACCTCCCGCTGCCGGAGGCGACGCTCGGGGAGCTCGTGGCCTGGCATCTGAACGGGCCGGTCCTGCAGGCGAGTCCGGAGCGGGAGGTCCCCGCCGAGCTGGACCGGGTGCTCGCACGGCTCACCGAGCGCGACCCCGAGCAACGCTATCCCTCGGCGGCCGAGGTGGCGCTGGCGCTCGGCGAGGTCGTGACCCTCCTCGGGGGCGCGTCGGCCAGCGTCGAGGAGCGCCTCTTCGTACCGCCCCCGCCCGGGGAGAACCTGCAAGAGGCGCAGAGCGCGCTCGAGGTGTCGGTGCGGCGCCGCATCGTGCGGCTCGAGGGGGGACCCGCGCTCGTGAGTCTGGCCGGCGAGCCGGGCTCGGGGCGGAGCACCGTGCTGCGCGAGCTGGCCTGGCGCTGTCAGCTCGGCGGCGTCGAGGTGATCCGCGGCGACTTCCAGGCCGGGGACCCGCGCGCCTACGGGCTGCTCTCCGATCTGCTGGCGCAGGTGGCGGGGCTCGTGGGGCTCGCTTCCCCGCTCGGCCAGGAGGCCGCACGCGCTGCGCCGGCGGGGGAGGCCGACCGCTACGGTCTCTACCAGCAGATGAGCGACTTCCTCTCGGCAGCCGCGCGCCGCGTGCCGCTGCTCCTGCTCGTGGACGGCGCCGACCAGGCGGACCGCGAGAGCCAGGCGGCGCTGCGCTACCTCGGTCACACTCTGGAGGAGCGCGCACCGGTCCTGCTCGTGGCCGGCTACCGCGCCGACGAGGGGGTGCGCGACAGGCTCGGTCAACCGCCGGAGGTGGTGCTCCGTCCGCTGTCGGTGGCGGAGCTCTCGCGCATGCTCGCCGTGGCCTCGGGGAGGAGCGACGCCGCGCTCGCGGAGCGGATCCATCAGCTCACGAGCGGCAACCCCCTCTTCTCGATGGAGGTGCTGCGGCGGCTGTGCGAGGCGGGCTGGCCGCCGCGTCCCGACCTGCAGAAGCTCGCGCCGCCGCGGGGGCTCGAGGAGGTCTACGCGCGGCGCTACGGCGAGCTCTCCGGCGACGAGCAAGCCGTGCTCGCGGCCCTCGCGGTCCTCGGTCGGCCGAGCTCGGGGATGGCGCTGCTCGCGCTGCTCGAGGCGGCGTCGGAGACGGGGCGCGAGCTGCAGGTGGGGCTGCCGCTCGAACGCCTCGAGGCGGAGGAGTGGATCCTGCGGCACCCCGACGGCGCGTGGGGCTTCCGGCAGGGGCCCGCGTCGCGCCTGATCTATGGGTGGGTCAGGGGGGAGCGCCGGGCTGCGCTTCACCGCGCGGCCCTCAAGCTGCTCGAGCGCAGCGGCGAGGGCAATCCCGTCGAGTGCGCGCGTCACGCGCTCGGCGCCGAGGTGTTCGCGCTCGCGGCGCCGCACCTCGAGCGCGCCCTCGCCAGCTTGAGGGCCGTGGGGGCGCACCAGCGCGCCATCGAGCTCTGCGAGGCGGCGGTCGCGTTGCCGCAGCCGGCCGCTTCGCTGCGGGCGACGCGGCGCCAGCTCGGGGAGCTCTATCGCGGGGCGGCCGACTACGAACGCGCGCGCGAGGAGCTCGAGCTGGCGTGCGAGGGGGCCGAGGGGAGCGAGCTGACCGAGGCGGCCATCGCGCTCTCGCGCGTCTACCGCGCCGAGGGGCAGGCGGAGCGCGCGCTCGCGGTGCTCGAGGAGAGTCTGGCCCGGGAGCTCACGCGGGCGGAGCGGCTCCAGGCGCTCTCGGCGAAGGCGGCGGTGCTCACGGCGCTCGAGCATCACGAGGGGGTGCTCGAGGCCGTGGACCGGGCGCTGACTCTCGAGCGAGAGGAGGCGTCGCTCGGACGCCCCGACGCCCTCTCGCGTGCGGACCTCCGTCGTCGACGCGCGTGGGCTCTCGGGCAGCTCGCACGCTACGACGAGGCGGGGGAGACGATGGAGCGCGCGCTGGCCGACGCGCGAGCCTGCGGGGACCGACGCGCCGAGGCGAACATCCTGAACGGCTGGGCGGCGGTGGATACGCGCCGGGGAGACTTCTCGCGGGTGGCCGAGCGGTACGGCGCGGCCCTCGCGTGCGCCCAGGAGGTGGGCGACGTGGAGCGCGTGGCGGCGGTGCGCTTCAACCTGGCGGCGTACCACCTGCAGCGCGGCGAGTACGCGGCGTGCCTGCAGCACCTCGAGGAGAGCTCGCGGCTCTTCACCGCCATGGGGGCGCAGCAGAACGAAGCCAACGCGCGCTGCAACCTGGCCTACCTCGAGCTCAAGCTGGGGCTTTACGAGCAGGCGCGCGTGAGCCTCGCGCGGACGCGGGAGCTCATGCGGCGACTCGGGCGCCCGGGGGGCGAGGCGCTCGCGGTGTTGCTCACGGGGATCTGGCAGGCGCGGCGCGGCCGGCTCGACGAGGCGCGCCGGGAGATCGACGAGGCGCGGCGCCTCTACCTCGAGGTGGGGCAGAAGCGAGACGCGGCGGACGCCCTCCTCGACCTTGCGGAGGCGGAGCTCCTCGTGGGCGAGCCGCAGGCGGCGCGCGAGGCGCTCGACCGGGCGGGGCGCGAGGTCACGCTCGAGCAGCTCGGGGACCTCGCGGTGCGGGCCGTCACTCTGCGGGCGCGCGCGGTGGCCCGCATCGGGAGCGCGGAGGAGAAGGCGGCGAGCGCGGCGGCTCTCGCGGGGGCGCTCGACCAGGCCCGTGCGCTGGAGTCACCGGAGCTCCTCTGGCAGTGCCACGGGGCGGCGCACGAGCTCGAGGGGGCTCGCGGTCAGGTGGAGCGCGCGGGGCGACACGCTCGCGAGGGGGCCGCGATCCTCCGCTCGATGGCCCACGAGCTGCCGCCCGAGGTTCAGGCGGCCTTCTTCCAGGACCCCTGGCGGCGCGCGCTGCGCAAGGCGGCCGCCAAGGACCAACTCACGGAGCTCGGGCGAACGATGCAGGCAGGAACGCGGGACCACGACGTCAACCTGGCAGCCACGCTCCCTACCTTCGCCGCCGACGAGGCGCCGCGCAGCCATCCGCCGCAGGAGCGCTTCTACCGGCTCCTCGAGATCTACCGGCGCATCGCTTCGGAGCTCGACCTCGAGCGCTTGCTGGGGCTCGTGATGGACGCCGCCGTGGAGCTGACGGGCGCCGAGCGCGGCTTCCTGCTGCTCCGGAGTCCGACCGGCGAGCTCGCGGTGGAGGTGGCGCGCAACATCGACCCGGAGCGCGGCAGCGGCGCCTACAGCCGCACCATCGCCGAGCGCGTCATCTCCTCGGGGCAGCCGGTGATCACCGTCTCCGCGCGCAACGATCCGCGCTTCTCCGAGTACGCGAGCGTGGCGGAGCTCCAGCTCGAATCGGTGCTCTGCATTCCGATCCACGCGCGGGATACCGTGGCGGGCGTGCTCTACATGGAGAGCCGCTTCCAGACGGGACGCTTCACCCCGGAGGACCAGCGGCTGCTCGTGGCGTTCGGCGACCAGGTGGCCATTGCGCTGACGAATGCGCGGCTCATCGCGGAGAACCTGCGGAACACCAAGGCGCTCGAGCAGGCCAAGCGCGAGATCGAGCAGCTCGCCGAGGAGCGCGGCCGGCTGCTCGAGAAGCGCACCCACGAGCTGGCCGAGGCCCAGCGGGACCTGGCCGAGACGAAGCGCCGCATCGGCGGGCAGAAGGGGCGGCTCGGCATCATCGGCGCGAGCGAGCCGATGCAGCGGGTCTTCGACCTGGTGGAGCGGGTGGCGGTCACGGACGTCCCGGTGCTCATCGAAGGCGAGAGCGGGACGGGCAAGGAGATGGTGGCGCGGGCGATCCATCAGGCCAGCGAGCGCGTGAAAGGTCGCCTCGTCTCCGTGAACTGCGCGGCGATCCCCGAGACGCTGCTCGAGAGCGAGCTCTTCGGGCACGTGCGGGGGGCGTTCACGGGCGCCGACCGGGACCGCAAGGGGCTCTTCACGAACGCCCACGGCGGGACCCTGTTTCTCGACGAGATCGGGGACATGCCGCCGCGTATGCAGGTGGACCTGCTGCGCGCGCTGCAGGAGAAGACCATCCGCCCCGTCGGAGGGCAGCAGGACCTGCAGGTGGACGTGCGGGTCATCGCCGCCTCCAACAAGCCCCTACGCAGGCTCGTGCAGCAGGGGACCTTTCGCGAGGATCTCTTCTACCGCCTCCACGTGGTGCGCATCGGGCTCCCCCCGCTTCGCGAGCGGCCCGAGGACATCCCGCTGCTGGTGGACCACTTCCTGGAGGGGTTTTCCGGCCAGCTCAAGACGGAGCGCAAGCGGGTGACGCGCGAGGCGCTGCGTGCGCTCATGAGCTACACCTGGCCCGGAAACGTGCGCCAGCTCGAGCACGCGCTGATGAACGCGGTCGTGCTCTCCGAGGGGTCGGTGCTCGACGCGCGGGACTTCACGCTCGAGGCGCCGGTGGTGGCCGAGGTCTCTCGCGCGGCGCCGGCGCCCTCCACCTCGGACGAGCGCTCGGATGCGGAGCGACGGGAGATCTTGTCGGCGCTCGAGGCGCACAACTGGAACCGCAGCCGCGCCGCCGAGGCGCTCGGGATCCCGCGGCGCACCTTCTATCGGAGGCTGAAGGACTACGGCATTCAGTAGGGCCGCGCAGGTGGTGACGGAGCTGCCCGGAGGCTGTGCCATTCTGTGCCAGGGACTTCTCCCGAGGGGACATCCACGCCGGACCCCGGCACCGCATGTCGTTGAATTGTCAGGGGTCGTGCTACCATCGAGCCGGATTCCGTTTGGCAAAGGACTTGCTTAGCTTAGCTGCGGAGGGAATGGCCGTGCGTCGCTGGACTTTCGCGCTGATCGTGCTCGGGCTCTTCGGTGCGGCTGCCGGTTGCACCGCCACGCCCATTCCCATTCCGGGGGCCGACGATGGCGGGATCGGCCTCCTGTCGGACGCCAGCCGCGGGGTGGACGCGCCCGCGAGCAGCAGGTCAGACGGAGGTGTGGGAGGGGGCAAGGATGGCGCCGCTCAGCCGGGCGCCGATGCTGCGCCGCGGAGCGACGCCCTTGGACCGGTGCGCGACGGCGGCCTGGGAGACGCGCGCGGCAGAGATGGCGGTCGGCGGGACGGCGGCGGTCGCGATGGCGCGGCGGTGGACGGGCGAACGAAGGACGGGAGTGCCGCGGATGGAGCGGCGCGGGACGGCCGCGTGGCCGACGCGCGGAAGGGCGGGTAGACGCGTGAAGGCTCGGCTCTGGCGACTCGGGCTCCTCCTGCTCGCGATCGGTGCGGGCTCCGGCGCGGGTTGCGTGGCCACGCCGATTCCTATCCCGGGGGCCGAGGACGGAGGGGCTCTGGCGCGCGGCGATGCAGGCTATGGCACGGCGAGGGACGCGCGCGGCGCGGTCGACGCCGCGGAGGGCGGCGATCGGGGGAGCCTGCCGCCCCCCGGCGACGCGATGTCCGGAGGACTCGACCTGGGAGTCGGCCGCGACGCCGGTCGGTGCCCCGACGGTGGCCGGCGCGACGGTCGAGTGCACGACGGTCGCACCGCGGACGCGAGCGCGCGAGACGGAGGGGGCCGCGACCTGCGGCTCTCGGACGGCGCGTCGACGCGTGACGCCGTGCTTGCGCGCGACGGCGCTTCCCCCTGTCCCTGAGGGAGGTCGTGCCGGTCCCCGCGCTTGCCAAGCCACCGTCGAGCCGATAACGTGCGCAGCCATGCTGATGGGGCCTCAGGCCGGTGCGCTCGTGCTCCTCGCCCTGACGGTGGGGTGCCAGGCCTCCCCCCCCGCGGTTGACGACGGCGGAGCGGCCGCGCCGCCGCAGGGTCCGTACGCCAGCGTGGCGCACTGCACGCCGGTGGGACAGCCCGAGCGCTGCCCCGGAGCGGCGTGCGGGGCCCTCGCCACGGGCCGGCCCGATCAGCGGGGCGTGGAGCTCGCGGCGTGCGGCACGCTGGACGCCGCCTTCGTTGGGGGAACCGCCGTGGCGCGCGTCGGGACCCCTGACCTGGCCATTCACCTCGGCGGGAGTCTCTCGGGGCTGGTGCGCGTGGAGGCCAGCGAAGACGGGCTGCGGTACGTCGTG
This sequence comes from Deltaproteobacteria bacterium, assembly GCA_020848905.1. Taxonomy (NCBI): domain Bacteria; kingdom Pseudomonadati; phylum Myxococcota; class Myxococcia; species Deltaproteobacteria bacterium. Next base: position 80,576 of record JADLHG010000045.1, read on the forward strand.
GCCGGATTCTTTCCCAGCGCGCCGTCGGGGACCGTGCCGGACTGTCGGGCGGTGCTGCAGCCCCCCCGCGTGCTGCTCGACTTCGATCGCTGCAACAGCATCGCGAACGTTCGTTTTCTGCGCCTGAGCCGCGACCCGCAAGTCGGCGGCGCCCCCACCATCGATGCCATCGAAGCCCTGTCCTTTTCGGCGCGCTAGCCGGACCTTCGAGGTCGTCGTTCTCCTGCTCGGCCTCTGGCCGGCTGCGGCTCCCGCCGAGGACCTGCCGACCCTTCCCGGCCGCCCGGCCTCGGTGCCGAGCGCACCGGCTCCCACGACCCGCGTCGGAAGCCTGACCCCCGACGTGGACTACGTGGACGCGTCGAACACGATCCGCTCGGCGTACTTCCGCGCCCTGACCGTCTCGCCGCACGATCCCAAGGTGGCGTACCTCGCGTCCTACGACGGTTACGTCTGGAAGACCGTGGACGGGGGAAAGACCTGGGACGAATCGCGGCTGATCCTCGAGACGCGCCCCTTCTACGGTGACTTCGGCGAGCGCGTCTACTTCGGCGTGCATCGGCTCGACGCGCCCGACTGGGGCACCGTCCACGCGTCGACGGGGCTCGCCCCGACGCGCCCGCTCCTCGGCTCCAGCACGCTGGCGGGCACGCGCGAGGCCGCGGTGGGCGACCACGAGAAGAAGTACCGCAAGTCCAAGATGAACCTGTCGCAGATGCGCCTCGAGCCGATCGGCCCCGGGGGCGGGGGCGGCGGCCTCGGCAACACCAACTTCGGTATCGGTCTGCCCGGCGGCGCCCCGCGGCTGCAGCTCATCGTGCGCAAGTTCGGCAAGCCCACCTCGGGGATCAACATCAAGCAGACGCTGCTGATGCGCGGCACGCGCCCCACGGAGGTGCGGCCGATCGTCGTGCACCCGCGAAACCCCAAGATCGTCTTCGCCCCGACGCAGTTCGGCCTCTTCAAGAGCTACGATGGTGGGCTCATCTGGGTGCGTACCTTTCAAGGTGACAACCCCGCCGGGCGCAGCATCCTGACGGTGGCGGTGCACCCCGTAAACGACCAGATGGTCTTCGTGGGTACCGGCGATGGCATGTACATCTCGAAGGACGGGGGCGAGAACTTCGCGCGGAGTCCGAGCCAGGGGGTCGGGAGCGGGTCGGTGAACTGGCTGGCCTTCCACCCGCGCGATGCGAAGTACGTCTATGCGGCCACCGACTACGGCCTGCTGCGCTCGAAGGACGGCGGGCAGGACTGGGACTGGATCTACTTCACCACCTATCCGGCGGCACGCATCGTGCGCTACGTGGAGCTGGACGCCTTCGACCCCAAGGTGGGCTACATCGCCACGCTCGATGGCCTCTTCGCCTCGACGGACATCCTGAAGGGGGGGACCGACGACTGGCACCGCCTCGGAGGCCTCGCGCTGACGGGCAACGAAGCCATCCGCATCAGGGCGTGCCCGAAGCACAAGGGCCACCTCTGGACCGTCACCAACACCAAGATCCCGTCGGTGAACGCGCCCGGCTACTGGGATACGGGCGGGGCGTTCATCTGGGAGTCGGTGGACGGGGGGGAGACCTGGAAGGTGATCTACTCCGGCGTGACCTACGGCTCCATGCAGTGGTTCGACAGCCACGCGAGCGATCCGGACCTGCTGTGGATGATCTGGTCGCGCGCCGTGACCCGCATGCAGCGCTTCACCCGGGAGACGCGCGAGAAGCGAGTGAGCGCGCGCACGCGTGCGGAGGTGGACCGGCTGCTCGGCGGCGAGACCGCCCCGTCGCTCAGCGACGTGCTCCTTGCGGCGCATCGCTACACGGGGACGGAGCTGAACGCGATCCTGCGCTATCGCCGGCGCTCGATGTTCAAGGCGCTCGTGCCACGCCTGGACTTCTCGTACACGTATCTGCGGCAGTCGGAGTATCCTCGCGTGCTCGAGGGCCTCTACTGGACGCTCCCCTTCTTCCGGCGCGAGTTTCTGACGGGGCGGTTCCACGACGTGCGGGCGGTGGCTTCGTGGGACCTGTCGGACATGGTCTTCAACCTGAACGCGTGGCTCTTCGGGCGCATGGATCGCGTGAACTACGAGGTCTCGAGCTACGTGCGCCTGGCCGTGCACCGCTTCTATGGCGAGTGGCAGCGGCTTCGGACCTCGATGCTCATCGACCCGCCGAAGGAGCTGCGGGTGCGCCTGGCCTACAAGCTCCGCCTCGAGGAGCTCGAGTCGTACTTGAACTTCGTCACCGGTGGGTACCTCGCGCGCTATCAGCGTGGCGGGCGCCCCTCGGGAATGGATACCAAGGTGTTCGAACCCTGGGAATGAGGAGGTTTCGCATGTTCCGAGGAACTGTCGTGGTCTTTGCGCTGCTCGTGGCGCTCCCGGCCGGCGCGCGGGTGCCGCAGACCGAGGAGGAGGTCCTGGCCCACTTCGCTCACGAGCCGGTGGTGCGGCAGGTGCAGGAGGCGGCGATCCGTTACTACCAGGTGGACCCGCAGCGCATCCGATCGCTCTCCCGCAACGCGCAGCTCAAGGCGCTCGTGCCGAGCATCAGCGGCGAGTTCGCGAACGACATCACCCATTCGCTGCGCAAGATGGACGACGGGCTCTACTCGACCCTCCCCTTCAAGGAGGACGAGCGCGTCAACGGCGACCGCATGGGCTTCCGCGTGCAGGCGAGCTGGATCCTGGACCGCCTGGTGTTCAACGCCGAGGTGCTCGACGTACAGTCGCTGATCGGTATTCTCGACGGCGTGGTGCGCGAGGTCACGACGACCTACTACATCCGTCGACGTATGCAGATCGATGACGTGCTCCGGCCTCCGACGGATCTGGCGACCAAGATCAGCAACCGCATCCGCATCGAGGAGCTGACGGGGCTCCTCGACGCGATGACGGGTGGGTACATGAGCAAGGCGGTCGGCGGCGTCAAGCGGGGCAGGTAGCAGGGCTCGCGATCCATCCCGGCCGGCGGTGTCGCGCCTGCGCTCCGATGCTCACAGCGCGAAAAGGCTGCTCCGCTTCGGTGCTCGGCGCTCCTTGCCTGCCGGGCGCCTCGCGAGCCCTGATGCGCGATCCATCCCGGCAGGCGGCGTCGCGCCTTCGGGATCGGCCCCCTACTCGCAGCGGTCGGGGGCGGCGGCCGGGACGACGTTGGGGTCGGAGCCGAAGATCTCGATGTCACCCAGGCGGATGGTCTCCTGCAGCCCGGGGCTGTCGTTCTCGTAGAGCAGCACGGCGGCGGCCTGCGCCGACTCGGGGTTGAAGGAGACGAACTTCCCCTCCTTCGTGCCGTTCTTCTCCTCGTGCGCCACGATCCAGTCCTTCGTGTTCTTCGGGTCCGGGTCTCCGGCGTTCGCCGAACGGGCCACGAGCACCGAGAAGCACTTGGCGAAGTCGTTCCCCACGTCGTCGGGGTAGCGCAGGCGGATCTTGCTCACCGTGAAGCTCTTGCCGAAGTCGAGGCGCACCCAGACGAAGTTGTTGCAGGCGCCGTTGGCCTCCACGTCCCAGAAGGTGACCTTGATCCCCTTCTTGGGATCTCCGTCGGTGAGGGTCGCGGGGTCGCCGCCGTCGTCCGGCGTCTGGCTGATCTTCACCGGCGCGTTCAGCGCGATGTTCGTCGGCTCGGTAGAGGTCGGCACCACGCCGCTGTCGCTCTTTCCGCGGCTGGTCTGATGTTGCACGGTGATCGTGGTGCTCGGCCCCGGGCAGCCCTGCGCGTCGAGCGCGGTGAAGACGACGCTATTCGGAGCGTCCTCAATGAGCTGCACCTCGAGGCAGAACTTGCCGTCGGTGGAGACGCGCACCGGCGCGGAGGTGCCGGCGCCCCCCTTGGCCACGATCATGGAGGCCCCGAGCGCCACGCCCCGGAAGGGCTGCACCGCGTGCTGGGTGGGGCCCGCGATCGGGTTCACCGTCGGCGCGGGGAGCGAGGCGGTGGCCGAACAGCGTCCCGGGAGGTCGGGTCGCATCACTCCCGCGTCGGCCGTGCCCGCATCCCAGGCGGCGCCCCCCGGGGCGTCGGCAGCGCAGCCGGCGGCTCCGATGGTCGCGGCAGCGCAGAGCGCGGCGGCGGCGAGGGCGGTGAAGCGGGAGAATCGACGATTCGTGGGCGACATGGGGCTCCGGTCTATACGGCGCGCGGTCCGCATGGGCTCGACTACTGCACCGGTCTGAAGAGCTGACCCGCCGGGAGATTCGACTTGGGAAGCGGCGGGCAGCTTCTTCCCTTGCCCAGATCCGGCGACCATACCCAGTCCGTGACCACCACCTCGCCCGCGGGGACGGCGTCGCCGCAGGCGCTATGCAGCTTCAGCTTGGCGCGACGCTCGAGCTGCAGGGTCTGGCGGTAGAAGGCGCCAAACTCCTTCGGCAGGATGCGCACGGCCATCGAGAGGCTCTTCGAGTCGGACGAGGACACGGAGCCCTGCACGTCCATGCCGAACTCGGCGTTGAGGCGTGCGACCTTCACGTCGAAGCCGCCGCCCAGGCTGCCGCGCACGGAGAAGGCGCGGTTGAGGGTCTGCGTGCTCTGCTCGGTGTAGCTCACGTCGAGTCCGATCGGTCCGCCGGGCAGGCAGCCCGTCACGGGGACCGGGTCGAAGCTGCGCACCACCTCCGCGCGGCCGTCGTAGTCCACCTCCACCGGCGACCAGACACGCAGCGGGATCGTGCGGCGGGCCGTCTGTCCGCGGCTGTCGATGGCCACCACGGTCATCGCGGCGTCGTAGGACTCCGTCGTCACGGAGGGGAGCGGGGCGGTCGTGAGCTGCGTCAGGCCGAAGAGGCGCTCCGCCGCGGCGGGGATCGACGCGAGTCCGGGGTTGAAGCCGCTCTTCACGACCTGGAGCTTGCGCGCGGCGCCGGCCCCGAGGACGCTGACGGAGCCGTCCAGCACGTCGTCGATCAGGCTGACGGGGCCGCTCTTCGGGAAGAGGCCCGCGGGGTCCACGGCGAGCTGGTCCGAGAGGAAGCCCGTGATCTGGAAGTGCTCCTTCAGGAAGGAGTAGACGAAGCGCAGCGGGGCGGTGTTGGTGCCGTTCTTTAGGCCCACCGCCTTGAGCTCGAAGACGAAGGGCGAGCTCTCGGTGGTGTCGGTGATGCCCACGCGGCAGCCGGAGCCGGCCGGCCGCATCTGGCGGATGATGATCGAGGGGAGCACCTGGAGCTGGGCCGGGATGGGCTCGGGGGCCTGTTTCGTCTGGCCGTCGCGCCCGATGTTGATGGCCCGGATGTGCCCGCGGAATTGCCCCGTGTCCTCGGCCGACGAAAAGGGGATGTTGGGTCCGAAGGTCCAGCTCACCATCCCCTGGTTCACGAAGCGGGGAGCCGCCTCGAGACGGACGGGATAGGACTGCCCCGAGGTGGTCAGATACGTGCCCTCGAACATCAGGCGCGTGGTGCCGATGCCGGGGTCGGCGAAGCCCTCTCCGAGCACGCTCAGCTCGGCTCCCGCCGAGATGGAGGTCGGAGCCACCATGCGCAGGACCGGCTGCGGGAGCTCGCGCACCGGAAGCGGCGTCTCCTCGATCAACTCGGGTTCGCTGCCACACCCCACCACGCCGACCAGCAGGACCAGGACTGCTTTCACATGTGAGCGCATTCGGTCAGCCTTGCAGGCGGTTGTACTCGCCCGAGGTACTACAAGGTTCATACCAAGCGGGAGAGGTCATAAGTTTCTGAAATCATGAAGAGGGAGATCTAGCTCGACGTCCAAAACGCGGCATGTGGCCACCAGGGCTGCCGGGCCAGTTGACCCGAGCGCACCGACGGTGACGGCTCGGCGGTGTCGGGACGCACGCCAGAGGCGAGTCGGTCGCCGAGAGCGAGGGCCCACGAGCGAGGGCCCACGAGCGAGGGTGCGGAGGTCGAGGGGGGTAACGGGGCCCGCTAACGCGCGGGGAGGGATCCGGACGTGGATTCCGAAGAGACGTGTCAGTTCACGAAGTCCGGAGGAGTCAGGCCACCCGCGTGACCGCCGCCCTGCGCCATCCCGCCCTGCATCCCGGGTCCACCGCCCTCGGCCTGCTGCCGGCTCTGGAGGTACTTGTCCACCGACGGTCCGAAGGCCTGGAGGTCCACGGGGGGCGGCGCGCCGCCGTGGCCGTACTTGATCGCGCGGTACTGATCCACCGTGAGGAACTTGGGCACGCTGTAGAGCACGAACTTGGCCAGCTTGAACGGGAAGCTGATCACCGCGCCCGGCAGCCCCTTCACCCAGCCGATGAAGCCCTGGTTCCCGCGGGAGAGCTTCACGAGCTGGCCCTCGACGTGGTCCAGCTTGCGGCTGGCGAGGCCGAGCTTGAGGCCGTTACGCAGTCCGAGGCTCACGCCCTGGCCCGCCCGATCCGCCGCCTGCCCGCGCTCGAGGGCGGCAAGCATGGTCTGTCCCACCTCGGACTTGCTGATGTCGGAGCGAACCTGGCGCGCGATGCGAAGGTAGCGGGCCGCATCGGCCGGCGACATGCCGCGCATCTGCGCCTGCTGCGGGTGGTCCACGATCCAGGAGGCGATGTTCGCCAGCTTGCTGACCATGTTGAGCTGGGCGACGGCGTAGTCCTTCTCCATCTGCCGCACGTCCTTGTCGCTCCACTTGAAGGCCGCGGAGGAATGGTCGGCGCGGTCCATCGCGAAGCTCTGCTTGAGCGTCCAGGCCAGCGCTACACCCTCGGGATCGCCGATCTCGCGCGCCTTGCTGATCGCGCGGTTCACGCCGTTGCGCCCGAAGAGGCCCTTGGTCGCCCAGAACTTGGAGGTCTTGTACTTCATCCAGGTGCGGAGCCCCGCCTTGCCCAGGTGATTCAGGCCCCGGCCTTCGGCCTCGAGCATGAGCAACCGGTAGGTGAGCATGCCGGCGGGACCGTGCCCCATGGAGCTCGCCGCGGTGGCCACGAGCTCGCGGTTCAGCTTGCCCTGGGCGCGGCCCGTGGACCCGAAGACCGTGCCGGCCAGCATCGAGGCGATCTTGCCCACCGGACCTCGCCGAGCCGACTTCTGCTGCAGGTGGTCCAGGATCCGGCGCGCGTGGTAGTAGTTCGACCCGTCCCGCTCGAGGCTGGGCGACTCGGCTTCGACCTGCGCGTAGACCTGCTTGCGGACCTCCTGGATCGCCATCTCGCGGTCCTTCTTGTCCGCGGCGTCGAGCGCGGCGGGGGTCATCTTCAGCTTGCCGTCGGCGACGGACTGCCGGCGCGCCTGGGACTGCCCGGCCAGCGCCTGCTCGACGTCGGGGGGAAGCTGGCCGGCGTTGAGCATGGCGTCGAACTGCTGCACCTGCTTGGTGTACTCGAGCTGCGCGTTGCGGATCTGCTGGTCCGTGGCAGCGGTGCGCTCACCGTCGGGGTTCGCGATGCTGCCCTCGCTCATGTGGATCGCATCGACGCCGATGCGCTGCGCGCCGCGCCGCATGACCCAGCGGGCGATGCCGAGCTTGATGCGCGAGATGGGGCCCTTGCCTTCGTGCTGCTGCTCGTAGGCCTGGAGGAGCTTGAAGGCCTCGCCGAGCTCGCGATTGCCCACTGCCTCGCGGATCGCGCCGAGGGAGGCCTTGCGCGCGGGGGCCGCGGGGGGCTTGCCGGCCTGGCTCGACTGCTCGGGAACGAGCTCCGCGTCGGGCGACTGGCCGACCGGCGCCTGCGCCTGGTTCTGCCGCGCCTGCTGCTGTCCCGGCGTGAGCTGCTCCACGGCGTCGCCTTCCACCTCGGCCTCGGGCGCGAGCGCGCCGCCTTGCTGAGTCGCCGCCTGGCGCGTCTTGCCCTGCTGCAGGTCCTGCGCGGCGCGCTGCACCACCGCGACGTCGGCGAGGCCCGTGACCTGCTGCTCCTCCGCGTGGATGCCCGAGCGGAGGGCCTTGCGCTGGTTCTGGAGGTTCGCGGCCTTGGCCCGGAGCTGCGCCGCGACGGTCTTGTTGCCCTTCGCGTCGGCGGCGGCGGCCTTGGCCAGAATCCCCTCGCGCTGGATGCGAAGCATATTATCGGTGGCGCGCGCCTGCGTCACGCGCAGCGCCCGTGCCCTGCGCGCGAGCGCCGGGTCACCCGTCTTCTGGGCCTCGGCCTCGAGGCGAGTGGCCTCCGCCGCGGCGTCCTTGCCCTTCAATCTATAGAAGTCGAACTCGCGAGAGGCCTGGCGCCGGTCCACGCGCGGCGTGGCGGCATCCACGAGCTGGTGCAGCTCTTCCTTCGTGGTCTCGCGCGTGGTCTGCCGCGGAGCCTGCCCCTGCAGGCTGGCGCTCTGCACCACGGGGCGCGTCTCGATGGCCTTCTTGACGGGCGTCACCTGCTGCGTCTGCCGCGGCTGCACCTGCTGCACGGGGGCAGGGCTCGCCAGGCGGGCTGACAGACCATCCGCCTCCTCGATGAGCGCGGCAGCCTTGAGCGGCTCCGCGAGGGCGAGCTTCATCGCCTGCCGACGGAGATTACGGATCTGCTTCTTGACCTGATTCTTGCTCTGCGGCGTCGTCGCGACGTGAACCGGGGCGGCTTGCCCGTGAGCCTGCGGGGCCGGCGTGCCGGCCTTCGCGTGCTCGCTGGCCTTCGCGGCGCCCTGCTCGAGCGCGTTCGCCTGCTTCCACAGGCGCGCGGCGGCTTCGTGGTTGCCGCCCGCCTTCGCCTGCTGCGCCTGGTGCCGAAGGCCGCTTGCCTCCGCGCGGAGCTTATTCGCCTGCGACCAGTAGAACTGCTTGGCGTTGCCGTGCTTGGCGAAGAAGTCCTGCTGCTTCTGCGCCACGGTCAGCTGATGCTGCCGCCGAGCCTGGTAGTCCACTCCGCCGCGGGGCCCGCCGCGAGCCATGGCCCAGGAAGGAGCCAGGGCGAGAAGTGCCGCGAGCAGCAGGTGCGAGAGGCGTAGCGAATGGGAACGTCGCAGCATCATTTCGATCGTCTCCTAGGCCTTCTTCCGGGTGCGCCCGCGTGGCGACAACTCCAGTGGCCGGGTATCCAATATTCCCTACAAGAACTGTTCCGCCTTCGGCAGCCGGCTCTCGGGGGCACACGCCGGTCCGGTAGCCAGCTCCGGCGTGAAGACCCAGTCGGTCAGGATCGCCTCGCCAAGCTCCACCGACGCGCCGCACTTGTTGCGGCCGATGAGCTTGGCGATGCGGTAGAGCTTGGTGACCTGGCGGTAGAAGATGCCCCACTCCCCGGGCAGGATCTGGCCGCTCATGTCGAGGCTGTTGCTCTTGGAGCTCGAAACGCTCTCGGAGACGTCCGTACCGAAGCCGGCGTTGAGGTGCGGCTGCCCGATGAAGGGGTTATTGGGCGGCAGACCGATATTGAGCCCTGCTTCGGCGTGCACCTGCAGCGAGACGCTCTTGTGCCGGGTCTCGGCCTGGTCCTCGCGGTAGCTCACGTTGGTCCCGATGGGGCCGCCGGGGATGCAGTCGCTCACCTTGCGGGGCTCCTCGCGCTCGGCGATCTTCACGCTGCCGTCGTAGTGCACCTCGACCTGCTGGAAGACCTCGACCGGGATGGCCAGACGCGCCGCCTTCCCCGAGGCGTCCACGGCGGCCACGGCGATGCTCGCGGTGTAGCTGTTGCCCGCGCCCGGCACGGGCTGGGTCTTGATCTCCTTGACGGTCATGTCGCCGAGGAGGTCGTTTCCGATCTTGGCCAGGAAGTGCCGGCTGCCGGTATCCGCCACGGCGGAGGCGGTGCCGCTCATGACCTGCTCCTCGAGCACGACGGCCCCCTTGTCGGGGACGATGCGGCTCGGGTCGAAGGAGCCATAGCCTTTTACGATCTTCCATTGATCGGGCTGGAAGGCCCAGGTGAAGGTCAGGGGAGCGTCCTTCGTGCCGGCGCGCAGCCCGAGAGCGTCCACCATCACCGTGAAGCCCGTGTCACCCAGCGTCTCGCCCACCACCTGCTGGCAGGCCCCCGTCGTCGGGCGAACGAGGCGCGGGATCAAGGAGGGCCGGATCTGCACGCGTACCGGCAAGGGGTCCGAAATCTCCTGCGTTCCGTCGGCGGCGGCGTTGATGACCTGCACCTGACCGAGGAAGTAGCCGAGGCGGTTACCGTCGGGATGGAAGACCACGTTGGGCCAGAGCCTCCAGGAAAGACGCGTTCCGTTGGCCGGGCGCACGGGCTTCTGGATGTCCACCGGCGACTGCCCGCCCCGATCGTCGAAGAAGGTGCCCTTGAGCACCACGATGGCGCGCCCTTTTTCCCGCGGGATGAAGTCGTTTCCGAGGAGCAGGAGCTCGTCCCCGACGGCCATGTCGCTCGGCGAGGCCACGTGGAGGCTCGGCTTGCGGTTGACCCACGGCGCGGGGGCGACGGGGTCCGGCTCGTGGGCCTGCGGACCACCCACGCTGCCGCCAAGGCCGCATGCCGTCAGGGAGAGGGTCAAGCCTGCCAGGGTCGCTCTCATCGATGTCCTCCGAGGATCCGTCGCCACGGGGTCTCCTAAAGCAAGCCATGTGCCTGGCCAGCGCCCTTGCCATGTGCCCAGATTCCGGCCCCTTGTGCTGTGGGTGGGGTACGGTGGCCCGGCGTAGGGGGCGAGCGCAGACCCCACTTCTGGCGGATCGAGTGGCCAGCTGGGTGGCGACCGGCGGAGCCTCCGGGACCTAACCGGCCGAGGCCAAAGGGACGAGTCGGGATCTCACGGCGGCCACTCGGTGAGCCACCGCCGAGGTGTGGGATCTCAAACTGTTGATTTTTCTTGGCGCGGCTCGGGCCGCTTTGGCTATGCTGCGCCCCGTGCGGTTCCGATCTGCGCTGGTGCTCGGCGCTCTCGCCGGGTGGGTTCTCTGCCCCGGCTCGGCGTGTCAGTTCTCGACGGAGCCCCCGCCCCTGCCGGGCGCGCCGGCGAGCTGCGGCGACGGCCATTGCGATCCGCTCCGCGAGAGCTGCGGCAACTGCCCGACGGATTGCCCCTGCTGCGCCGCCGCGAGCTGCGAGGGCTCTGTCCCCGGGGTGGAGGCCTGCGTCGGCAAGCCCGACGGGAAGGCGGTCCAGCTCGGGGAGTACGCCTCGGTGGAGGTGGCGCTCGGATCGGAGATCACCGACCTGCCTGGGGACGACCTCCGCTTCGAGGGCGCGGTGGCGAGCGCGAGCAACGTGGAGGTGGTCGGCTGCCCTCTCGGGTCGGGCGGCACCGGCTCTTTCGAGGTCTGGGTCAGCGCCGACGGGCGCGACTACAAGCTCGCGGGGTTCTGGAGCCAGAAGGACCGCGCGGTGGACCTGAGCTGCGTGCAGCTCAAGACGGCGCGCTGGGTGCGCATCGTCGGGCAGCCGGGGGCGCGAGGGCAGCTCGACGCCGTGATCGCCGTTTCGTGTAGCCAATGAGCGGGGTCGGGGAGGCTCGGCGCGTGCGAGGGTGGGGCCCGGTCGCAGCTCTGGCAGCGCTGCTCCTCGTCGGAGCCTTCGGTTCGCGCGCGTCGGCCCAGGAGTTCTTTCCCGTCAGCACCGTGGGCTTCGGGGAGGAGCTCACGGCCATCGGCATCAGCCACCGGGACCCGAACTTCGTCATGATCGGCACGTCGATGGGCAAGCTCCTGCGCTCCGTCGACAACGGCCAGACCTGGCAAGAGATCATCGTCACGCCGATGCGCACGCTCTTCTACGGGCGCGAGCGCAGCCCCGACCCGCGCATGGAATACGCGCTCGGGCTGCCGGGGAAATCGCCGCACCTTCAGCGCTGGCTGCGCCAGCAGGGGCTGCACACCTCGGGGATCAACCTGCAGCAGCTCCTCGTCCAGAAGGGCGAGAAGAGCGTGAACGTGAACTGGATCGAGGTGGACTGGCACGACGAGAACCGCGTGTGGGTCGGCACGGTGGATGGGCTCTACCTCTCGGTGGACAAGGCGCGCAGCTTCCAGCGCGTCTGGCAGGGCAAGGCCGGCCAGGCCGAGCGCATGGTGACGAGCGTGGTGACCGACCCGTCGAATCCGCGGCGCTTGCTCGTCGGTACGGCCCAGGGGCTCTTCATCTCCGAGGACCGGGGGCTGAGCCTCGAGAAGGACATGAACTACTACATCCACGATTCGTACATCCGCGCCCTCTATTTTGACCGGCAGCAGGCGGGGCTCGTGCACATGGCCATGGGCGGCTCCGCGATGGCCAGCCCCGACGGGGGCAAACACTGGATCACGACCCATTGGGACACCTGGGGGCCGCGCGCCGACGCGCAGTGGATCAGTCTCGGGCCGAACAACGTACGCCTGATGGGCACGCGGGACGGTTTCTTCGCCTCGTGGCAAGGCGGCGAGATGGGGACCTGGAAGCGCCGCGGCCCGCGCTTCGTCGGGCAGGTGGTGACCTCGGTGCAGGCCACGAGCACGGCGAACTACTGGTATTGCACGACCGACGACGCGGTCTGGATGACCGACGACGCGGGGACCGAGTGGCGCAAGGTCATGCACCTCGGGGCGAAGGAGATGGCGCGCCGGATCCTCGCCTGGGACAACGATCCGACCCAGCTCTGGGTGCTCACGAATCGCCGCATCTATCGGCTGCGCACGCTGACCCAGATGCGCCAACGGCTGGCCGCGAGCCGCGTGGACCACCTGCGCGGGATGCCGTCCCTGCAAGACCTCTGGAAGAAGGTGGCCAAGCACAAGAAGCTCGACTTCGCCGACATCCAGCGCTACCGCAACCGGGCGCCGTGGGCGGCGATGCTCCCCGAGTTCTACCTCGGGGCGCGCTACACGAACGGGATCGACACGGTCTCGATCCGGGCCTTCCCGCACCTGCACTGGCCGTGGAGTCACTTCTACCGCCTCGGCGAGCGGGGCCTCGTGATCGAGGCCTTCGCGATGTGGGATCTGACGCGCTTCATCTTCGACCGACGGCAGATGCCGCACTTCGGTCGCGTGGACCGCACGTTGACCTGGCTGCGCGACGAGCTCTCGGAGCGCGTGGCGCGGCTCTACGTGGAATACAAGCAGCTCGTGAAGGCCGAGGCCTTCGACCCGCCGCGAAGCGAGCTGGCTCGCGAGTTCAGGCGCATTCGCCTCCAGGAGATCGCCGCGTTCCTCGACGCGGTGAGCGGCGGTTACTGGAGCCAGGTTACGGGAGGTGTTCTATGAGCCGTAGAGCATGGGTGCTGTCGTGCGCGTTGTGCGTGCTTCCGGGGGTCGCCTTCGCGCAGGCCGAGGGGGGCGCGCCGCCGCCCGAGGGGGGTGGGCAAGGGGGGCCGCCGCCGCAAGGGCCGCCGCCGGCGCCTCCGCCGCCGAACCCGAAGGTGATCCGCAAGCTCCGGCAGCGCTTCGAACGAGAGCCCACCGTCTCCGAGGTGCAGCGCGCGGCGCTGCGCTTCTTTCGCGTGAATCCGGAGCGCGTGGAGGGCTACATGGCCGGGGCGTCCTGGAAGGCGCTCATGCCGGACATCGAGGTGAACTTCAACAACGAGATGGCGAAGAACGATCGCACCCTGAAGGACGCGATCTACCTGACCCGCTTTCCCGACGGCAAGGAGTTCGAGGACACGCGGCGGCTCTCGTACGTGATCGGCGTGCGGGCGCACTGGGCGCTCGACCGACTGATCTTCAACGCGGAGACGCTCGACGTGACCTCGCTCGTGGGCGTGCAGGAGGGTCTCTTGCGCGAGATCACCTCGCTCTACTTCACGCGCCGGCGGCTGCTCACGGCCATGGCGCTCAATCCGCCGCAGGATCCGGGGGAGCAGATCACCGAGTCGATTCGTCTCGACGAGATCACCGCGAACCTGGACGCGCTGAGCGGCGGGTACCTCTCGCGCGAGGTGCGCAAGCGGGTCGGCGAGTAGCGCTCCGCTTCCCGAGGAGGAGCGCAGTAGATCAGAAAGCGGCTCGGCCTGGCTCCGTCGGCGAAGCAGCGCCGCCACCCGAGGAAGGCGAGCGCCCCGTGCGCGTCGGCCTCGGGCGAGAGCTTCTCTCGATAGCGCGATAGGTCGCGATCCTCGGCGTCGACGAGGAGCTTCGTGACCTGCGCGCCCTGAAGGTGCGCGAGCATCGGCTGGGCCGGGCCCTGGAAGTTGTAGATGAAGCGCGCGTCGGTCATGGGGAAGGGCCGATCCCAGGTGGAATAGAGGCTGTTGTGGGGGATCGCGTAGCGCTCGGTCGGGCCGAGGTGCGAGGCGAACCAGGCCGAGGTGCGCGCCCAGCCGGGGGGCACCTCGACGTGCGCGCGCGGGTTCGTGGCCAGGCCGGAGGCGAACCAGCCGAGCTTGAGGCAGAGCGGAACCGAGGCCGCGACGACCACGAACCAGGGCGCCGCGCCCTCGGGGATGCGCAAACGCCGGAGGAGCGCGGGGCCGGCCACGCGGAGGAGGCCGAAGGCGGCGTGCGGCAGGTAGAGCACCGCGAAGGGGAGCATGAAGCGCTGGCCGATCTCGCCCACGCCCTGCGCGCCGACGCCGAAGGCGAGAAAGAGCCAGCCCGTGGTGTAGAGGGGGGCGAGCACCTCGGCGCGGTGGCCTTCGCGATAGCGGCGCCGCATCCCGAGGCCGGCGAGGAGGAGCACCGCGAGGCCGGTGAGAACGCGCGGGAGGGCCATCGCGGCGGCGACGGGCAGGTGCGTGGGTTGCGCGGCGGTCACGCCGAGGCCGCAGACGTAGACGAAGACGCCGATCGTCTCGCCGAGGCCCTTCAGGACGCGTCCCGCGAGCTCGAAGACCGAGTGACGTTCGAGGTACCAGCCGAGTCCGATGCGGTTCCACTCGGGGCTGTTCATGAGGGCCCAGGTGTCTTCCCAGCGATCCAGCCAGACGGTGCGGTCGTTGAAGTTGTGGAGCGGGTTGCCGTAGACGCGGGCGTTGCGCACGAGGAGGAAGGCGGCCACCGCGGCGAAGGCCAGCACGGCGAGGTAGAGCTGCGGCCGTCGCAGGAGGCGCGGGCCGTGCAGATGCAGCCCCACGCAGAGGAGGGGCAAGAAGAGCAGGTGGGCGTTGCCCTTGGTGAGGTAGGCCAGCCCGATCGCCGCGCCGGTCAGGATCCAGGCAACCGGGCCACGGTCCTGGGCGCGGGCGATGGCCGCCACGGCGGTGAAGACCAGCGCGGCGTGGAGCACGTCGGAGAGCACGCCGCCGGCCAGCTCGGCCAGGCTGGGCATCAGGCAGAGCAGGAGCACGGCCGCGGCGGCCAGGTGGCGCGCGCCCACGCGCGAGGCGGCGGGGGGGCCACCGGCAGGCGGCGCGTGCGCGAAGCGGCGGGCGCTGACGAGGAAGATGGCCAGGGCGAGGAGGAGCGCCGTGCCGAAGGTGACGAGCTTCGCGTCGGCGTAGAAGACCGGCGCGTCGTGCGTGAAGGGGAGGAGGACGAGCTGGAAGAGCGGGTTGCGGTTGGCGTCGCGGCAGCGGCCCTCCAGGTGGCAACGCACTGCGCCGAGGAGGCCGCCTTCCCGCTGGTAGTCCCGCGGCAGTGAGAGGTAGTGCACCTCGTCGTAGCGGGGCTGGAGGCGGGTGGCCGAGACCGAAAAGGTCTGGGCTGTCATCGCGAGCAGGCCGAGGCCGAGCAGAATCGGGACCGTCCCTTGCAGTGAAGATCGTTCGGAGGAGCGGTGGGGCAGGTCCCGCGCAGTCATGGCCGCTCCGTGTATCCTCGGTGAGCGCGTGGATGTCAACCGAGCTGCGACCGGCCGCGCCGGGACGGGTGGCGTCTACTCCGATGGCCACCGGCGGATCGACTGACCAGGCGCTGGGGTCTGCCGACCGGGCCGTACGAGATCTCCTCTGACAGCAATTACGGTACTTTATCCTGCATCGGGGAGAGCTTTTTCGCGGCCCGCTTCTTGCTCCGATTTTCGGGTACGCCAGAGAATCGGGAGCCAGTGATAACCATGAGCCGACTGAAAGCCTACGGGATGACCACCGCGCTCGGAGCGCTCGTGGCGTTGATGGGCTGTGGTCTCGACGATCCGAAGAACCCTCGCGGGGAGCACAGCGACGCGGGCGTGGTCGGCGGCGACGGGGGCGGCGGCGGGGCCGTGCCGCGGCCGATCATCGAGATGCCCACCTCCGGGTCGAACACCTGCCAGGACAAGGTGGCGATCGTGGGGACCGCGGCCAAGGGAGCCAGCGTGTTTGCCGTCGGGGGCGCCTCGACCTCCGGGGTGGCCACGGACGCGCATCCGAGCACGGGGCACTTCTGCCTCCCCGTGGATCTGAAGAAGGGGCAGTCCAACACGATCGAAGTGCGGGCGCAGGATCCGGAGAAGGGGTTGAGCGAGCCGGCGGTCCTGACGGTGGTGCACAGCGGCTGCACGCAGCGCGACGACGTGAAGCCCCCGACGACGCCCACGCGCGAGTCCATGAACGTGGCCATCGGCGCGCAAGGGAAGGCCAAGGACACGGCCAAGCAGGGGAACGAGACCTTCCTCACCGACGACAAGCCGAGCACCGTGGCGATCTACGGCGGCGGCTGGGCCTGGGCCGACTATGACGGGTGGGTGAAGATCACGCTCGACAAGCCCACGCCGATCAACAAGGTCGTGGTGAAGTGGCGGGATCGCAAGGGTTCGGGTGGGAGCTACGGCAAGGTGTACTCCCTGTGGTTCGGCATTGGCGACGCGGGGGATCCGAACAAGACCAACGGCAAGTGGTTCCAGCCGTCGGAGCGCTGCAACGTGACCGACGGAGACGGCGGTGACGACGTGTTCGAGTTCAAGACGAACAAGCCGACCGCGGACTCGATCGCGCTCTTCCTGAATCACGATGGAGCGGACTGGACCTGGGAAGAGACCTTCGCCATCGCGGAAATCTACGTGTACGACGAGCCTCCGAAGCCCACGGCGTCCCCGACGCCGATCAATGCTCAGGACGTGTGTAGCGCCGTCGGTTCGGGTTACTGATTCTCTGGCGGGAATCTCAGTGCCTGGCCGTTGAATAGCAACGGGAGACGGATTGCGAGGCGGCCCTGCCGATGGTGGCAGGGCCGCCATTTTTTTGGGGATTGGCTTTTTCGGCCAGGGGGGCGCCGCGTTCCTGTCACGCCAGGATCGGAGGGTCGTCCGGCAGATGTTTGAGCCTCGGAGAGGACCTAGATCTCCTGAATTTCCGATAGATCAGTCGCCGCCGGCTGTTGTATAGACCTGGGGAGCTGGACCAGGCCTTGCACTGTGGCCGTACCGCTTGCGGCACACCCATGCATAGCGGACGGAGACGCGAGAACTAGCCATGCCTACGGCACCGCGATTCCGTCTCGACGAGGCGGCTCCGCCCAGTCCCGAGGCCCTGGTTCGCCGGGCCAAGGCGCTCCTCGTGCGCCGTCGGGCGGACGAGGCCGCGCAGATGCTGCGGCGAGCGCTCGCCCTCGACCCGTTCCTCGAGGACGCGCCGATCCTTCTCTGCAAGGCGCTCGTGGCGGGCAAGCACCTGGACAAGGCCCGCGAGCTCCTCGGGCGGCTCCTCTACCGGCACGAAGCGCAGGAAGCCTACGGGTTGCTCGTGCGGGTGTGCCTGGCCCTCGAGGACTGGGACAAGGCGCTCGAGGTGGCGGGGGAGGCGCTGCAGCGTTTCCCGAGCGACGCGCGACTGCAGGCGCTCGGAGATCGCGCGAGGCGCGAGGCGGCTGTGCGCGCGCGGGCCGGCGAGTTCGACGACGCGAGGGGAGTCGCCGGGCAAGGCGCGACCCGAGGCGAGGACGACGCCGACGCCGAGGAGTGGCCGACGGTCCCGCGCAACGGGCAAGGACGCTCCCCCGACCGCGCCCCGGCCTCGGACACGCTGGTCTCCGCGGCCGAGCGAGCGGCGGCGGTCGAGGAGTGGGAGGATTCCATCTCGGGGATCTGGGAGGAGGCGCGCAGCCAGAGCGGAGCCTGGGTGCGAGGCAAAGGGCCAGTGCCCACTCCCGAGCTGTCCAAGGACGAGGAGCGAGAGCTGCTCGTCAGCGCGGGGATGGTGGCCGAGGAGGCTGACGCCACCGAGGTGACGCCCCGGGACGAGCTGGAAGAGCCGCCCCCCTTGCCTCCCGAGGAGGAGCTGCGGCTCGAGCCCGGCCCCGGGTCCCTGGCCTCCTGGTCGACGGTGGCTTACGGCCCGCTCTTCGGCCCCGGCGCATCCTCGGTGAGCGAGGCGGTGGAGCGGTTCGTGGCCGCTGCGAATCCGCTTCCCACCACCGGACCGCAGCCGCTCTTCAGCCGGCTCCTCGGGGATGGGCCGCCGCTCTCGCCGCGCGCCCCCCTGAGCCGCGAGGCCTCCGCAGCGCCGGCTCCTCCGCTGCCGCCGCCGGTCTCGAGGCCGGCTGGCCGGCCGCTCGGATCGAATGGAGGCGGAGCGTTGCCGGCCACCGGGCCCGTGCGTCCGCCCATGACCGGACCGCTCTCCCGGCCCGTGACGGCCACGATTCCGCCGCCGCTGCCCACGACCCTGCCCCTGCCCGGGCTGGTGGTGCCACCGGCGCGGGCCGCGAGCGCCGCGCGGAAGCCGACCGAGGAGAGCGCGCCGTTCGTCAGTCTCGACGATCTGATCGACGACGCGAGCGTACCGATCTTGACCCCGACGCCCGTGAAGCGCGGGGGCAGAGGCTCGACGCCGCCGCCCGACGACCTGGTCGACGAGCCGTCGGTGCCGACGCTGAAGCGAGGCAAGCCCGCGCCGCAGAGCGAGACGGAAGAGGTTTCGCTGTCGACGGTGCTCGACGCCGAACGCCTGGCCCTGCTCGTGGACGAAGACGCTTCGCAGCCCACTGTGGCCGGCCGCACCAGCAGCGTGCGCCGCACCGGCAAGAAGAAGCGGCGCTCGTCGACCAAGAAGGGGACGAAGCCCGGCCGGGCCGGCGAGGCGCGCGAGGTGTCCGAGGAGGACGCGTCGCAGCCCACCGTCGCGCGGCCCAAGGCGCAGCGCCGGGAGAACGAGCAGCCGACGGTGATGCGCCCCGACCGGCGGGCCGAAGAGCGGCGGAAGGCCGAGCGCCGCCACGGTGAGCGGCGCACCACCGAGCGGCGCCACCCCGAGTTCGACGCCTGGGAGCACGATTCGCATCCGACCCCGCCCGAGATGCCGTCGGCGCGGCTGCTCCATATCGTGAGCCGCGAGCCGACGCGCGACGACCTCCCGCTGCTCCGATCCGAGGATTCACCGACCTCGCGTGGGCTGGGCGGGCGCCGCAGAGCCGGTCGCGGGGCCACGCCCGCCTCTCGGCTCGAGGAACGCGGGACCATCGTCCCCTTCCGGACCGCGGCGCGCAGCGAGGCCGAACCGCTACCACCGCTGGCTCTGCCGGCGTCGATCGCGGAGAGCCTCGACCGCTTGCTCGCCGACGCGAGCTCGCCCGGCACGCCGGCCGAGGAGCGACCGACCGCGCTGCGGACGGCGCTGGCCTCCCGGCGCACGCCGCCCGAGGTGGAGGCGATCGACCTGACGCCGACGGGCTTCGGCCGGGCAGAGCCGACGCGCGACCTGACGGCCCCCCGGCGAGGCGAGGTCCCCGAGACCGGACCGCAGCCCCCCGCTCCGCCACAGCCGGCGAAGGGGCGTGCCGCGTCGGCGCGTCCGGCGTCGGCGCGTGCGGCGTCGGCTCCTCCCGCGCAGGTGCCCGAGACGGGGCCGCAACCGAAATGGCAGCGCACCGGGCCGAGGACGGGTCCGCAGGCCAGCGTGGCCACGCCCGCGCTCGTCCCGGCGGCCGTCGGGTCGGCACGCTCGGCGGCCGTGGCGGTCCCGCAGACCGGTCCGCAGCCCCAAGCTGCGGCGGGGACGCGCGGCGGCACGATCCGCACCTCGCTCCGTCGGAGCTGGCCCCTGTGGGTGGCCATGGCGGTGATCGTGCTGTCGGGTGGCGCGGTGGC
Source organism: Deltaproteobacteria bacterium (assembly GCA_020848905.1). Classification (NCBI taxonomy): domain Bacteria; kingdom Pseudomonadati; phylum Myxococcota; class Myxococcia; species Deltaproteobacteria bacterium. Next base: position 100,286 of record JADLHG010000045.1, read on the forward strand.
CGGTCTCTGGGCGCGCAAGCATCAGCGGGTCGAGGACGCGCTCCAGCTGGCGAGAGAGTGGGCGAGTCGGCCGCAGGTGGCCGCGCTTCGAACCGCGCTTCAGCATGCGCGCGCAGCTGCCGACCTGGGTGGCCGCAAGGCCAAGGTCGTGGCTCTCGCGGCGGCGATCCGCGCCGAGCTGGCCGTGGAGCTCGGGGAGACCGAAGCCTCGAGCGCCCGCGCGCTGATCGACGAGGGACGTCAGCTCGGTGGGCGGCAGGATCCGGTGGCGGCCGAAGACCTCGCGGTGGCCGAGGCGTACCTCGCGCAGCCGCAAGAAGCGGTCGCGCAGCGCCTGGCTCACCTGGCCACGGCCGTTCAGCGCTTCGGCGCGAGTCGGCGGCTCCGCTTGCTGCTGGCGAGCGCCCAGCTGCAGAGCGGCGACCTGGACGGTGCGAGACAGACGCTCGAGCGCCTCTCCGAGACGGACCCCCGCATGCTGAAGCTGCGCGCGCAGCTGCTGTGGCGCACCGGACTTCCGGGCGAGGCGCGGGCCGCGCTCCGCCGCGCCGCGCAGCACGGGCTCTCCATGCCGCAGCTCGAGCTCGAGCTCTTCCGCTTCCGTCTCGAGGAGGGGACGCTCGAGGACGCGAATCTCCCGCGGCTGCGTCGCCTGGCCGAGGAGCCGACCTTGTCGAGCAGCGAACGCGCGTGGGCGCGACTGCTGTCGGCCCAGGTGGAACGTCTCGCGGGCCGCACGCCGGCGGGTCGCCACGCGCTCGGGGTCGCTCTGCGCGAGCGCCCGCTGGCGGACTCGGAGTTCGACTACTGGGCCGCGGAGCTGCTGAAGGCCTTCGGCCGATTCGAAGAGGCCGACCGGCAGATCGAGCAGGCCCGTCGCCTCTCGCCCCTCGACGAACGGATGCTGGTGCTCCAAGCGGAGATCGACCTGGCGCTCGATCGTGTGAGCGCGGCGGTGTCGCGACTCGCCTCCTTGATGCAGCCGAGCGCCCGAGCGCGTCTCGTGCTGGCGGAGGCGCACCTGCGGCACGGGTCGCTCGCGCGGGCCCGCGAGGCGCTGCAGCTCCTGCCCAAGGACGGATCGATTCGCCAGGCGGCCCTGGCCGGGCGCATCTTGCTCGCCGAGGGAAAGGCGCAGCAAGCGCTCCAGGAGATGGCGGCCCTCAATCGGCAACACCCGGGAGCCGCCGAGGTCCTGCTCGTGCGCGGGCTCGCGGCGCTGGCGGTGGGAGAGCTGCGCGCCGCCGAGTACGCGCTCGGAGCGGCGCTCATCAAGGAGCCTCTCAACGCCGAGGCGCTGTGGGGGCTGGCGCGGGTGAAGATCCAGCAGGGCGAAGGGGCGATGGCCCGTGCGCACCTCGAGCGGGCGGTGGCGATCAACGGTCACTGGGGACGACTGCGCATCGAGCTGGGACACCTGCTCGTGGCGCTCGGAGATTTCGCGGCGGCGCGACCGCAGTTCGCGGCGGTGCTGGCGCGTGACCCCGAGAACCTATCGGCCCTCGCGGGTCGCGCGCGCTCCTCGATCGAGCTCGGTCTCAAGGAGGCGCCGGCCGACCTCGAGGCCCTGCGGGCGAGCGGCCACCGCAACATGGGCACGCTCCTCTCGGCGCGCTACGCGATGGTGCTCGGCCAGTGGGAGCGGGCGGGGCAGGAGCTCCGTCGCCTCGGTGACCGGTGGCTCGACGACGATTGGGAGGCGCGGCTCTGGTACGCGGAGGTTCTGCAGCGGCAGGGGAAGGACGCCCTCGCGGCGGCCTTCTACCGCGACCTGCGCGAGGACCGGCGGGCGCGACCGGCGGCCGAGCTCGGCTTGAGCGAGCTGCGGCTGAAGAGAGATCAGGTGCGGGATGCCACCGCGCAGGCGCAGGCCGCCCTCGAGGCCTACGATCGCACCATCGCGCCGACGGAGCTGCGGGCGCGCATCGGGCTGCAGCTCGCCCGGTGCTACCGCCGCGGTCGAGGGGTGGGTGCGGCGATCGCAGAGCTGCAAGAGGTGCTCGAAGCGCTGCCCAAGCACTACCAGGTCAACTTCGAGCTAGGTCAGCTCTACCTGTCGCTCCACAAGCGGTGGCGCGCGGTGCCGTACCTGGCGGCCGCCCTCGCGGCCCGTCCCGCCAGTCGTCCGGCTCGGGCGGCTCTCGTGCAGGCCTGCCACGAGCTTCGCGGCGGGCATCCGGAGTGCAAGCGCGCGCTGTGAACCTGGGCCGCCTTGGCCGCGGTTCATCCCGTCGGGGCGTTGGCGGATACGGTGCTCCGGCGTCGTCAGTCGCAGCGGCCTGCGGTGTTCCAGAGCGGATAGGCGCAGACGTCCACGCAGCCGGCGGGGCCGCGGCGGGAAACGCAGTCCTGAACCTGGGGCGGACCCGTATTGCAGTCCCCCGCGCCGGGCCGGGCGCACTGCCGCGCGCAGAGGCCTCCGCTGCCCGCGTCGGCGACGCAGCGGCTGGCAGGCGGGCAGTCGTCATCCGCGGCGCACCCGGACTTGGCGCAGTAGCCTCCCTTGAGCTCGGCGGACTGCTGACAGGTGAGTCCCGCTTCGCAGTCCCCCGGCTCGTCGCACATCGCGCCGGTCGTGGCCTTAACGTCGATGCTGACCTGGTTCTGCGACTGGTCGCCGAAGGTCAGGTTGTCCGCGCACCCGGTGGCGACGGCATGCGTGCCGCCCTTGCTGGGGGCCAGCCCCCTGGCGAGGACCACGAGCTTCTCGCCTCCGGGGACGGTGAGCTCGGTGACGCGCGCCTCGGTGGTCTCGCCCTTCCACTCGATCTGCTTGCTCGCCACCTCGCGCAGGACGGGGTCGCCGACCTTGAAGCGTGCGGGGAAGTCGCTGCAGGTGACCGAGGCATTGTCCTTCGTGGTGGCCTTGACGACGGTGACCTGAAAGACGCGGATGAAGGTGAAGACGGTCCGATCGATGACGATGGCGGCCTGCATCTGGCGCGTCGCGGGCGGAGGCTCGCCACACCCCGGTGCGAGCAGCGCGGCGACGAGAAGGACGGGGCCATAGTGGGACGGGCGGAGAGGTCTCATCACTTGATCGTCACCGAGAGGTTGGCCGAACCGGGAGGCAGCGTACCGTTTCCGCTCCCGCGGGTGGCGAGGACGGCGGCGACGATGCCGCCGGCGATGGCAAGGCTTCCGCCGATGCCGAGGACGTACCAGCCCCAGCGGCTTCTCCGTCGGGGTGGCGAGAGGAGCTCCACCTCCTTCGGCTCCTCGTCGTTTCCAGCTGCCCCGACGACCGCGCCCTCGTTGCCCTCGGCGACGACGTAGTAGAGGAGCCGGCCGGACTGCGCCCCGACGGTCGCGCCGGGGATGACGGCCACGAGCTCCGCCTTCTTCGCGTCGCGCGGGAGGCGAATCTTCGAGAAGCTCGGGCTCGCGTGGCGGCGCCAGTGGATCACGAAGGCCTTCACCTTCTTGTCCGGGTCGTCGACCTGAATCTTCACCTCGATCGGGCGACCGACGGTGAGGGACTTCGGCGCCTCCGCGCGAACGTCCACGGTCTGCTCGTCGGCTTGGCCCTTCGCCGGCCCTTGCTCCTGTCCTTGCCCCTGTCCTTGCCCCTGGGGCGGCGGCGTCTCGGGCATCTTCAACCGACGCAGGGCCTCCGCAAACATGGCCCGAATGCTCGGCGAGACGCCCGGCGGCATGCGGAACTGGGGACGGAGCTTGAGCACCATCATGAACGACTGGACCGCGTTCTCGGCGTTGCCGAGCGCCGTGAAGCAGACGCCCATATAAAGGAAGGCCGTGGCCTTCTGCAGCGGGTTGGCGCCCTTGTCGCTCTGGATCTGTACGAGCACCTTGAGCGCCTTCATGTACTCGAGCTGCTCGTAGTAGTTGGACGCTTCCTTGAGCAGGGCGTCGGTGTCGGCGAGAGCACCTCGGGGCGCGGCGAGCAGGCCGAGGATAGTGCAACCAATGAGGATTCTTCGAATCACCGGGCGACTCTCGGGGTCGGGGTCAAGGGGTGTCGGAAGCGATCTGTCGTCAGAACCCGCGCGGCCACCCTCGCTGCCCCCACGGTAGCACAGCGCGCCAGCGCCGGCCATCCGCGGGAACCCGCGGAGATCAATGATTGCCCGGGCAAAGGCCGGTCGCTACACTTTCGGCAGTGGCCGATACGCTGATCACCGACCGCCGCACCCCCACCGCCACGTACCGTATCCTTCGCAAGCTCGGCAAGGGAGGTATGGCCGAGGTCTTCCTGGCGCGGCAGGAGGGGATCGCCGGCTTCCGGCGACTCGCCGTGATCAAGAAGATCCTTCCGCAGTTCTCGGCGGTGAGCAACGTGGCCGAGATGCTGCTCGACGAGGCGAGGATCGCGGCGCAGCTCAACCACCCCAACATCGTTCAGATCTACGAGCTCGGCAAGGAGGATGGTCAGTACTTCATCGCCATGGAGTACGTGGACGGCTGCGACCTGGCCACGCTCGCCCGCATCGAACGACACAAGAACGCGCGCGTGCCCATGCGGCTCGCCCTGCGCGTGGTGTCGGAAGCCGCGATGGGACTTGACTACGCCCATCGGCAGGTGGGGCTCGATGGCCGGCCTCTCAACGTCGTTCACCGCGACGTGAGCCCGCACAACATCCTCTGTAGTCGCGAGGGGGCGGTGAAGCTTACCGACTTCGGCATCGCGAAGGCCGTCGGGAAGGTGCAGGTCACCGAGGTCGGGGTGGTCAAGGGCAAGGTCCAATACATGGCCCCCGAGCAGTACACCGGGGGCGAGGTCGACAACCGCTCCGACATCTTCTCCCTCGGTGTCGTGCTCTATCAGCTGACGACGGGTCGGCTGCCGCGCGTGACCAAGAGCGGCAACGTGGCGATGCGGCGCGTGCTCGAGGGAAAGATCCCGCGCCCGACGGAGATTCGGACCGACTACCCCGAGGAACTCGAGGCGGTGGTGATGCGCTCGCTCGCGCACAATCCCGACGAGCGCTACCCGGACGCGGCCTCCTTTCGCGACGACCTGCTCGATTTCGCGCGGCAGAACGATCTGCTCGCCTTCCCGAAGGAGCTGGGGGACTACGTCAACCAGCTCGTCCCACCGACGCCGCTCTTCACCAAGGACGAGGAGTCCGGTACGCCCGTGCGGCTCCCCCGGCCGGAGCCGTCGGTGATCGTCGCCGATCACGCCGACACCGATCCCCCCGAGGGGACGGAGGTGGCCTCCCCCTTCGGGATGGCGGTCCCCACGGGGGCGAGGGAGAGCCTCGAGTCGATGGAGCGGCGGGACCGCGGAGATCGTGGCGAGCGCGGAGACCGGGGAGACCGGGGAGAGCGCGGAGAGCGCGGAGAGCGTGCGGACCGAGCGAAGCACCGGAGCGTTCCGTCGGATACGCAGGAGGTGGACGAGCGCGCGGTTCTCTCGCACGAGTCGCTCACTCCCGCGGCGATTCCACCCGGGCGTCGCGTGGCCGAGCCGATCGACGACCGCGGGCGTGACGAGGCCGAGGATAGCAGGCGCGCGCGACGGTCGGAGAGGCATCGGGCCGTGGTCCCCGAGCGCGGCTCGGCCAAGGGATCCAACGGGGCGTCGCGCCGGCGCGAGGCGGCGAGCTCAGGGAGCAACGGACATCATGAAGAGTCGGGGCAGCGGGCGGTGACGCAGCGAACGTCCGTGCCGAAGTCGGTGGGTCCGAGCGGGCCGCCGCCGCGGCGGCACCTCGGGCTGTGGGTGGGATTGGCCGCGGGTGCGCTCGGGCTCGGCGCCGCGGGGTTCGTGGCCTGGAGGCATCCGGAGGTCTTCGGTCGCAACGTGCCGGTGACGCAGCCCGGAACCGGCAGCGCGACGGCGGAGCCGAAGGTGCAGGGGGCCGGGGTGGTGGACATAATGGCCAACCCGGCGAGCACGGCGGTTTCCGTGGACGGGGCGCAGCGCTGCTCCTCGACCCCGTGCCGGATCGAGGGGCTTCCTCTGGGCCGCGAGCTGCTCATCACGTTGCGGAGCCCGGGGCACGACCTCTGGATGCAGCGGCTCGTGCTAACGCCGAACGACCCGCGGCTTCTGCTCCGCGCGGACCTCACCCCGTCGGGGCGGCCAGGTGGAGCGGGAGTGCCGAAAGAGGGGGGGGCTCCGGTCGAGAAGGGCGGCTCCTCGGGCTCTGCGGCGGACAAGGTCGGGAAAAGTGGTAAGACGAGCAAGGGGAGTAAAGGCGTCAAAACTGGCGGAACGCCCAAGGCTCCCGAAGGGGGGGCGGCCGCCGGGGGCGAGGCGGGCAAGGGGAGCGCTCCGTCCACCAAGCCGCAGAAGGGGACGGGCATCGTCACGGTGGTCGATAGCGATGTGGCGGACATCTCCATGCTGGTCGTGGACGTGAAGCCGGCCTGGGCGGAGGTCTCCATCGACGGGCAGAAGGCCGGCCACACGCCGCTCCAGATCAAGATCGAGCCGGGAAAGCACACCATCGAGCTGAAGAACTCCGAGCTGAACTATCACCGCGTCTACAAGATCAAGGCCAAGATCGGTAAGAAGGTGAAGATCAGCGACACCATCCAGCAGCCCGGCGGGGGCCAGCCCCCGGGCTAGCGACGTACTTCTCTCCTGCTTCGCACTTCAACCTAGGACCAGTCGTTCGCGCGGCGCGTCCGGAGACCGCACGCGCCGGACCGGATCTCGGACGCGGGAGAGGTGCGCTCGGCGAAGGTGCGCGTGATCAGGCGCGGCGGGCGCTGGCGCGCTTGCTGCTTTGCCTCCGGGCATGCTCTGCAGGCTCACGAGTGCCGCGGTACTGGGGATCGACGCCATTCCGATCGAGGTGGAGGTGGACATCTCCGGCGGTCTGCCGGGATTCCACCTCGTGGGTCTTCCCATGGGCGCCGTACGAGAGGGGTCGGTGCGCATCAAGGCGGCGCTCGCGAACAGCTCCTACTCGCTCGGCTGCTCGCGCGTCACGGTGAACCTCGCGCCCGCCGACCTGCGCAAGGAGGGTGCGGCCTTCGATCTGGCCATTGCGATCGGAAGCCTGGTCGCGAAAGGGCTGCTGAAGGACGTGCGGAAGGATCTGCTGCTGGCAGGCGAGCTCTCGCTGGACGGGCGCGTGCGTTCGATCCGGGGCGTGCTCTCCCTGGCGGAGCTCGCCGCGCGCATGGGTTTGAAGGGGATGGTGCTCCCAGCCGTCAACGCGGCTGAGGCCGCGCTCGTCGAGGGACTCGAGATCTACGGCGTGGAGACGCTGCAGCAGGCCGTTTCGGTGCTGGCGGGTGGAGAGGGTGCCGTGCGTCCGAGCGACCCTACGAGCGTGCGCGAGGAGAACTCCGGCGTGGACTTCGCGGAACTCGTGGGCCAGCGAGAGGCGCGCCGCGCGGCAGAGGTCGCGGCGGCCGGCGGCCACAACCTGATGCTCGTCGGCCCGCCCGGGTCGGGCAAGACGATGATCGCGCGCCGCCTGGGAACGATTCTTCCGCCGCTCACCCGCATCGAGGCGATCGAGGCGACGAAGGTGCACAGCGTGGCCGGGTTGCTCGGCGAGCGTCACCTGGTGCCGGAGCGGCCGTTTCGTGCGCCGCACCACACGTGCAGCCACGTGGGTCTCGTCGGAGGTGGCGCCCCGCCGCGGCCGGGCGAGGTGAGTCTCGCGCACCACGGGGTGCTGTTTCTCGACGAGCTACCCGAGTTCCAGCGGGCGGCGCTCGAGGCGTTGCGTCAACCGCTCGAGGACGGACAGGTGACAATCGTGCGGGCACGGCAGTCGGTCACGTTTCCGTCGCGCTTCATGCTGGTGGCGGCCATGAACCCGTGCCCGTGCGGGTACGCAGGGTCGACCGTGCGGGTGTGCACCTGCGGCGAGAAGGAGGCCCGCCGTTACCGCGGCCGTATCTCGGGGCCGCTGCTCGACCGCTTCGATCTGTTCATCTCGGTGGGGCCGGTTCCGACGAAGGCGCTCCTCGGCGGCGAACCGGGCGAGAGCTCCGGGGCCATCCGCGAGCGGGTGGCGCGGGCGCGGCGCCGGCAGGCCGAGCGCTTTCGTCGCAAGCGCATCCACTGCAATGCGCAGATGAGCGCCCGGCAGCTCGGGCGACACGTGGCGCTGGGCACCAGGAGCACCGCCTTGCTGACCGAATACGCCGAGGCCCATCGCGTGAGCGCGCGGGCGCTGCATCGAACCTGCCGCGTGGCCCGGACCATCGCGGATCTGGAGGACCGGGACGACGTGACGGAGGAACACCTGCTGCTCGCGCTCACGCTGCAGCAGGCCCGCTGGATGTTGTGACGAGCCGGCGCCGCGCGCGGCGCCCACGAAGGGAGGAGACCATGGCGAAGAGCAGTCCACGGCTGAAGGCGATCGCGGGCGCGGTGGCGGCGATCGAGAAGCAGTTCGGCAAGGGAGCCATCATGACCCTCGGAGAGGGGAACGGAGGTCAGGCGGTGGAGACCTTCTCGAGCGGGTCTCTGATGCTGGACGTCGCGCTCGGGGTGGGAGGGCTGCCGAAGGGGCGCCTGATCGAGATCTACGGTCCGGAGTCGTCGGGGAAGACGACGCTGGCCCTGCACGCCATCGCGCAGATGCAGGCGGCCGGCGGCATCTGCGCCTTCATCGACGCCGAGCACGCGCTCGACGTGGGCTACGCGCAGGCGCTCGGCGTGGACCTGCGCGAGCTGCTGGTGAGTCAGCCGGACTACGGGGAGCAGGCGCTGGAGGTGGCGGATCATCTGGTGCGGTCGGGCGCCGTGGCGCTCGTGGTGGTGGATTCGGTGGCGGCGCTCGTTCCGAAGGCTGAGATCGAGGGAGAGATGGGAGAGACGCACATGGGGCTGCAGGCGCGGCTGATGAGCCAGGCGATGCGCAAGCTGACCGGAGGCGCGTTCCGCCAGGGCACGAGCATCCTCTTCATCAACCAGACGCGGCAGAAGATCGGCGTGACCTACGGGAGCAACGTGACCACGACGGGCGGGACGGCGCTCAAGTTCTACGCGAGCGTGCGTCTCGAGGTGGCGCGCATCGGGGCGCTCAAAGAGGGCGAGCAAATGGTGGGGAACCGCACGCGGGTCAAGGTGGTGAAGAACAAGCTCGCGCCGCCGTTTCGCACCGCGGAGCTCGACATCGTGTACGGCAAGGGAGTGCATCGGGAGGCTGAGGTGCTGGACCTGGCGATCGACAAGGGGGTGGTGCAGAAGAGCGGGGCGTGGTTCGCCCTCGGCGAGCACCAGCTAGGGCAGGGGCGACCGGCGGCGTGCCGTTGGCTCGCAGAGCGGCCCGAGGTGCGGGAGAAGCTGGCGGCGCACGTGTTGTCTCTCGCGCGGAGCGCGGAGAGCACGGCGAAGGGGGAGGACGAGGGTGAGGGCGGAGAGGCCGACGAGGCGGTGCAGGCAGCGTAGAGTCGGGGGGGCGAGAGACCTACCCAGAAACACGCTGCTACGTGATCAAGGTGACCATGTTTAGTAGCTTCCCTCGCGCGTATAGAAGCCGACGAAGGTGCCCGAGTCGGGGCCGAGGAAGAGGCTCACGGTGGCGCGGCGGAACTCGGGCTCGTCCGCGGTTCCGACGTTCACCTGCCCCACCGTGAGAACGCGTTGGACGCGGTCCTCGGCGCCGAGTCGCTTCACATTGCGGCCGATAGCCTTCTTGAGGTCGAGCAGGTCTGCCTCGTTCTCCGGGGCGTAGCAGAAGCCGTCCCGGGCCACGCGCTTGGCGGTGTCGAGGATGGCGCCCTTCGTCCGCAGGAAGACCTTCGATCGCTGCGCTGCGGGCTCCTCGTCGACGATGAGGGCCGTGGTGAGGACCTGCTTCGCCCACGTTTGCAGTTCGGCTGGCGAAGCACCTCCTCGCGGAGCGGCGATCCGGCCGCTGAAGGCCTTGACCCGACCGTCCATGATGTTCGCGTCGCCCCAGAGTCGGTTCAGGCGATAGAGCGCCTGACGCATGGGGTGGCCGTGCGGCAGGCCCCGGTTTTGTACCGCCTTCTGCACCTCACGCTCGGTCTGGAGGGGCGGTCTGGCCTTGGGCTCGGCGGCGTTCGCGGCGCCGGCCGCGAGGGACACCACGGACCACAGGGCAAGAAGGTAGCTTCTCATCGCGATCTCCTGCGCTCGTCGTTGACCCACGAGAGACGGTGAGAGCCACCGTCGCTCACCTTCGATCAAGGGCCGGCTGCGATCCGGACACTCGGAGGCGAGGTAGGGGCAAGAACCGAACCGCCGGCCGCGCGGCACGCAGGTCGGGGAAATGAGGGGAGGGAAGGTCGGAGCGAGGCTCCGAGAACCGGAAGGCCACTTCGAAACGCGGGCAGTTTGCGACGCGTTCGACGGTCGGTCTGCCCGAGGGGTCCGTTACCGGCAGCCCATGCCGTTCTTGCCGCCGTCGAAGTGGTTCACGTCGAAGGCGGTGCGGAACTTCTCGGTCCCGCGCATGGCGGGGGTGGACTGGCAGGGGGTGCACGGCTGGCCCGGACGGTCGCCGGGCAGACCCCATTCCACGTAGAGGAGCGTCGCGTTGGCCCAGCCGTACTTGGTCTTGCCCAGGTAGCGGTGCACGGCGGGAGAGGAGTCGATGATGCGTCGGCCGCCGCGGTCGGCTTGTTCGTACCTGGCGCCGGGGCCACTGTCCTCGGTGAAGACCACGATGCAGCGTCCGTTCTCGGTGTTGGTCATGCGAAGCACCGCCCCGCAGCCGAAGCGCTGGGCGTCCGCGATGTAGAAGTACTCCGGATGGGGGAAGTTCATCGTTTCGGCGGCGGGCTTGAGGTTGCCCTTGCCGTCGAAGAAGTAGCCCGAGACCCAGCCGATGAAGGGGCCGGCGTCGTAGGTCACGTGGCCTGCGGCCCAGGGGATCTTGGGGATGCGGGGGTCCTTGCGGCCGCACTTGTGGTACTGGGGCGTCTGCCCGTCGGCGCACGACTTGGTGTGGATGTCGTAGAGGCAGCACCAGCGGTCGTAGTGCTGCTGCAGGCCCCCGCAGGTGGAGACGCGGCCCCAGGTCGTCTTGTCCTCGGACGTGCCGAAGCGGGAGATGTGATAGAAGCCGTCCGACGAGAGGTTCCAGTCCATCCAGTCGCAGGTGTCGGCGAACGTCGGGGGAAAGGCCTCGATCTTCGGCGGAAGCGTGGCCAGGCAGGTGTGCTCGGGAAGACCCGGCCGCCAGTCGGGGCTCGTTCGAGCATCTCCGCCGTCACGCTTGGCAGCGACGCCGCCGTCCGGGTCGGGGTCGGGAACGCGACTGGCGGTGCGGGAGGACTCGTCCCCCTCTCCGCAGCCGATCGTGAGCAGAGCGAGGCCGAGGCAAGACACGACGAATCGGGACATGAGCCGATCTCCTCCCTTCGGGCTAGCCCCCCGCGCGGCGCGGAGCGCCGGCTGGCACTTCGGGTGCGGAGAGGACTGACTGGTGACGTGGCTGAGCGCCTGTGCACGGGTCGTGCCCACAGAAGACCTCGCCTCTGGGGTGCGGGATGCTGACGAATCGGGGGCTTGGCCAGCTCGTACGGAAGGGGTCGGTGGGGCCGGTTCTCCGACGGGGAAGCGGGCTCTCTCAACCTGCTTCCCGCGGGTGTTGGAGAGCCGGGCCCCGAGATCGACGGCTACCAGTAGTGGGCCTGATTGTACGCGGTGAGTCCAAGGACGCCGGCCATGCGCACGACCCAGTGCGTCGCCGCGCCGGTGGCCCTGAGCACGGCTCCTCGGGCCGCGTCGAAGAGCGTGCCGCGCAGGATGGCCGCGCCGACGGCGCCGGTCTGGGGCGAGAGGGCGGAGGGCCACGCGACGTCGCGCAGGACGTGAGCCGCGGCGCCGGCGCCAAGGGCTCCCACGACGAGCTTGGCCCCCTCGACCACGACCTCCTCCCGCTGACGCTTGGGGTGCAGGGCGAAGTCTACGGCGTTGGCCACCACGTAGGAGGTGGAGCCCGAGGCGAAGGCGGGGAGGCCGCTCCGGGTCATCAAGCTGTAGGTGAGACCTCCGGCGACGAGCGGGACCGCCACGCCACCGGCCCGGAGGGCGCCATCCCGCACCGCCCGCGCAGCGTCTCGCACGCGGGTCGACAGCGGCCGGGCCTTGGCGGCGGTGGTCTGGTTCGTGACCACCACGGGTGCCACACGCCGCTCTTCGCCGTGCGCTCCGACGCCTCTCGCGCCCGCCGGCACGCCCAGGGACACCAGGGTCAGCACGCAGACTGCACCGCTCATCGTGGATCGAGACATGATCGCCTCCTCTGCTCGTGTCGCAGAGGCTTGGAGGGCCCTCCGCGTGTGGTCGTTTGCTCGTCAGCCAGGGTTCGGCGCGCCGGGCCTCAGCGACACCCGGCTCCCGCTCTGGCCCCTTCGTAGTGGTTGATGTCGTAGATCGATCGGCGGTCTTCCGTGCCGCGCTTTGCGGGCGTGGACTGGCACGGCGTGCAGGGCTGACCGGGCCTATCGCCGGGCAGGCCCCATTCGACGTGGAGCAGGCTCGAGTTCGCCCAGCCCGACTTCTTGTTGCCGAGATACCGGTGCAGCGCGGGCGACGAGTCGAGGATGCGGCGCCCTCCGCGGCCCGCCTGCTCGTAGGCCGACCCGGGTCCGCCGTCCTCGACGTAGGCCACGACGCAGCGCCCGTTCTCGGTGTTGGTCACCCGGAGCGTGGTGCCGCAGCCGAAGCGCTGGGCCCCGGCGACGTAGAAGTACTCCGGGTAGGGGAAGTTCATGGTCTCGGCGGCGGGCTTCAGGTTGCCCTTGCGGTCGTAGAAGTAGTTCCAGACGCGGTTCACGACCGTGCCGTAGGCGTAGTCGACGGTGCCCTTGATCCACGGGATCTTGGGCAGGTGGGGATCCTTCCAGCTGTGGCACTTCAGAAACTGCGGGGTCTGTCCGTCCACGCAGGCCTTCTGGTGCTGGTCGTACATGCAGCACCAGTTCATGTAGTGCACGAGGAGGCCGCTGCAGCTCGTGCCGCGCCCCATGGTGGTGTCGTCGGCGGTGGTGCCGAACTGCGAGATCAGATAGAAGCCGTCGGTGGAGAGGTTCCAGTCCATCCAGTCGCAGGTGTCGGCGGGGGTGGGCGGAGAGGCCTCTTTCATCGATGGCAACGGGGAAAGGCAGCTCGCCACCGCCGCTCCGTCGAACGCGCCGTCCCCTGCACCGTCCCCTGCGCCATCCCGTGCCCCGTCCCGTGCCCCGTCGCCGTCGTGGCTGCGTTGATCGCGCGGTCCACCGTCCCTGGTCGCGAGCACGCCGGCACCGCCGTCTCGGGAGCCTCCGGTGCTGGGGGTTCGGTCCAACTCGCGGTCCTCGCCGCAGCCGGCCGCGAGGAGCCCGAGGAGGAAGCAGGGGAGCGCACGTCGCTTCATGATCACCGATCCTTCGTGCGTGCTGCGCGCAGACCTTCGCCGCCGGAGAGCCGACGGGCTCATCGGCAAGGAAGGCTATGCGCGGGGTTCCCCGAGGCCCTGTGCAGTGGTCGTGCCGGGAACAGGGCCGACGATCGGGCCCCGACCCCGAGGAGGATCAAGGGGATGGCGGCCGAGCGCGTGGGGCGTGGGGCGAAACGGACTCCGGCGTCACCGGTGGGCGCTACGAAGCTCGGTCCCCGAGGTGTTGGAGGCGACCCCGGAGTTAGAGGTCAGGGGGTAGAGAACTGGAAGGACTCGTAGGTCACGGCGTTCTGCGAGTAATTGTAGAAGCCGAACTTCCCGCTCGTGAAGGTGCTGTCGGTCACCGAGATGGTGGCCTTCACCGTGGTTCCGTCGCGGACGGTGATGGTGAACTTGCCCCCGCCGAAGACGAGCTCGAAGTCGTAGGGCTTGCCCTTCACCCAGCCCCCCAGGTTCGCGGAGACGGGGGAGAGGACCTTCATCCCCGCGCTCCCCGCGGAGGGCCAGAAATCCTTGCACAAGGTGGATTTGGTGGCCTGCGACATGACCTTGACGGTCATGCCCGCGGTGGCCACGCCGCACGTTCCATTGCTCTGCGTCGCTCCCTTCCAGTCGAAGAGATAGAAGTGGGACGCGTCCTGCCAGCCGAAGACGAACCCGATCAAATCGTCGTCGGTGACGGTCGATGCGACGGTGAAGCGCCCGCGCACGGTGACCGCGCCGAAGACCTTGTTGTGCAGCAGGACCGAGGGATCGGCGTTCACCGTCTGGGTGGCCTTCAGCCCCTGGCTCGCGAAGGTGTAGGAAGCGGGGGCCTGCGAGGAATCGGTGAGGGGGAACTGCACGATCTGCCAGCCGGAGAGGTCCGTGGCCTTGCAGACGGCGGGCTTGGCCGTGGCGTCGCAGCCATCCTCGCAGGCGGCCTCGTCGTAGGCCGACCCGTCGCTCCGGCAGGAGAGGAGCTTCTTTCCGTCGGGGCTGCACTTCACCTCGGGGGGCGTGCACGAGACCGGCGGGGCGCCGTCGGCGGCCGGTGGCGCTCCGTCGGTGGCCGGCGCCGTGTCCTTCGACGCTGCCGCGTCGCGCGCCGAGCCCTGGTCGGGGGAGGGCCCGAGGTCCCTCGCGGGTCCTGTGTCCGCCGTGCCCGCGGCGTCGGTGCTGGGTCCCGCGTCCGGCGCAACGGCTCCGTCCGGCAGGCGTGCGCCGCTGTCCGAGCACCCTCCTACGAGGAGGACCAGGGTAACGCAGAGCGCAGCTCGGGCGGCCATGGGGGAAAACCATCGACAGGTCACGGGGCACCTCTCCTGGGGCGGGTGAACGAGCATTCCGAGGCGGCGAGCCTTCGCAAGCGGGGGCAAATGTGACACAGATCTTTTCCATGGCCCACGAGGGCGACATCTATCGACCGCCGAGCGAAGCGGACGCGTTCATCCTGCAGGCCACGATCGGGTGCTCGCACAACGCGTGCACCTACTGCCGCATGTACCGCGACAAGCGCTACCGGGTGCGCGAGACGCGCGAGGTGCTGTGCGACGTGGAGGCCGTGGCGGCGAGGCACGGCGAGGCGGTGGAGAAGGTCTTCGTGGCGGACGGCGATCCGCTGGCCATGGGTTTCGGTGCGTGGGAGCCGCTGCTCGAGGCCTGCCGCCGCGCCTTTCCCCGCCTGAAGCGCGTCAGCACCTACGCCACGGCGCAGAACGTGCTCGAGAAGAGCCCCGAGGAGCTCTCCCGCCTGCGGGAGCTCGGGCTCGCGCGCCTCTACCTCGGGCCCGAGTCGGGCGACGACGAAACGCTCCGTCGCGTCGCGAAGGGCGCGGGGTTCGCCGAGCACGAGGCGGCCGCCCGGCGCGCGCACGACGCGGGCCTGGAGCTCTCGGTGATCTTCCTCCTCGGGGTGGGGGGCCGCGAGCGGAGCGAGGCGCACGCCCGAGCCTCGGCCCGGCTGCTCACCGCCATGGACCCGCGGTTCGCCTCGGCGCTGACGCTCACCGTGCTGCCCGGCACGCCCCAGGCGCGGCTCGAGGAGCGCGGACGCTTCGTGCTCCCCGGGCCGGCGGAGCTGCTCCGCGAGCTGCGCGTGCTCGTGGACGAGGCCCGACCGACGGCCGCCACCTTCCGCACCAACCACGCCTCGAACTACCTTCCGCTCCGCGGCGAGCTGCCGCGCGATCGCGAGCGCATCGTGGCCCTGATCGATGCCGCGCTCGAGGGGAGCGTTCCCTTGCGCCCGGAGTGGAGCCGCGGGCTCTAGACACGGTCACCTTGGCCGCTGGCCGCCGGGGTCACTTGCCGCCCCGCTCTGGAGCGTGGTACCGCCACCGATGATGCCGGTCTTGAAGGCGCAACGGGGACGAGGCGTGGGCGTGCTGGCCTGCAGCCTGGTCCTGGCCTCGCTCCCGGGCTGCCCGGGCACCCCCGCTCCGGGTGCGCTCGATGCGCAGCTGCCCGGTCCGGGCCCGAGCCGAGATGCCGTTCCTCCGGACAGCCTGTACGTCTGCCCGGCCGGGGAACGGATGTGCCGCGATCGGTGCGTCGACTACCGCACGAACCCGGACCATTGCGGGCGCTGTGGCCACGGCTGTCTTGGGGGCAGCTGCGAGCGGGGGCGATGTCAGCCGCAGCGGCTGGCCAGCGGACTCTTTTTCCCCGAGGGGCTGGTGGTGGAGGGCGAGTGGCTCTACGTCGCCCAGGTGGTCGTGCCCGCCACGCCTCCGGGGCAGGAGCCGCGCCCGCGCTCGCAGCAGATCCTGCGGGTGCCGACGCGCGGTGGCTCGACGACGGTCATTCACAGCTGCACGGGTCGCTGCCGTCCACTTCTCGCGACGGACGGGTTCCTCTACCTCGCAGTCGACGGCGGCTTCGTCAAGATCCCGCTCGAAGGGGGCGCGGAGGTCCCCGTGTTCGGGGCCTCGGATGTCACGGCCGTCGCGACCGATGGACGCGTTCTCGTCGGGTTTTCCTATCGCGAAGGCGGCGGCCCACCGTCTCTGTTCTGGCGCGCTCTGAACGGCGGAGCCGCGCGTTCGATCTCCACCGCGCCGTGCCTCATGCGCCCGATGGCGGCGGCGGTCGACGGGGACGCGGTCTTCTGGGTCGGTGCCGCGAACCCGAGCGGAGTCCCCGAGGGGCAGGTCTGCCGGGTGTCCAGGTCCACGGGCGCGGTCCAGCTCCTCGCGAGCGGCTCGGGCGACCTGAACGGCATCGTGCTCGCCGGGGATCGCCTCGTGGTATCGGACTTCTACTGGGGGCGACTTCTCAGCGCGCCGCGAGCCGGAGGAAAACTCGCCGCGGTGGCCCTGGGACGGGTGAAGCCGGGCGCCCTGCGCGTGGACGGCAGTCAGCTCTTCTGGCTCGAGGAGGAGGCGACCTCGATCTACTCCCTTGCTCCGGGAGCGGGTGTGCCGGAGGTCATCGCCACGGGGCAAACGGGGGTGCGCGATCTGCTGGTGACGGGCACCGCGGTGTACTGGTCGATGGGGGGGATCGATCCGACGGACGCGAGCTACCTGGCGCCGCCCGGACCGAATCCGCCCGGTGCCATTGGCCGGTGGGCGCGATGACGGCGCTGGGGCGCGGGGCCGCGGTCGCAGGGGCAGCGCTTCTCGTGGCCACGCTCTCCTGTGGGGGGCGAACGGCGCTCCTTCCGGCCCCTTTCGTCGACGGAGGGACGACGTCGGGCGGCGCGCGCGTGGACGCTGGCGGAGCACCGGGCCGCTGCTACGGCGGCTTCGCGGCGTGCGCTGGGGCCTGCGTGGACACGCTCAACGACCCGGCACACTGCGGCGGCTGCGGCCGCGACTGCGCGGGCGGTGCGTGCAAGCTCGGTACGTGCGAGCCGACGGTGCTGGCCTCGGACCAGCTCGGCATCGCCGATTTCGCCGCCGCGAAGACGGGCCTCTACTGGACCCGCTGGATGCCCCAGGGGAACGTCGTGCACCTGCCCCCGTCGGGCGGTGCCCCGCGCGTCGTGGCCGCGGAGCAGCTCGGCCCCTTCAGTCTGACGGTGGACGACGCGTCGGTGTACTGGACGAACGTGGACCAGGAGGGGAACGGAAAGAACGGCTCGGTCTACAAGGCGGGGCTCACGAGCGGCGCCCCCGTGGCCCTCGCCGAGAGGCTCTATCGCCCCGGAGGCCTGGAGGTGTCGGGCGGCGAGCTCTACTGGCTGGACGAGGGTGCGCTCCACCGGCTGTCCGTCGGGGGAGGAATGCCGTCGCCCGTGTCGAAGCATTCTACCTTCTGGTATCCAGCCGGCTCGGCGATCGACGCCGAGGCGTACTATCTGGGCTCCTCCTCGGGGGGGATCTGGAGGCTGCCGCTCAGGGGGGGGACGCCGCCGGACCCGAACGAGCTGACGAAGGTCAGCGGCCCGTTCGTGCTCGCAGGAGAGCTGGTCTACTTTGCCGACGGGAGCTCCATCCAGCGCGTGTCGAGGAGCGGCGGGCCGGCCACGGCGGTCGTGTCTTCGGATGGAGGCCGGCTTCGTGCCGTGGCCGTGGATGGCGATCGCGTCTACTGGGCCGATCAAGGCGGCGCCATCTTTCGAGCCCCCGTCGGTGGAGGCGCGCGCTCTCTGCTCGCCACGAGCTCCTCGGCCGTGGGTCGCCTGGCGATCCTCGGGCGGCGCGTGGTCTGGACCACGCAGAGCGGCCTGATCATGGCCGTGGCGAAGTAGGTCGCGCGCGCGGCCGAGCGCGTCCCGTCCTCGGGCGCGATCTCCTTGATAGTCGGTCGTGGCTCCGAGAATTGGTAGCCGGAGCCCGCGTATTTGCCCACCATTTCAAGCACCGACGGTCGGTGCGGCTCCTGCATTACGCCCCTTTTCCACTTAGCAGGAGCGACGCTGGCGCATGCAGAACCGCGCTCGGTGTAGGGCTGTGCTTGGCGTGCTGGCCGTGCTCGGGTCGGCCTGGCCGAGCGCTGCCGAGTCCAGGTCGGGGCCCGAAGCGGGGCTTGCCGTTTACGCGCCGCTGCGGCCCCCCACGCCACGTTTCACGAAGAACCGCGTCGACGTGCTCTTCGACAAGCAGGCCTTCACCGAGCTCGAGGCGATCGTGAAGCGCGCCACGCGCTCCATCCGGCTCGACTTCTACATCTTCTGGGGTCGGCGGGCGATGCGCATCGCCGACACGCTGATCGCCAAGCATCGGGCCGGCCTCGACGTGCGCGTGCTCCTCGATGGGGCGCTCGGTACGACGCCGGAGCAGCAGCTCGCCACGCTGCTCGTGGTACGCAAGCTCAAGAAGGCGGGCGTCCGGCTCCTCTACGGCAGTCCCCACTCCGCGGTCTACAAGCGGCGCACGCTCGACCACAACAAGTACGTGGTGATCGACGAGCGGGAGGCCATCGTGGGCAGCACGAACGTCGGCACGCGCTTCGACAACTGGCACGATCTGATGATGAAGGTGGCGGGCCCCGTGGCGAGGAACCTGGCGGACCAGTTCGACCTGGACTACGCCATCGCGCGGCAGCCCGGGCTCGCCGCGACCGTGCAGCCGGTGCACCTCGGCGCGAGACTGACGCGCACGCCCATCCCGCCGGCCGATGGCGACGGGCGGGCCCGGCTCGTGGGCAACGGCCCCGGGCGACGAACGGGAGTCGAAGCGCTCTTTCCTCTGCTGCGCCGCGCGAAGAAGAGCATCCACGTGCAGCTCGACGAGTTCGATGACCTCGACGCCGCCGAGGCGCTGGTGAAGGCGCATCACCGCGGGGTGAAGGTCAAGGTGCTGCTCGACCCGGTGGCCTTCGGGCTCCTGACCGTCCTCGCGCGCGATCGCCTGCTGGCGGCAGGGATCGAGGTGCGCATGCGCAAGCCGCGGAAGGACGCGCGCGTCACGCACCTCAAGGCCGTGACGGTGGATGGGGAGCTGCTCCTGGCCGGTTCCATGAACTGGACCCACGGGGGCTTCAGCACCGTCCGCGAGTCCTGCCTGGAGGTGCGGGGCGGACGGGCGCCTGCGCAGGTCGAGGCGCGCTTCGCCAAGGAGTGGGACCTCTCGATTCCGGCCCGCCGAGCCACCCGGCTCGAGCTCTGGATCTCGCGCCTCATCAGTAAAGCAACGTAGAGCCCACGGGCAGGGGTCCGACGCTGTCAACTCGCGGTTGACGCCCGAGGTCGCGACCCCCGCCGTCCCACAAAAAAACCGAAGGATCTCCTTGGGTGAGGCCCTGGCGCGGCCGCTGCAATGCTCCTCCCGCAACGAACCTCGTTTCACCCCAGGGAGGCACACGGATGCGAAGGCTGAGCATGTCTGTTTCGTGGGTCGTCGTGGCGGGGCTGGTCGCGGCCTGCAGCGAGAGTCCCATCGACACCGACGAGGACCTGGAGGTTGCGGCGGGCGCTCCGGTCGCGAGCTACGCGGCAGGGAGCGTCGTCGTCCTCCCCGAGGCCGACACCTACGTGCGCTCGGGCAGCTACGCCTCGAGGGCCTACGGCGGTGCGGTCTCGGTCCAGGCCGACCGGGACGCGAGCGGCACCACGAAGCAAGGGCTGCTCCGCTTCCGCATCCCTTCGGGCAGCACGGTCGTCTCCGCCAAGCTCCTCGTCTACGTGGTGAACCCATCGGGGAACGCGGCCGACCTGGTGTCGATGAACGCTACGAGCTGGAGCGAAAGCGACGTCACTTGGAACACGCGCCCCGCGATGACGGGGGCCGTGGTGGCCTCGATCGCTCGCGCCTCGGCGTCGAGCTGGGTCGAGGTGGACGTGACCTCGGGGGTCGTGGGGCAGACGGTGGTCTCGCTCGCGGTGCTCCCGCGTTCCACGGACGGGTTCGCCTTCTCGTCCCGCGAGACGGGAGCGCAGGGGCCGCGACTCGTGCTGACGCTGGCCGGAGCGACGCCTGACGCGGGAGTCATCGCTGACGCCGGCGTGGCGCGAGACAGCGGCTCGGGTGGCACGGCCGACGCGGCGACCCCGACCGGGGAGCTCCGCTTCCCGATCCGGGCGGCCTTCTACTATCCCTGGTTCCCCGAGGCCTGGACGCAGAGCGGAATCTATCCCTACACGAAGTACCACCCGACGCTCGGCTACTACAGCGCGCGCGACGCGCAGACGCTGTCCAAGCACATCCGCTCGATGCAGTACGGACACGTTCAAGCCGGTATCTCCTCCTGGTGGGGACCCGGGCACCACACCGACACGAAGGTGCCGGGCCTGCTCTCGGCCGCGCACGGCACGAGCTTCAAGTGGAGCCTCTACTACGAGCTCGAGAGCCAGGGAGATCCGAGCCCGAGCACGATCACCGCGCACCTCACGCACATCCGCGACCGCTACGCGAGCGACCCGAGCTTCCTGCGGATCGGTGGCCGCTTCGTGGTTTTCGTCTACACCGACGGCGCGGACGGGTGCGCCATGGCGCAGCGCTGGAAGCAGGCCAACACCGTGGGCGCGTACGTGGTCCTCAAGGTCTTCTCCGGCTATCGGACCTGCGCGAGTCAGCCGGACGGCTGGCACCAGTACGCGCCGGCCGTGGCCACGGACTCCCAGCTCCCGCACTCGTACGCCATCAGTCCGGGCTTCGACAAGGTGGGGGACCCGACGCGGCTCGGGAGAGACCTGGCGCGCTTCCAGCAGAACGTGCGGGACATGGTGGCTTCCGGGGCCAACTGGCAGCTCGTGACCACCTTCAACGAGTGGGGCGAGGGGACGGCCGTGGAGAGCGCCAGCGAATGGGCCACGGCCTCGGGGGACGGAGCGTACCTGGACGCGCTCCACGCCGTGCCGGGCTCTGGAGGCATCACCTCGACTCCCGACGCCGCGGTCGTGCGGCCGGACGCCGGCGCATCGCAGCCGGACGCTCGCATCGTGACCGCGGACAGCGCTCCGCCCAGCTCGAGCGATCCGATCGTGGCGGCGGCGGGGGACATCGCCTGCGACCCGAGCGACGGGAACTTCAACGGGGGCAGAGGGACGACGAACAACTGCCGGCAGATGGCGACCTCCGATCTCATGCTCGCAATTCCGAACCTGGCCAAGGTGCTGGTCCTCGGGGACATCCAGTACGAGGACGGCACCCTCGCCAAGTACATGGCCTCCTACGACCCGAGCTGGGGTCGACTGAAGGCCAAGAGCGCCCCGGCGGTCGGCAACCACGAGTACCTCACGGCGGGGGCCGCGGGCTACTTCGGCTACTTCGGCGCGGCGGCGGGGGACCCGGCGAAGGGCTACTACAGCTACGACGTGGGGACCTGGCACGTGGTGGTGCTGAACAGCAACTGCTCGAAGGCCGGTGGCTGCGGGGCCGGTTCTCCGCAGGAGCGCTGGCTCAGGGCCGACCTGGCCGCGCACCCCACGAAGTGCACGCTCGCCTACTGGCACCATCCGCGCTTCAGCTCGGGGCAGCACGGGAGCCACACCACCATGACCGAGCTCTGGCAGGCGCTCTACGACTACAACGCCGAGCTCGTGCTCTCGGGGCACGATCACGACTACGAGCGCTTCGCCCCGCAGACGGCGTCGGGGGCCGCGGACCCGGCGCGCGGCTTGCGCCAGTTCGTGGTCGGGACGGGCGGCAAGAACCACTACGGCTTCAACGCCACCATCGCCAACAGCGAGGTGCGCAACGCCGACACCTACGGAGTGCTGCGCCTGACCCTGCGCCCCGGCAGCGTCGACTGGAAGTTCCTCCCCGAGCCGGGCAAGACCTTCACCGACAGCGGCACGATGGTCTGCCACTGACCGGCCCCGCCCCCGCCCCCGCCTCCGCGTAAGAGACGAGACGTTCTAGAAAGCCCACCCCATAACCACACCGCCGAGGGTTGCGCGCAGGCGCGGCTCTCGGCGGTGGCTGCGCCAGTGCAGGAGGGCGGCCACGGTGACCGTCACGGCGGCGCTGACGAACAGCACGTCGGTGCCGAGGGCCAGCGCTCTCGACCGGCTGGCCCGTTCGTTCGCCCCCGCACGGTCGCCCGCCGCGCCGAGCTCCTCCGATTGGCTCGCGGCGCGGAGCGCGAGGCCGCCCGTCACCGCCGCCGCGAGGCCTGCCGCGCCCGTCACGCCGTAGAGCAGCCAGTGGGCCCAGGCGCGACGGCGGGGCGGAGGCGGAGTCGGGGCCGGCGCGGGTGACGACGCGACGTTCGGCGACGCGACGTTCGGCGACGCGACCGAGGGGGAAGGGGAACGCCGGGGAGCCGGGACGGGGCGGTGAGAGGGTCCGGGTCCGGGTGGCGTCACCTGCGTCGAGGCCTCCTTGCGCGAGATGGCCGCGAGGTATCCCGTCGCGAGCGCCCGCACCTTGAGGATGCGTGCGCTCTCCCGCGGGTACGCGTGCGGCGAGACGAGCGCGAGGAAGCGCCGGAAGTGCTCGCGGGCCTGCACGAGATCCGGCGCCAGGCCCTCCAGCTCGTGCTTCTTGTAGTAGGAGAGACCGAGGTTGTAGAGCAGGCGCGGGTCGCGGCGCAGGCCGTACGCGCGCTGAAAGGCGGCGATGGCGTCGGCGTAGCGCCCGAGCTCGAAGGACGCGTAGGCCGCCTCCTTCTGCCGCGCGAGCTGGGCCTCCAGCTCGTCGGCCCGGCCCGAGGTGGCGGCGAGGAGCCCGACGAGGAGCGCGCTCGTGGCCACCGAGCGCGGGGCGAGGAGGGCACGCATCAGAAGCGCACCGGCAGGTCGGGGACCACGTCGCCGCGCGCGGGGTTCGGCCGGCGCTTTCGCTTTGGAGCGCGGGCAGGCCCAGTGGCCCGGCGCGCCTTCGACGGCGACGGGCCCGGCGAAACGGCCGCTGGGGCGCTCGGGCGCAGCGAATCCGCTCGCGCCAGGACCTGCGCGTCCGGCGAGTCGTCTCGCGTCGCGTCCGCCGCGCGGGAGGCGGCGGCCGGCGCGGGGCGGGAGGCGAGAGCGCTGCCGTACGCAGTGGGCGACGCGGGTTGCCGCACCCGCGTGAAGCGCCACACCGCGAGGCTCGCGGCCACGACGAGGGCCGTAGCGGAGACGGCGAGCAAGGCCCACCAGCGGCCTGCGGTGGGTCGCCCCTCGATCGCGGTCAACGTCGCGGGCGTGGGACGCGCGGCGCGGCCGGGCGGCAGAGGCAGCGTTCGGTTCGTCGGGTGACGCGATGGCGCGGGGCGCCTCGCGGCGCCGTTCCTAGCCGAGCGCCCGCCGCGTGCGTCTCGGTGGGCGGCGAGCGCCTCCACGAACTCCGACGCGCGGTCGAAGCGGGCCTCGGGCCGCTTGTCGAGCGCGCGGCCGAGAGGCGCATCGAGCGGCGCGAGCTGCGGGTCCCGGTCACCGAGCCGCGGGACGGCCTGGGTCTGCTGCGCAAGGAGGAGCTCGCCGAGGGTCTCGGCGTCGAAGGGGCGCGCGCCGCAGAGGAGCTCGAAGGCCACCACCCCGAGCGAGTAGACGTCGGAGCGGCCGTCCACCGCGCGACCGCGGCAGTGTTCGGGCGACATGTAGTGCGGGGAGCCGGGGATGTGGCCCGTCTGGGTCTCCACCGTCGTGATCCGGTCCTCGGTCTGCAGGAGCTTCGCCACGCCGAAGTCGAGCAGCTTGGCGCACGACTCCGGGCCCGTCGGGTTTTCGACCAGAAAGACGTTCTCGGGCTTCACGTCCCGGTGCACGATCCCCTGGGCGTGGGCCGCGTCCAGCGCCGCCGCCACCGCGCCGAGGATCGGCAGCGCCTCGTCGAGGGAGAGCGCCCCCACCTCGCGCAGCTTTCGCCGCAAGGTGATGCCCCGCAGGTGCTCCATGACGTAGTAGGTGCGCCCGTCGGGGAGCTGACCGCAGGTCACGATGCCGACGATGTTCGGGTGCCGGAGGCGCGCCACCAGGCGTCCTTCCTGCTCGAAGCGCGCCACGGTGCGCAGATCCGTGACCCGGTCCGCGTTCAGCACCTTGATCGCGACGGAGTGGCCGAGTTCGACGTGGATCGCCTCGTAGACGGTGCCCATGCCGCCGCGGCCGAGGGCCTGGGCTACGCGGTACTCGCCGATCGGGGTGCCCGGCCGGAGATCCGTGGCCTCGCGCCGCGTCAGGTGGGTCAATCCACGCCTCGAAAGAAGGCATTTATCGTAACATCCTCGTCGCGGGCCGGTCAAAACGCGGCCGAGCGCGCGCGCAGAGCATGGGCACGAAGGAAGGACAGCTTTTCACCACCGAGGTGCTGCACGCGGGCACGGGCCTCCTCGAGCTCGACGCGGCGGAGCTGCGCGTCGTGTCGGGTCCCGACCGCGGCCTGCGCGTGGAGCTCGGGCCCGAGCGGCTGCGACTCGGCACGGCGCGCGAGTGCGAGGTGGTGCTGCACGACGCGACGGTCTCCACGCGGCACGCCGAGATCCTCGCCCTGCCGCGCGGATTCCAGCTCCGCGACCTGGGCAGCAAGAACGGGGTGCGCCTCGGTCCGTGGCTCGTGGACCAGCTCCGGCTCGGGGACCGCATGCGCCTGCGCCTCGGGAACACGACGGTCGAGTTTCGCAGCCTCGGGCGAAAGCACGCCATCCCGCTCGCCGGGGCGGGAGAGGTGGCGGGGCTGGTCGCGCACTCGCTGAAGATGCGCGTGGCCGTGGCCGCGCTCGAGCAGTATGCCGAGAGCGACATCACCGTGCTCCTCGAGGGGGAGACCGGGACGGGCAAGGAGGTGGCCGCGCGGGCGCTGCACGCGCTGAGCCCGCGTCGCGCGGGGTCCTTCGTGGTCGTGGACTGCGGCGCGATCCCGGCTCCGCTCGTGGCGGCCGAGCTCTTCGGTCACGAGGCGGGAGCCTTCAGCGGGGCGACCTCGCGCCGTCCCGGGCTCTTCGAGGAGGCCGACGGAGGCACGCTGCTCCTCGACGAGGTCGGGGAGCTTCCGCTCGAGGTGCAGCCGGCGCTCCTCGGGGCGCTCGAGCGGCGCAGCGCGCGGCGGGTCGGCGGCCAGCACGAGATCCCCCACGACGTGCGGGTGCTGGCCGCGACGCACCGCAACCTGGCCGAGGAGGTGCGGCGCGGACGCTTTCGGCAGGATCTCTTCTACCGTCTGGCCGTGGGGCGTCTCCGCCTGCCGCCGCTGCGCGAGCGCGCGGAGGACCTGCCGGTGCTCGCGGCCACCTTCGCGCTCGAGCTCGGGGCGACCTTGACCCCGGAGCTCGTGCGCCTGCTCTCCTCCTACGCCTGGCCCGGCAACGTGCGCGAGCTGCGCAACACCATCGCGCGCGTGGCGGCCTTGCCGGGGCAGCCGCCGGAGCTCGGGCTGGACCGGTCTCCGGCGCGCGGCGCGTCGGTCCCCCAGGAGCCGCTGCTCTCGCTGAGCGAGGCGCGCCGTCGAGCGCGGGACGTCTTCGAGGCGCAGTACCTGCGGCAGCTCCTGGCCCGCACCGACGGAAACTTCACGCGGGCGGCGGAGCTCGCCGGGGTCTCGCGGCAGTTCCTGATGCGGCTCGGCGCCCGGCACACGCTGCTCGCGCGGGACCAGCGGGGACTCGACGACGCGCCCGACGAGGAGGACGAGGAGTCGTGAGCCGGCCCGTCGCGAAAGCGCCTCGCTGGGCCGTCCGCGCGTCGGCCCGACTGCTGCTCGCGGTCGCGCTCGGCCCTCTCGGCGCCTGCTCGCTGCTCGTCCATCCGACGGAGTTCACTCCCTGCGACGGGACGCGCCCCGTGCGTTGCGAGGGGGGAAAGCTTGTACGCTGCGTGGACGGCTTCGAGGAGACGACCTCCTGCGACACGTCCGCGCGCCGCGGAGACCAGCTGGGGATCGCGTCGGGGCGCGTGCTTCTGCGCCTCGACGAGGCGAACCTGAAGAAGCACCTGGACCTGATCCAGAGTCTCGGGGTGCGGTACGTGCAGCTCGACCTGGACTGGTCGGTGGTCGAGGCCGTGCGAGGGAGCCCGAGCTTCGGCGTGATCGACCGCGTCTGCGACGGCCTCGTGGCGCGCGGCCTCGTCCCGGTGCTGACGGTGACCTACACCCCCGAGTGGGCGCGGCCCCCCGGGACCACCTCGCACCACGGGCCGGCGGTCCTCGCCGGACGCGACGCCCTCGACGACTACGCGGCGTTCCTCGCCACGGCGGTGAAGCGCTACCGCGGTCGCGCGCGCCACTTCGAGCTCTGGAACGAACCCAACAGCGGCGAGTTCTGGCTCCCCGCGCCGGAGGTGGCCCGCTACGCCGCGCTCCTCAAGAAGGCCTATGCCGCGGCCAAGCGCGCCAGCCCCGAGGCGGTGATCCTGACCGGGGGGACCGCGCCGGTGGGGGACGTGACCCATCCCCACAACGCCGTGCGGTGGGTGGAGGCACTCTACGCGCAGGGCTGCAAGGGCTCCTTCGACGCGGTCGCGCACCACCCGTCCTCGTTTCCGACGAATCCGCTGCAGGGGGACCCGGGGACGAACGCCTTTCTCTACACCGAGCAGGTCGCCGAGGTGATGCGGCGGAACGGGGAGGCGAGCAAGCGCATCTGGGCCACGGCGGTGGGGGCGCCCACGGGGAGCGACCCGACCTCGATCACCGAGGCGCAGCAGGCCCAGTGGGTCACGGACTACACCACCCGGTGGTTCGGACCCTGGGCCGCGTTCACGGGCCCACTGCTCTGGCAGCGCCACGCCGATACGGGGACCAGCCCCACCGACCGGGACGAGCACTTCGGCCTCGTGCGCGCCGACTTTTCGCCGAAGCCGGCCCTGGCCCGCTTCCGCGAGGTGGCGGCCCAGCCCCTCGCCCCGCGTTGATCTGGATCAACGCGCTGCGGCAGACCCTGGCTAGCATTTCCCTTCGGGCCAGCCACAGCACGAGGGATGACCATGGCGCACGTCACACGGAACGGGGCTCCCGCTACGGAGACGCGTTCGGGGCCGCCGTCGCGACGGGCGCGTCTTCGCCTGTCCGAGATCGATCCCATTCGTAGCGCGGTGCGCCGCGGGGAGCTCACCCAGGTTCGGCGCCTGACCCTCGGGGGGAACGAGGCGATGGCCAAGGCCGCCCTCGACGCCGGGGCGCGCTTCTTCGCCGGCTACCCGATCACGCCCTCCTCCGAGGTGCTGGAGTACGTGGCGCGCCACATCTTCAAGGTGGGGGGGAGCTACCTGCAGATGGAGGACGAGATCGCCTCTATCGCCGCGGCGATCGGGGCCTCGCTCGGCGGGGTGAAGGCCTTCACGGCCACCTCGGGGCCGGGCTTCTCGCTGAAGCAGGAGAACCTGGGCTACGCCTGCATCACCGAGGCGCCGCTCGTGGTGATCAACGTGCAGCGCGGCGGACCTTCCACCGGCGGCCCGACCGACGTGGGGCAGTCGGACGTGATGCAGGCCCGCTGGGGGACGCACGGAGACCACCCGATCGTGGTGCTCGCGCCCTACTCGGTGCAGGAGTGCTACGAGGAGACGGTCCGGGCCTTCAACCTGGCCGAGGCGCTCCGCGTGCCGGTGATCGTGCTCACCGACGCGAAGGTGAGCCAGATGAAGGAGCCTCTCGTCCTGCCGCCGGTGGACGAGCTGCCCGTCGTGGGCCGGGCCCACCCCACGGGCGCCGTCGGGGCGTACGAGCCCTTTGGCCTCTCGCCCGACGGGGTGCCGCCCCTCAGCCCCTTCGGCGCGGGCTACCGCGCGCACTTCACCGGACTCTACCACGGGCGGGACGGGCTGCCGACCAAGGACCCGAAGGTGATCGCCGAGCAGCTCCTCCGGCTGCAGGGCAAGCTCGAGACCCCCGCCGCTCGTGCGCTGATCACCAAGACCGAGGCCTTCCTGATGGAGGACGCCGAGGTCGTGGTGGTGGCCTTCGGCATCACGGCCCGCGCGGCCAAGGACGCGGTGGTGCGGGCGCGGCACGCGGGGGTCAAGGCCGGCCTCGTACGACCGGTGACGCTCTGGCCCGCCGACGACGAGGCGCTCTCGCGCGCCTTCGACCGGGCGCGCCGCGTGGTGGTTCCGGAGCTGAACCTCGGCCAGTACGTGCTCGAGGTGGAGCGGCAGGCCTATCAGTGGGCGCGGCGGGCGCAGCGTGTGCCGCCGGAGATCCGCCCCATGCACCGCGTGGATACCTTGCTCATCAGCCCCGAGGAGATCCTGAAGGAGCTCGTCCCATGACCCAGGCCGCCCCGCAGAACGGCTCCCGCGCCCGCGTTGACCTCGTTCGCCCGAAGATGCGGCGGAGCATCTGGTGCGAGGGGTGCGGGCTCGGCAATCTCGAGGAGGCGCTCACGCGGGCGCTCGTGCACCACGTGGCGCGGCGCCTTGGGGCCGACCCGAAGACCCCCGAGGGTCTCGAGCGCGTGAAGAACGGCGTGGCGATGGTCAGCGGCATCGGCTGCACCTCGCGCATGCCAGGGCATCTGGACCTGAACACGCTGCACACCACGCACGGGCGGTCGCTGGCCTTCGCCTCGGGGCTGAAGATGGCGCGTCCCGACCTGACCGTGCTCCTCGCGGCCGGGGACGGGGACATCTTCGCCATCGGCGGGAACCACTTCATCCACGCCGCGCGGCGGAACCTGGACCTCACGCTGGTGGTCTACGACAACGAGTCGTACGGCATGACCGGCTCGCAGTACTCGCCCACCTCGCCCATGGGCGAGCTCGGCAGCTCGGCGCCCTACGGGGTCTTCGAGCCCCCCTTCGACCTCGTCTCGCTCGCCCTCGGGGCGGGGGCCTCGTTCGTGGCACAAGGGGCGGTCACCACGCTGCAAGAGCATCAGGAGCAGCTCGAGGAGCTCATCGCGCAGGCGCTCGAGCACAAAGGCTTCTCCTTCGTGAACGTGCGCGGCACCTGCCACACCGGCTGGGGGAGCTTCAACAAGCGCAGCGACGCCTTTCGCTACCGGCGCTACATCGAGGAGCGCACGCTGCCCGTCGAGCGCTGGCGCGAGCTCCCCGAGGGCGAGCGGCCGAAGCACATCCCGCTCGGGCTCATCCACTGCTCCGACCGGCCGGACATCCAGAGCTCGCCCGCCTACCAGTCCGTCGTGGCCCGCGCCGGCGGGGCCCCCGTCGTCGAGCCGCTGGAACCGCTCCGGCTGGCCGCGCTCGAGCCGCTCTCGCCGCGGCCGCGCACCGCCATCCGCTTCGCCGGCTCCGGCGGGCAAGGGGTGATCTCGGCGGGTGAGATCGCGCTCTCCTGCGCGCTCCAGGCCGGCCAGCAAGGGGTCTTCACCAAGAACTACGGCCCCGAGGCGCGCGGCGGAGAGGCCTACTCCGACCTCATCGTCTCCGACGGAGAGATCTATTTTCCGCAGGCGCACGAGCTGGACGTGCTCGTGGCCCTGAACCAGCAGTCCTTCGACAAGTTCCGTGCCGCGGTGCGCGCCGATGGACGCATCCTGGTGAACGGCACGGCGGTCACCGAGACCTATCGCGACCCGCGCGTGGTCGTCTCGCCGATCGGCGAGATCCTGGGCCGCGAGGTGCGCCCGCCTCGGCGCGAGCTGGGCATCAACGTGCTCGCGCTCGCCGTGGCTCTCGAGTTTCTGGAGATCGTCCCGCGGGCGGCGCTGCAGGCCGCGGTGATGCAGAGCGTGGGGAAGAAGAACCCGACCCTCAACCGGCGGGCGCTCGAGGCCGGCGCACGCGAGGTCGAGCGGCTGAAGGTCGTGGGTCGCGCGACGCACGCCGGGACGCCGGCCCTGGATGGGGCGCACTGAACCGACGATCGCAGGAGCCAAGACCATGAAGGACAAGCACCTACGCTACGAGACGCGCGCCGAGGTCCCGGCGAGGGCGTCCGGCGTCGAGCCCCGCGTGGGACAGAGCGCCGGGGGCGTCGCCGCGGCGGAGCGTGACGCGATGGCGTCGCGCCTCGAGCAGCTCCTTTCGCTGGCCGCCTCGGCCGGGCTCCGCGTGGACGGCCTGCCGCTCGCCCGTGCATTGCTGAGCGAGCCCGTCTTGCGCCGGCTCGAGACGCTGGTCTTCAACCCGGGCAGCCTGGCCCTGCTGGGCGCGCGCGGCCGGCGCCTCGAGTTCATCACCGAGGGGCTCCTCCCTCCGGCGGTCCTCGAGGACGCGGCGTACAAGCGCGAGCTCCTCTACGCGCAAGAAGTGAACTACGCCCTCTGCAAGGGGTGCCGCCTCTGCATCCAGGTCTGTCCGAAGCACGTCTACACCGACGACGGCTTCGGCAAGCCCGACGGGGAGGTGCGGCACTCCGAGGCCTGCACCGGCCGCGTCCAGTGCGGCCAGTGCGTGGACCTCTGCCCGGAGCGAGCGATCCGGCTCGTGACGGTGAACCCGACGCTCGAGTCCACGATCTATCTGCTGCTGCCGAACCTCTATCTCGAGGGGAAGGCCATCGGGGCGGCGGAGTTTCAGGTAGCCGACCCGACCGCGGCGCGGGGCGTCGTGCAGCTCCCTGGCCCTCTCGATCCGCGTGACCTCGTCGCCTGCCACGCGGCCCTCGATGCGGCGCACTTCTGGCCGCTCCTCGAGCTCTCGGGGTACGCGCGGCACTTCGTGGACGAGCGCGACCCCGAGGCGGCGCTCGCGGCCTGGGCCCGGGAGCAGGGGCGCGAGCCGAGACTCGTGCGGGCGGGCCTAGCCCTCTGCTATCGCGCGCTCCCCGAGCTCGGGCCGCTCAAGCGGGGCAAGTACCGGCTGGACGAGATCCTCCACCGGCTGGTCGACGAGGTCCTGCACGCGGGTCTCGATACCGAGGGCGTGGGCGGACGCGCGTTTCTCACCGCGCTCGTCCTCGAGGCCTACGCCGAGCCGAAGCTGCCGGGAGCCAAGGAACGGCCCATCGGAGGGCTCCTACCTCCCGGGACCTCGGTGGCCTGGAAGACGCCCTACGGCGAGGAGGTCCCGGTCTACGCGCACCTCGAACGGTGTCTGGGTCCCGAGTGCGCGCTCTGCGTCACGCATTGCCCCGAGGGGGGAGGCGGTCCGCGCTCGGCGATTCGCATGGTCTACGAGGTGCCGCAGGGGACGATCCCCTCCCTGGTGCGCGGACTCGGCGCACACCTTCTGCGCCTGGACGGGACGCACGCGACGACCGCCGAGGTGGAGGACCTGAGGGGGCAGCGGCCCTTCACCTTCGAGGTGTCGGCGGACTACTGCAAGTCCTGCGGGCTGTGCATCGTCTGCTGCCCGCACGACGTGATCCTGGGCGCCCCGCGCCAGTTCGATCTGAAACAGGTGGAGTCATGAGCACCCTCGAGCTCTCGGCGGACCCGACCATCCTCGCGCGGCGGCACCAGGGGCTTCTGGCCCTCGGCCGCGCGGTGCAGCAGGCCAGCCGCGGTCGCCTCGCCTTCACCTGGCGGGGGACGCGCCTCGGGGACCTCTCCGAGGAGGCGCTCGCGGGCCTGGACCAGGTAAGGGCGATGGCGCTCATCGAGTCCCTGCTCGAGGAGTCTCTCGAGCCGGGGCGGCTGGTCCTCGAGCGACTCCTCGAGCTCGAGGCCGAGGGCCTCTCCGGGGCGGCGCTCCTTCGCGCCTACGCGGAGCGCGACCTGGCGTCGGTGGCGCGGCAGGTCGTCTCGCGCATCGAGGGACGCCAGCTCAAGGTGCTGCTCCTCGGCAGCGCCGGCACGGGGGTGGTCTCCGCGGTGCAGGACATGGTGGAGGCCTTCACCTCGGCCGGCTACTACGGGCGGGCCTTTCCGCTATTCGATCCGTCGAAGAAGGGGGCTCCGGTACAGGGCTACGCCATCGTGAGCGCCGAGCCGATCTTGAGCCACGCGCCTTTCGAGGCGCCGAACATCGTGCTCCTCTTCGACTACAAGCTCTTGCCGCTGCTCCGCCGGCTCCTCGCGAGCTATCGCGGGCTGCGCGCCGAGGAGCTCTCGCTGGTGGTGAACGCGGCCGCGACGCCGGGGGACTTCCGCCTCGCGGCGGACTTCTACGACCCGGTCGCGCTCCACACGGTGGACGCCGAGGCGCTGGTGCGTGGCCGGCGCATTCCGCCAAACTACGCCATGCTCGGCGCCCTCCTCGGCGTGCTCGGGGAAGGGGCGGCGGACGTCCCGGCCTTCACGCGCGTGGTGCAGAGCTCGCTCACCCAGAAGTTCGGCCCGGGGGCGAAGGTGGACACGAACCTGGAGGTGCTCGAGGCGGCGCGGACGAGCGTCCAGGCCGAGCCCGGGCAACGCGCCCGGACGCTCGGGCTCGGGGCGATCCAGCCGCTCGTGGTCCCACCCGGGCAGACGGCGCTCTTCGAGGACGGCAACCGCGCCATCGCGCGCGCCGTGGCGGCGGTCCTGAACCTGTATCCGTCGGTCGTGGCGGCCTACCCGATCACGCCGCAGACCCAGATCGCCGAGCACCTGGCGCAGATGATCGCCGACGGGACGCTCTCGGCGGAGGGGGTGACCCCGGAGTCCGAGCACGGAGCGGGGGGCGCGGTGATGGGGGCGGCGCGGGATCGGGTGCTGGCCTTCACGGCCACCTGCTCGCAGGGCTTCGCCCTGATGAGCGAGGTGGTGCACAGCATCGCCGGCCTGCGCATGGGCAACGTGGTCATCTCCAACGTGCTCCGGTCGCTGAACTCGCCCCTCGACGTGGAGAACGACCACAGCGATCTGAACAAGGTGGGGCTCGACGCGGGCTTCGTCGTGCTCATGACCCGCGACGTGCAGCAGGGGGCGGACTTCCACCTGCTGGCGTACCTCATCGGCATGTACGCCGAGTACCGCCGGGTGGAGCAGAACGGGCACGGCGGGCAGCTCGAGCTGGTGCCGGATCGCAGCGTGATGTTGCCGGTGATCGTGGCTTCCGAGGGGTTCGAGGTGAGCCACGCCCCCGAGCGCTATTTCGCGCTCTCCGAGGAGCAGGTGCGCCGCTTCTACGAAGATCCGGCCTTCGCCTACGTGCGGACCTTCGTGGACACGCCCAACCGGAGCATCATGGGGGCGCTCCAGCTCAGCAACGCGCGCATGGACACCGACTACCAGCGGCACCTGGCGATGGAGCGCGCGCTCGAGGTCATCCCGCGCGTCTTCGAGAAGTTCGCCGAGCTCTCGGGCCGCCGCTACGGCTTCGTGCACGCCTACAACCTCGAGGCCTCGCAGGTGGTCTTCGTGGTGGCGGGGGCGGCGAACGGCACCTTCGAGGAGGTGGCGCGCGAGTTCGCGCGCGCGGGGATCCAGGTGGCGGTGGTGCACCCGAACGTGCTCCGCCCCTTCCCGCGGGACGCGTGGGCCGAGGTGCTGCGCGGGCGGAAGGTCTTCGTCTACGACCGGGACGACCCCTTCGGTGCGACGGGGGGACGGCTCTACACGGACCTCGCGGGGGTCGTCAACGAGCTCGGGCTGGCCGAGAGCGGGACGCGGCTCTACTCGCGCATCCACGGGCTCGGGGGGCGAACCCCGACGCTCTCTCAGGTTCGCGACGAGCTTCTGCGCGCGCTGCGCGACGAGGCGGGCGAGCTCGAGCTGAGGCGCGGCAAGGAATACGTGGAGGTCAACCTCTGATGGGCACGGCCAAGGGACGTGGAACACCGAAGCGCGGGGAGGACGGGGCAGCCGCGGCGAAGGCGCCGGGGGGCACGGACCCTCGCTATCTGTGGCCGGCGCGAGAGACGCGGGAGGCGCGGCTCGCGGCCGCGACGGAGCTCGTCGCGCGCGCGCGGGAGCTCCCGGCAGGGGTGGAGCTCCTCCTCGGGACGAGGCCGCTGCCGGCGCGCGTCGGGACGCTCGAGCCGGAGCGGGTGCTCGAGCACTTGACCCCGAAGCGGCTGCGCCTCGCGGCGGGGATCGTCGAACTCTGCGCACGGCTCGGCTCCGAGCTACGCGAGGGGAGCTACCTCCTCGAGTCGCTCGTCGAGGAGCTCGAGAAGCTCGAACCCGCGAGGGCGCCGAGCGAGGCGCAGGTGGCCGCGCTGGCGAGCCTGGCTTCGCGCGGGCTGCGGCTCGGCGACCTCCCGGCCGAGGCGGCGAAGGTGCCCTCGCACCTCGTGGCCCTGGCCCGCGAGGCGGGGCTCGGCCTCGAGTACCTGCTCGGCAACCTGGAGAAGGTCCTGCACCTGATGAAGGCCTTCGGGGTGCGAAGCCGCGCCCGCAACCTCTCGAGCCTCTACCATAACTATGCGAGCGGGTTTTTCGCGTGCGACCTGAGCGCGGTCGCGCCCGTTTCGCTCGCGCAGGCCGTCGAGCGGGCCGCGGCGCTTGAGCGGCAGGGGAGCACGCTGCTGGTCTTCGCCCAGGGGCAGTTCAACCGCGGTCTCGGGGCCTGCGGGGTGGAGGAGCTGGCCGAGCTCGTGGCGGAGACGGAGGAGAGCTACGGCGTCGCGGCGGGCGAGGTGCGGCGCTTCTTCGCGGCCTGTCTGGCCGAGGAGGAGGCACGTCTGGCGGCCGCGCCGGCGCTCGAGCTCGCGGCGCTCCTCCGCTGTTTCCGCTTCTCCGAGGAGGAGCGCGAGCTCGTGGGTCAGGCCGCAGGCGGAGCGGGGAGCGAGGACCCGCGGCACTGGATGGAGAGCGAGCTCGGGCGGGCGCTCGTGACGCTGCGTCCGCGCCTCAACTGGCTGGCCTACGCGGCGGGGGTGCGGCAGGCGGGGGAGCCGGCGGCCTGGGCCGCGGACGCCGGGGTCGTGCGCGCCCTCGAGGAGCTGTCCACGCTCGGCCGCGGGCTGAGCGTGACCCTCACCTCGGGGCGCCGGGGGACGCGCGAGGAGAGGCCGCTGGCCGAGCTCTCCGGGGAGGCGCTGCTCTTCGAGCTCTACTGTCTCGCGGTGCTCGAGAAGCGGCGGCTGGACGAGGTGGTCCAGACGGCGGTGCGCACCCTGCGCCTCGTCGTGGAGCTGGAGAATCGCGATCCGGTGGCCCGGCTCGACGAGCTCGTCGCTGCGCGACTTGGCGGCGAGTCCTTCGCCACGCTGCTCGGCACGCAGGGGATCGTGCTGCGCAACGCGCCGCTGCTGGCCGCGCTCGAGGCGCTGCGGTCGCTCGCGGACAAAGTGGAGCTTGCGGTCCCGCTCGACCGGGGAGGAGCGGTGCCGGTGGCCGACGTCGCGGTGGACGACTTCCGCCGCGCCGTGATCCGCCTCGGTCGCGCGCTCCAGACGCCGCACTCGCCCGAGCGCGTGCTCGCGGTGATCGTGGACAAGATCGTGCCCGAGGTGCGGCGGCTTCCGCGTCAGGTCATCGCGCCCGGGGCGCACGACCTCGGGCGGCTCGTCTCGCTCGCGCTCTCGGGCGTGCCGGCGCGCTACGCGCTCAGGCGCCCCTGGAAGACGGTGAACCTGGACCAGCTCGTGACCTGCGGCACCGGCCTCGAGCCGGGGATCCGCAACTGCCTCGGCTGCCCGGTGAACAACCTCTACGGCACGGTCTTGAAGACGGCGCAGAGCCTGGGCTACGACGAGATCATCACCTACGAGGCCACGGGCTGCTTCGAGGTCTACTCGGGGATCTGGCCCTACACGGGGAAGGTCTTTCCGTCGCTGCACGGGGTCTTCGGCGGGGCGGCCTCGGAGCTCCTCGGCGGCCTCGCGGCCAAGCGCGCGCGGGCCAAGTTCGCCGCGAAGCACGGCGCGCAGCCGGCGGCGTCGAACGGATCGCTCCCGCGCACGCTGCACCTCGGCTGGGGGGGGGACGGGGCGACCTTCGACATCGGCTTCGGCAACCTCTCGGGGCTCTTCTCGCGGCTGCAGCGCCTCGGGCGGGACGAGCTCGCGGAGTCCCTGCACCAGCGGGCGCTCTACGTCTGCTACGACAACGAGGGCTACCAGAACACGGGGAACCAGTACTCGGCGGCCACCGCGCCGGGCGGGAACACCACGACGAATCCGCGCGGCAAGGCGCGGACTCTCGGGAACGACCTGCGCAAGAAGCCCATCGTGGAGATCATCGCGGACCACGGCGTGCCGCTCTCGGCGCGCCTCAACATCCACCGGCAGCAGCACATCAGCCGGGTGGTGGCGCGGGCGCTCGAGGACGGGGACCGCGGCAGCTTCATCCACTTCCTGCAGCCCTGCACGACCGGCTGGAAGTTCACGGCCGACAGCCTGACCTACGATCTGTCGCATCTCGCGGAGGCCGGCGGGCTCTTCTCGCCCGTGACCATCGAGCACGGCGTGCCGTACCTCGAGCTCTACCCCACGCCGAGAGATCCGGCGGAGGTCTTCATGACGCTCCAGGCCCGCTTCAAGCACCTCGTGGACCTGGGGGTCACGGCCAAGGCCGACCTCGAGCGCGTGATGGACTACTACCGCGGCGAGTGGCAGCGAAACCTGGAGCTCTGCGGCTTCGAGGCCGAGATCCCGCGCGCCGAGCGGCTGGCCTACCTCGACGAGGATCACCGCCTGCCCCGCGTCTCGCAGGGGGTCTGAGGCGCGCTAGGCGGCCGGCATCCCGCCCGGCTCGCTGCTCGTGCGAGATCTCCGGGAACCCTGAGCCCGCGGTGGTGTCCGAGCCTGCATCCAGGACGTCCGCAGGCAGCGCGGGAGGCGCAGTACGCCTCGTGCGAAGGGGCGTCGTCCGTCCAACCTTCAGCGGGAGGAAAACCATGCACGAGGTGTTTCGAGTCGGTGGGTTCGGCATGTGGCCGACGCTCTTCTTTGGCCTTCTGCTCCTCGGAGTCGCGGGGTGGTACGCGGCGCGGCCCGAGCGGCGGTTCATGCCTCTCCTCGTGAGCGCCGGGCTCATGACCCTTCTGAGCGGGCTCCTCGGCTTCTCGATGGGGCTCGTGAATTCGCTCCTGCACCTCGGCAAGGTGAACCCGGACGACCGCTACATCTGGCTCATCGGCCTCGGCGAGTCGCTCTACAACGTGGTCTTCGCGCTCGTCTTCCTCATGCTCGCGGCCATCGCCGCGTCGGTGGGCGCGTGGCGGCTCGCGCGGAGCCCGGCTGGCCGCTCCACCTTCGGCCATGGGGTCGCCTGACCCCCGCTAACGGTGAGCTAACCCACCGAAGGCACTGCCGCCCATCGTGGCACGCAGGTTGCTTTAGCCGGGTTGTCCTACATTCTGGAGGCGTCCCATGTCGAGACGGCATCAGCCGTTCGTGTGCATTGCTCTCGTGGTCGCGCTTGGTACGACCGGCGCCCACGCGGCCAAGTCCCGAGGCGTCGCCAACACGTCCCAGATCCTGGAGCGCTACAAGCGCGCCGAGCAGAGGTACGTCACGGCAGCGGAGCAGGCGGGCGCTCGCCGCTGGAAGGTCTACGAGATGATCCGGACGCTCGAGTCCTCGCTCTCGGGGAGCTTCCTGCCGAAGAGCTGGCAGAAGGCGGGAGAGCAGGTGAACGCCGAGCTGGAGAAGCTCCTGTCGGCGATCGGTGCGCAGCCGGGGAGCGTGAAGCTCGACACCGCGACCCGCCGCGAGCCCGTACCGCTCCTCGGCGCTCGGCTGGGCTGGAAGTGGGACGTGCGGCCTTCGGGCAAGGCGGTGAAGAGCTGGATCGCCGAGCTCACCAAGCTCGAGGAGCAGGTGGGAAGCACCGCCGGCGCCCTGGCGGCCTTCACCTCCGCGACGAAGGCGATTCCGGCGCAGCTCGACGCGCGCTTCACGGCGCGCATGGCGGAGGTCGAGAAGGCGGCCTCAGGGCGGCTGACGAAGAAGGCGGCGGGGGTGCTGTACCGGCGCGCGGTGGACCTCGAGAGACGGATCGCGCAGCTGGCCTCGGAGCATGACGCCGTGAAGGGCGGGGAGATGTCGGCGAGCGGCTCCATGCACAGGAACGGTCTGTTCGGCGTCGGAGAGGTGAATGCGCACTACTCGGCGTCCGGCAGCAGCGCCTTCGCGACCAAGGGGCCGGTGCCGCGCAAGTACTACATCCGGTACACCCCGACGGCGGGGGCCGAGGGGGACATCCGGAGCGCGGTGGAGGCGCGGGCGGCCGTTCAGGCCGTGTACGAGCTGTCGGCCATCCTGTGGGCGCTGCAGAAGGGAGCTCCGGAGCACCCCGAGTACGTCGCGCCGTTCATGGACTGGATGAATCACTCCGAGGTGAGGGTCTCCCGGGTCAAGGATCCGTCGAACCTGGACAGCCGCTGGTGGAAGAACGACTGGGAGCACCTGGAGGCCTTCAGCGTGCACTCTCCCGAGGGAGCGATCGGCGCTCTCACGTCGTTCGGTCTCGCCTCTCCCGCGATGAAGCAGGCCATCAAGAAGGTTGCGCTCGGCTTCCGGTAGCCTCGGAGGCCCGGGCATCTCCCCGCGGGCGCGCGGCCACGACGTGGCCGCCGGCGTGAAGCCTCATAGGGACACCTGACCTCAGCTCGTCGTCGGTCGACGGCGGAAGCCTGCAATCTCGCGCCGCACGGCCTGGGCCGTCCCTGGTGCGTGAGTTGCAGAAGCCCCCGGGTGATGGCCAGCGTTCCGCGGGCGGCTGCCCGTAGACCCTATTTCGCGCGCGGTCTCGCCCTGGTCTTGCTGGCCGCGGCCTGGCTCGCCGCGGGTCCGGCGGCGCAAGCCCGGGGCAAGGCCCCGCCGCGCCCCTGGAGCCACATCGAGTACGGCGCGGCGAACTACGCCGGCTCGCCGGGGGCTGACCCCGCGCAGCAACACGTGCGGCTCTTCGCCACCATCGAGCAGCTGGTGGCGCGAAACGGTCCCCGCGGGAAGCTCTACCTGAACGACCTTCCCGCGCACCTGGACGGCGTGCTCGCGGCGGTGCAGCGCTTCGTAACCGAACGGAACTGGACCGAGCTCGAGGTGATCCCCTGGGAGGCGGACTTCACGAAGGGGCCCCTACCGCGCACCGATACGGCGCACCTCTCGCATCCGGAGCCGGCGCTGATCTCCGCCGCCTGCATCCGGCGCTTCGCCGCGCGAGCCAGGGTGGTCGTGGTGACGACGCACGGCGTGAAGCAGATGACGCGTGCGCTCGAGGAGCTCGGGACCGGCCTCGGCCACCAGGACCATGGCCCGGCGCAACCCTACGTGGATCACCAGGGGACCGCGTGGCGCTTCGAGGCGCGGGTGCACGTCTTCTCGCGACGGCCGCAGGCGGTGCGCAAGAACCCCCTCGCGCCGCGTCGGAGGTAGCTCACCCCGGCGGGGCGGGATACGGCGGGAGCGTGGTGAGGCGTCGGTCCTCGAGCGCGCGACCCACGGCCAGGTGGTAGAGCACCTGGTGGTCCTCGCCCTCGAGCCCGAGCAGTCGGTGCACCACGTCGTCGAAGAAGCAGCCGATCCCGGTAGCGCGAAGGCCGCGCGCCTCGGCCTCGAGGTAGCAGACCTGCCCGAGCGCGCCGGCCTCCCAGTAGAGAGCCCGGTAGAACCAGGCCCCGTGCCCCTCGAGGCTCGGGCGAAACCGCGCCAGGTAGCTCATCGCGAAGACCCCGTCGGAGGCGATCTCCTGCGTGCAGCTCGCGAAGCGCGCGAACTCGGTCACCACGCCGGGGGCGAGCCGATAGAAAGGAAGATGGGCGGGTGCCTCGTCGGGGCGGCTCCATTCGAAGTCCGGGCGCAGCGCCTGCCGTAGCCGCGCCGCACCGTCGGGGGTGCGCGCGAGCAGGTAGAGGCCCGGCGCGAGCTCGTCCACGCGATGCACGAAGAAGACCAGGTCGTGCGCGGGCGGGTACGGCCACGCCTCGTGCGGAGGCCGGTCGGCGCGTGGGAGCAGCCGGTCGAGGAGCGCGAAGAAGCTCGCGGCCGACAGGGTGGCCTCGCCGTCGTAGGCCTGCGCGCTGCGGCGCGAGCGGATCAGGTGGGCCGCGCTGACGGGGGCCCCGGTGTCGGGGAGCGCGCTGGGAGGCGGCGCGACGAGACCCGCGTGGCCCGTGGACGCTAGCGCTGCCGCAGTCGCCGAGGCCGCCTCCCCCTTGTGCGTCGCGCGGCTCACCTCGTCGATGACGTCCCAGGGCTCGTGGTCCGGGCTCAAGGTCTCCGCGCGGCCTCGCCACAGCGCGTGCTCCACCGCCTCGCGCGTCCGTGCGTCGGGCCAGGGGGCCGCGCACCACGCGCTTTCGGGGGGCTCGGGAGAGATCGCGAGGAGCAGCTCCGGGACTTCGCGCTCGGGCGCCACCGGGAAGTCCTTCGCGCGATCCACGCCCAGCAGGCGCGCCAGGCCGTCGTCGTCCACGTGCGGGGCGAGCCGCGTGTGCCATCCCACGCACCCGGCGGCGTAGGCCACGGCGGCCAGCGCGTGCCCGGCGTCGAGCTGGCAGTAGCGATAGGCTCGCTCGCCGTACTTCCAGGCCTCGCGCCAGTGAATCGAGGTGAGCGCGACGAAGAAGCTCGCCTCGGGAAGCCCCGCCGCGAGCTCCCGCCAGAGCTCCTCGGAGAGCACCGCGCGCTCCTCCAGCGCGTGCTCGCGGCTCAGGTAATGGAAGATCGCGGGCGTCGAGGAGAGACCGTCGACGCTGGGCAGCAGCAGGTAGCCCTCGGTCGGGTGGAGGTTTCCGCTCGACGGATTGGCTCGGAGGGCCCAGCGCGAGCCGCCGTGGGCCTTCCAGGCGGTGAGTCCGAGCGACAGGCCGAGGAGCGTCGAGAGCGTGGACGCGTCGAGCGGCCGCGCGACGTGTGGGCCGCCGAGCGCGTCGAGGCTGAGCTCCGGGTCCGGTTCACCGAGGGGCAGCGCCGAGCGGGGGGCGCCGGCGAAGCGCCGCCAGGGGTCCGGTTGCGTGGCCCAGTCGAGGTAGCCGAGCGAGGCGGCGTAGCGGCCGGGGGCGTGCTTGCTTCGTTCGTGGTACGCGAGCACGGTGGAGAGCGGGGAGTTCGACGGAGGTCGGCCTCGGGCCGTGTCAGCGGCGATGCGCGACCTCCTCGAGGTCACCGAGAAGCTCGCTGGCCGAGCGGCTTCCGGTGGTCCCGTGCAGGAACGCACCGTTTTCGTCGACGTAGAAGACGAAGGGAAGTGAACGTGCCCAGGGCATGTGGTGTCGCCAGAGCTCCAGCAGAGCGGGGTCGGGTTCGTCACAGTCCGCGGCCACGGCGATGAAGGATTCGTTGAGGCGCGCCTTCACCGCCTCTTGGGGAATGGCGCCCTCGACGAGAGCGCGACAGTCAGTGCAGGCCTCGCGACCGAACTCGATGAAGACCTTCTTCCTCGCGGTCTTCGCCGCGACGAGGGCGTCCGAGAGAGAGGTGTACCACTGGATGGCGCCGCGGTCGTTGAAGTGCGGGTGAGCCCCCGGGGCAAGCGTCGTCATGTCAGCTGCTCCTTCACGTGCTATACGAAGCGTACGCGCCTCGGCGAGGACCGAGGTCGCGGCCCCGGGCCCCTTCCGGGAAGAGGCCCCTGGTCGGCAAAGTATAGGCGGGAGAGGAAGACGGACCACGGGATGCCGGAGCTTTTCGATGAAGATATCCAACGTCTCAGAAGCCCGGGTGCCCGGGGCGCAGGTGGTCGAGGGGAGGAGCGCAGCCTGCGCGGAGGTAGCCGGCGTTCGCGTGCCGCGGCTCATCTACGGCACAGCCTGGAAGGAAGGGGAGACGGCCCGGCTGACGCGCCTGGCGCTCGACGCGGGGTTTCGCGGAATCGACACCGCCAACCAGCGCCGACACTATCACGAGGCGGCGGTAGGGGAGGCGCTCGCGGCGGCGGTCGCGGAGAGAGGGATCGCGCGCGAGGAGGTCTTTGTTCAGACGAAGTTCACCAATCGCGCCAGCCAGGACAGTCGGCTCCCGTATGACCCCGCAGCCGCGCTGAGCGCGCAGGTCGAACAATCCTGCGAGAGCTCGCTCGGCCACCTCGGCGTGGGGCGGGTGGACGCCTATCTCTTGCACGGTCCGTCGAGGCGCCAGGGGTTGACGGCTGACGACTGGGAGACCTGGCAGGCGATGGAGTCCTTGCACCACGCGGGGAAGGCTCGTCTCCTCGGCATCTCGAACGTGTCCGAGGAGCAGCTCCGGGAGCTCTGGACGCAGGCCTCGGTCAAGCCGAGAGTGGTGCAGAACCGGTGCTACGCCTCGCGGGGCTGGGATCGCGCCGTCCGTACCTTCTGTGCCGAACAGGGCCTGCTCTATCAGGGCTTCTCGCTCCTGACCGCCAACGCGGAGGTGCTTCACTCGCCGCGGGTCCGGGCGATCGCCGTTCATCGCGGCGCCACGGCGGCTCAGGTGGTCCTCCGGTTCGCGCTCCAGCTGGGCCTGATCGCCCTTACCGGCACGAGCTCCGCCGCGCACATGGCGGAGGACCTGGCCGTCTTCGACTTCGAGCTCGATTCGGTAGAGGTCCAGGAGATAGAGAACCTGGCGGGTTAAGCGCGGGAGGCCACGCCAGCGGGGGCTCAGGGACAGCGCACGGCCAGAATACCCCCCTCCGCGCGCGCGACGATCGCCGCTCCGACTACCGCCAAGGATTGTCGGTGCGCGGCGGTCCACCGAGCAGGCGGAGCGCCTGGCGAGCGTCTCGTCCCTTCGTTCGCTCGAGCGCCGAGAGCGCCGCCTTGAAAGCCCGCGGACGGCCGAGGGCGTGGTCTACCTGCCTCGCGAGCTCACCCGGCGCGTCGTAGTCGTAGGTCGTGAAGAACGTGCGGTGCAGTGCGTGTTCCCCCACGAGCTCGGCGAGCCGAAGCGCGAAGAGGTACCGCGGGTAGTACGCGTGGTGCTTGTCCGGCCCTGCGTGTTCCAGCCGCCGAATGGCCACGCGCATCGAGAAGTACTCGGTGAGTCCCTCATAGAGCTCGGGCGAACTGTACCGCGAGAAGATCTCGGAGAGGCCGTGGACCACCTCGTGGGCCACCATCTGGCGCCAGGTGAAGGCCAGGTCCCGCGAGGCCAGCGCTCGCCCACCCCAGTTGAACACCCCCGCGAGCTCGGGGAACGGATCGTCACGGTGGCGGCTAAGTTCTTTGAGGACGGCGCGCTTGACGGTGTAGAGCGGAACCTGCCGCGC
This sequence comes from Deltaproteobacteria bacterium, assembly GCA_020848905.1. Taxonomy (NCBI): domain Bacteria; kingdom Pseudomonadati; phylum Myxococcota; class Myxococcia; species Deltaproteobacteria bacterium. The sequence goes on from JADLHG010000045.1 coordinate 143,197, forward strand.
GTCGAGCCCGAGCTCGTCGCTCACCGCGTCGCGGATGCGGTTCTTGAACGCGCGCAAGAGCCGGCGTTGTGAGCCGAAGGGCAGGCTCTCGATACGGATCCGCGCCAGGGGCCCGTGCGTCAAGGTGCCGTCCCGGAAGAGGACGGCCACCGAGATGGCCCCCGAGCTCTTGTGGCGGTGGATCGCGACGACGCGCGCGGGCTCGTTGCGCTCGCCCGTCCTCGGATTCCGCAGGACGAGCTTGGCACCCAGTCGGACGCGTCCCGGATCGGCCTCCTCGCGGAGCTGCCGCGCGAGCGCCGTGTCGGGGCCGGCGACGAGCAAAGCGAGCGCGCACGCGGCGCCGCGGTAGATTGCCGTGAGAGTCATGATGACCGCTCCACATGCAATCCGGGCGCCAAGCGCCGTCGTCGTGAGTTCGCGGGCTTCGGACGCGGGCGGAGCCCGAGCCGTCCGGGTTTCGGTGACCCGCGAGGCGGCGCTACAGCAAATGCGCCGACGAGCTGTCTCGGTGTCGTTGACGCGTACCGGTCCTCGACTTCGAGCTCGAGTCGGTGGACGTCGAGGCGATCGAGCGCCTGGCGGGTTGGGCGCGAGAGACCGCACCCTTCGGAGCTCAGGGACAGCGCACGTCCAGGATGACCCCCTCCGCGCCCGCGACGACCGCCTGTCCGACCCCGAGCGGCCACACGGTCCGGAGGTTGGCGGTCGTGGCCGTCGGGACGCTGGTCCAGGTGGTGCCGTCGAAGTGCAGGACGGTGCCCTTCTCTCCCACGGCCCAGACGTCTTTCGCGTGGACCCCGTTCACGGCGAGCAGTGTCTGGGAGGTCTGCTGCGGCAGGGTGCTCCAGCCGTGGCCGTTCTCGTGGCGCATGAGCCCCTTCTCTCCGACGACATAGATGTCCGCCGGACCGCTGCCCCAGAGCCCATAGGTGAGGCCCTTCGCGGCCCCGGTCGCCACCGCGGTCCAGGCCGTGCCATCGAAGTGCCTCAGCGTGCCGGAGCGCTCGAGAGCCCAGACGTCCGTTGGGCCGCTGCCCCAGATTCCCTCCGGGGAACCCGCTCCGGACGTGCCGGGTGGATTGATGTCGAGCGGCAGGAGCTGCGTTCCGGACAGGTGAGTCCCGACGCCGTAGTCTCCGACGAAGTACACGTCCGAGGGCCCTGAGCCCCAGATCCTTCGCACCCAGAGCGGCGGCTGTCCCGCCGGCCCCTTCATGGTGACGCGCTGCCAGCCGCTCCCATCGAGGCGGAAGACTCCCTCCGTCGCCGCGCCGGTGGTGTAGATGTCGCTCGGCCCCGAGCCCCAGATGCTGCTGATGGTGTACCGAAGGTCCGGAGGGTGGCTCACGCCGTTCCAGCGCTGCCCGTCGTAGCGGAAGACCGCGCCTTCCTCGCCGCCGAGGTACACGTTGGTGCGGCTGCTCCCCCAGCTGCTGACCCAGTCGTTGCCGTAGAGCATGGGCTTCCATTCCCGACCATCGAAGTGCACGACCCCCCCATTCCATCCGGCCGCGAAGATGTCGTTCGGGCCGCTGCCCCAGACCCCGTAGAGGAAGCTCGTGGGGTGCATCAGCTTCGTGTAGGCCTTGCCGTCCCAGCGAGAGACGAAAGTTTGCCCGACGACGTAGACGTTCGTGGGATCCGTCCCCCAGACGCCGTGAATGGGGTACTCGCCACCCTTGCGGCTCCACTGGGTGCCGTCGTGAACGAAGAAGTCCCTGTCCGTGACGAGGTAGAGGTCCTTTGTCCCGCTGCCGTGAATCGCCTGCAGCGCCCGGGTGGTGGGTGAAGGTTGGGCGCTCCAGCTCGTGCCGTTGAAGCGTAGGAGCGTGCCCTGGTTGCCCACAGCGTAGGCCTCCGTTGGGCCACGGCCCCAGATCGCGCGGAGGTATTCGCCCGTGTTGCTGGCCATCGGGGTCCAGGCCTTGCCGTCGTACCGGAGGATGGTTCCCTTGTCCCCCACGGCGTAGACCTCCGCGGGGCTCACGCCCCAAACGCCGAAAAGGCCGATCGTGCCGCCGGGGGGAATCGCGCTCCACGTCTTGCCGTTGAAGAAGAGGGCGGCGCCCTGCGTTCCCACCGCGTAGACGTGGCTTGCGTCGCTGCCCCAGACGCTCTTCAGATCCTGGGTGGTACCGGAGGTCATCCGACGCCACGCCGTCCCATCGTAGTGCAGGATGGCGCCCTTCCAACCCACGGCGAAGACGTCGCTTGGGCCGCTGCCCCAGACGGCCTCGAGGAAGCGGCTCTCGCCCAGGGTGAGGGGGGTGGTGACGCAGGAACGAGGAGCATCGGGGAGGCCACTATCGCGCGGCTGGCCGCGATCGCCGACGCCTCCGTCAGCCGGGACTGACGCATCCAGAAGCGGGCCGTCGGTCGGCGGCCTGGCGCCGTCCGCGTGGACCGGGCCGAGATCGCTGCATTGCGCGCCGGGCGTGGTGCAGGGTGCGGTGGCCCCGCAGCCGGTCAGCGCCCCGATGAGGACCACGGCGAGGGCGCTTCCGATAGACCGATAGTGGAGCCTCATGGAACGGCGCGACAGACCTGCGGCTCGAGGGACCCGTAGGCGCCCTTCCAGAGCGCTCCCGAGGGGGACATCCACAGCGCGGTCGAGAGGTTCATGAACTGCGTGGCGCGGGTCGGGGCCCAGCCGTGCGCCGGGTCGAAGCGGAGCGGCTGACCCCAGTGATTCACGGCCCACGCCACGCCCGTGGTCGGGCTGGCCACGATGCGTTTCACGGCCGTGGTCCAGGCGAGCGACTCGGTGCCGAGCGGGGTCTGCGACCAGGTCGTGCCGTCGTAGTGGGCCAGCACGCTTTCGGTGGCGAGCCACATATTCGACGGCGAGCCGACCCACAGGGCCGTCGCGCGGCCGGGCGGCAGGCCCGTGACGGCGGTCCAGGTCGTGCCGTTTGTGCGGTAGAGCTCGCCGTTGAAGGTGAGGACCCAGAGCTCGCCGGGCGTGGCGGTGGAGATGTCATGAATCCCGCGGCGCGTCGGGACGCCCGTCTGGGACCAGGTCTTGCCGTCGTAGTGCAGGACCTCTCCCACCATCCCGTCCCCCGACCAGACGTCCGTGGGCGAGAGGGTCACGACCTGCCGGTAGTAGCCGATCTTGCCGATCGAGGAGGGCTTGCTCCACATCGAGGTCCAGGTCTTGCCGTCGTAGCGCCAGATCGAGTTCGCCGTGGCGGCCCAGACGTTCGAGGCGTCCGTGCCGTGAAGCGAGGTGAACGGCTCCTTGGGGCTGATCGGGTCCGCGGTCCAGGTCTTGCCGTCGAAGTGGTAGAGGGTCTCGCCGCTCGCCGCCCACACGTCGCTGTCGGAGCTGCCCCAGACGGAGGTCGCAGGGGCGCCGAGAGGGGAGGCGGGAACGGGCACGGGCGAGCTCAGGCGATCGCACGCACCCCCTCCCGCGTTGAAGGCCGGGGCCCGGCCGAGCTTCATGATCAGGCCGTACTCGCCGACCGCCCAGACCTCCTGGCCGCTCCCGGCCCAGACGGCATTCAAGCGCGCGTTCGCCGAGGGGATAGCCCGAAGCCAGCCGCTGCCATCGAAGTGCAGGACCACCGCCGTACCGAGCTGCGACGGCCCCGAGGAGCCATACCCTACGCCCCAGAGGTCCGTCGCGCTCGGGCCCCGCACCGAGGCGGTGGCGAGCGTGTGCATCTGCAGGATCTGTCGCGTGGTGCGCTTCACGGGGTCGAAGAGGCCGACCCGGTACGCCGCGTTGGCCACGAGCTCGCCGGAGGGCAGGGCGAAGTGCTCCGCCGGCCCGACGGAAGGCCCGTCCGTGACCACCTGCCAGCCCTTGCCGTCGTAGTGCAGCGTCTTCGTCACCGAGGTCCCTGTCGTGGGATCGATGGCCACGTAGCGGGAGGCCGAGGCCCAGACGTCCGAGGGCGAGGTGCCGCCGAGGCCGCCGAGGTCCCCGAGGTCCTTGGGGACCGTCACGCGCGACCAGGCGCCGCCCTTGAGCTGCAGCATCGTCTCTCGCGACCCGGCGGCCCAGCCCTCGCCCGAGGCATCAATCCAAAGGCTCGAGAGGCTATTCGTCGTGCCGCTCGGCACGGCGGTCCACTTCGCGCCGTCGTAGTGGGCGAGCGCCCCCTCGGCGCCCACGGCCCAGATGTCGTTCGAGGCGCGACCCATGACGGACCAGAGGTACATGGGCTTGCCGCCCGGGAGCACGAGCCCGTTCGGCACGGCCTGCCAGCTCTTCCCGTCGTAGTGCAGCGTGGTCCCCGAGGAACCCACGGCCCAGAGGTCCGTCGGGCTCGCGCCCCAGAGGTCGTTGAGGTGAGCCGTCGTCACGCGCGGCACGACAACCCAGGGCGTTACGCCGGTGGGCAGCGCGGGCAGATATGCATCGCGCGCAACCCCGCCATCCCCGCCGAGGGCGCGATCGCCGCCCGCTCTCGCATCGCCGACGCCGGTCGCCCGTCCGTCCGCGCGCGCGCCATCCACCGCGCTCCCGCCGTCGCCCCCGTCCCATCCGCTCGAGGCTGCCGCGTCGGTCAGGCCCCCATCCCCTTGGGGCGCCGTGGTCCCGCACCCCGCGCCTCCCGTCAGCGCCCAGAGGAAGAGCGCGAGCTGCCGCGCCCACGTTCGATGGGTGACCGTCGTGACGAGCTGAAACATCGGCGTGACTCCTTCAGGCCGCTCGCACGTCGACCTTCGCGAACGCGCCGCGATGGGAGCGTGCGCGAGGCGCCTCGTGGCGTCCGCGGCCTGCGCAAGATGGTCCTGTTGGCTGGCGCGCCCCTGCATACTGCGGGCCACGACGCGGCGCGAGCTATTGCGCGGGTTTGGGCCTTACGGGTCTGGCCGCTGGTCGCGCAGATCGCGCGCCAGGGGGCTACTTCAACTTCCCCGCGCTGACTAGACGGCGTCGGTGAGCGCGCGACCCGGAGCCCAGGCCCCCGCTCGTCGCGCTGCTTCCTGGCGCTTGCGGAAACGGGACTGCACCTCGAAGGCGAAGTTGTCCACGATCACGGGGTCGATGGGGTCGCCGTTCAGAGGCAGCGTGAGGGAGAGCAGCCCCTCCTCCTCGGCCACGTGGAAGAACTGCGCCTCGGAGATCTTGTTCGGCATGCACTCGAGCGGCCCCACGCTGACCACCCCGTCGATGAGTCCGGCGCGCCACTCGTGCACCGGACCCCCGACGGTGAGCACCGCCTCGCCGAAGAGATCGTCGCGCAGGTACGGCGAGGCCGCCTCGATGGTGTCCTTCACGGTGAGCCGCTCGGGCCAGGCGAGGGGCGCCGCCATCAGGGCGTAGGCGCGGTTCAGGATGCGCCGTTGCACGAAGCTCGAGAGCTGGGCGCCGAAGCCGGCCTTGAGCCCCTTCACGCGGGCCAGATGATCCGAGTATTCGAGCCACTCGGTGAAGGGGGCGAAGCGCACCCGGATGCCGCGCTGTTCGAGCTGCTCCACCATGAAGTCGTTGGCGAAGGGATCGCAGCGCACGTAGATCTCGCCCACCATCATCACCGACGGGCGGAGCTGGGCCGACTTCACGCGCGCGAACTCCACGGCGGCGCTCCTCAGGAGGTCCGCGCAGCCGAAGATGCGGCCGCTGCCAACCTGCAGCAGCACGGCCGGGACCGACAGGTCGCCGCGCCCCGCCTGCTCGAGTCGCTCGAGGAGCAGCGCCTTGTAGCGCTCGTAGATCTCCTGCGCGGCCCCGGGGCGGCGCTCCACGGGGCGCACGTCGTAGAGCGCGTCGAGGAGCATGTCCATCGACGCGAAGCCCGTGAAGACCAGCGCCGCGAACCCGGCCGGGACCCCCTCGAAGTAGTCGCTATCCACCGGGGACCAGACGCGCACGCGGTCCTGCCAGCCGAGGCGCTCGAGCACGATCTTGTGCAGCACGTTGTAGACGCCGAAGCGGCAGGGGCCGCAGGCCGTGGGCATGAAGAAGGCGAACTTCTCGTTCGTCTCCTTCTCGGGCTCGATGCGCTGCAGGAGGCTCCCGAGCGTGATGGTCATCGGGACGCACTCCTTGCCGGAGGTGTGGCGTCGTCCGATGCGCACCGTCTCGCGATCGGGCTGGGGCAGGGCCTCGGCGGCCACGCCGATCCCGCGCAGGCACGCGGCGAGCCCCTCGGCTCCGGCTCCCATGCGCGGCACGAGCACGCGCTCTCCTCGCGCCCGGATCTCGGGGAGGGTGGCCTTGGCGTGCTCGATGGACTTGAGCGCGCTCGCGCGGGGAAGCTGCGCCACCGTCGTCGGCGCGCCAGCAGCGCGGGCGCGGGAGAGGTCTTCGCGCACGCAGTGCAGGAAGGCCTCGACGCGCGTCTTGGTCCCCGCGTCGCCCGAATGCCCGTCGGTCTCGATCACCGAGAAGGGCTTGCCCTGCATCAGATAGGCGTAGAAGTGCAGGTTGAAGCTGTCGGGGCCGCAGCTGTAGTTGCTGCACCAGAGGCTGTAGACCCCCGGAGTGTGCCGGATCTGGTGCGCCGCGCGGAGGTTGCGCTGCCCGTGCCCCCAGAAGACGTCGTGGAAGACCGGCGCCTCGACGGTCACGCCGTAGCAGTCCACCGGGATGGGGACCGACCCCTGCTCGCGCAAGATCGCCGGCACGTTCGAGTTCAGCACGGTGTTGTAGAGCGTGTAGGGGCGTCCGAGCACCACCACGGCGGTCAGCTCGTGTTCGCGGCAGAAGGCGAGGGCGCGCGCGCCGAGCTCCTTGCAACGCATGTCGAAGGTGTTCTGCTCGAGGAGCGCGGCCTCGTAGGCGCGCCACCACCTCGTGCCGACCACGCCGAGCTCCGCGGCCATCTTGTGGCAGCTCTCGATGAAGGCCTTGGACTCCAGGTTCCCCGGACCGAAGTCGATCACCGGCGAGACCACGGGGACGTCGCTGGCGCGCCCGAGGTCCCACTTCAGCATGTCCGGGCTCCCCTGCACGATGGGGCAGACCACCGCGTTCGGTTCGTCACCGACGCGCGGCAGAGTGCGCATCATCGGTAGCAGGAGCAGGTCGGGCTTGCGCTCGGCCAGCTCGGTGACCATGCCGTGGAACTGCTGCATCGGTGCGCAGAAGGGGATGTTGGCCTGCTCGATGCCGCGCTTGAGCGTCGCGTGATCGGCGTTGGTCTCGATCATCAGGTCGAAGCCCAGCTCGGCCAGGTAGCGCGCGAAGAAGGGGAGCAGCCCCTTGAGCTGGAAGGCGTCGGAGATCGCCACGCGCTTTCCGCCGCGCGGCACGCTCAGCCGCGCCACGATCTCGTCGCGCAGCTCCTCGCGCTCGCGGAAGGGGTCGGGCGCACCGTCGGGGAGCTTGCGCTTGCCGGTCCCCTTGTCCCACAGGGAGCAGGCCCCGCCCCAGGTGAAGCGCTGGCGCTCGCCGTCCACCAGGGTGGTGAGGCGGTCGATACGGCAGCGATTGCCGGTCCCGCCGCAGCCCTTCTTCGACTTGCAGACGAAGGTGTCCTTCCCCGTGAGCCGCGCCTCGAGGAAGCGCGCCGGCTGGATGGGGGTCGCCTCGGCGAGGGGCAGGTGCTTGAGCGCGAGGAGCGCGATGCCGAGCGCGCCGACGGTTCCGGGGTTCGGCGGGACGATGACCTTGCTCCCCGTCTGCCGCACGACCGCGGCGGCGAGGGCGTCCGCCGAGAAGGGCATCCCCTGGCAGAAGATCACCTGCCCGACGGAGCGGCTCCCCTTCACCCGGTTCAGGTAGTTCTGCACCACGGAGTCGTAGGTCCCCGCGATGATCGCCGAGCTCTCGACGCCCGACGCGACCGCCTCGTCGATGATCTCGGCCATGAAGACGGAGCAGTGCTGCCCGAGCGAGACCCCCGAGCACGACGAGAGGGCCTCCTGCCCGAGCTGGACCACGTCCTTCACGCCGGCGAACTTGCGCCCCTGCTCCTCGATGAAGGAGCCCGTGCCGGCGCTGCAGGCCTCGTTCATCGCGGCGTCGACCACGCGCCCGTCGCTGAGCCGGATGTACTTCGCGTCCTGCCCGCCGATCTCGAAGATCGTGTCCACCCGTGCGTCGAAGTGCAGCGCCCCTTCCGCGTGGGCGGCGATCTCATTCAGCACGTAGACCGACTCGCAGCCGTAGCAGGTGGAGAGGAGCGAGCCGACGATCTCGCGGCCACTTCCGGTGGCGGCCACGGCGATCACGGGCCGCCTCGCCGCGTCGCTCTCGACGAACTTGCGCATCAGCGTCTGCGCCGCGCTGACCGGGTTGCCGTTGGTGTTGATGTAGCCCTCCCAGGCCACCGCGCGGCTCGTCGCGTCCACGGCCACGACCTTGGAGCCGGTCGAGCCGATGTCGAAGCCGAGGACGAGCGGCCGGCCGCTCTCCGCGTCGGTCACGACGGGGGGCCGGGGCATGCGCTCCACCTGGTCCAGCGACTCGCGGAGCGAGGGGACGCGGTCGAGGTGCACCTCCTCGGGGGGGGCGAGCAGGGTCTCGAGCGAGGGGGGGGCCACCTCGTGCTCGGCGGCGATGAGCGCGGCGCCGAGGGCCTCGAGGTAGATCGCGTCTTCGTCGTGACCATCGAGGAGCTGCATGTTGTGGCGGACGAGGAACTCCGAGAAGCGCTCGCGCACGCGACGGGACCGCGTCACGCCGCCGGCCAGCATGACCTCGGGGGGCGAGAGGCGCGGCTTGATCAACACCTGCACGTTCTCGCAGACCGCGTCGTAGAGGCCGGCGAGTATGCGGGCCTGGCTCTCGCCCTTGTTGGCGAGGTGGGTCATGTCGGTCTTGAGGATCACCGGGCACCGGCCGGAGAGGGGGGCGGGGTCGGCGACCTCCTCGCACAGAGCGCTCGCCGCCTCGATGGAGAGGTCGAAGCGCGCCACGAGCTGGCGCAGGAAGTTGCCGGTGCCCTGCGAGCAGCGGGAGTTCTCGCGGAAGACCTCGGTGCCGCTCTCGCGGCGCTCGAGGACCGAGAAGCCGTGGGCCCCGATCGAGACCACCGTCGTCGGACGCGCTCCCCGCAGGTGCTCGACGCCCCGGGCCTGCGCCTGCTTGATCGGCACGCGCGGCAGCCGTACGAGGCGCGCGAACCGTCCGCTGACGGCGGCGCTGTCCACCTCGGTCCACCCGAGGCCTTCGAGGAGCCCGATGAGGGCGCGGGCCGGTTCCTTGCCGTGCTCGACGAGCTCCTGGCGGGTGCGCGTCAGACCCTCGGCGGTGCGCGTCAGCTCCACCACCTTGATCGTCTCGGCCCCGATGTCACAGCCCAGAAACCGTGTGCCCATGTGCAACCTCGATGCGCGGCGGTCGTAATCGGTCGGACCCTTCGGGCGAAACGGCATGCTTGCCCGGCGGGCCTCGGTCGAACGGGGCAGACTAGCAGCAACCGGGCCCCTCCGCAGGGAGATTTTTCGTCGGGCAATCTCCTGTGATTGCAGACGTATTTCTGTCCACGGGTCGTGCCGTCCGCCCCTCCGACCGGGTCCGCGCGTTTGCGCCCGTAAGCTCGGCCATATATAGAGGAGGAGCTTTGCCGCCCTGCGAGGCGGAGGACTCCATGAGCAAGCCGCGTACGGGAAGCGATCGTCGGGAGGAGGAGGGCCTCGGGCTGAAGGAGCGCCCGAAGACCAAGAAGCCGAGCCTCTACAAGGTGCTCCTGCACAACGACGACTACACCACGATGGAGTTCGTCGTGTACGTGCTCACGGAAATCTTCAACAAGGACCAGACCGAGGCCACGCAGATCATGCTTCACGTTCACCACAAAGGCGTCGGCGTGTGCGGTGTGTATACTTACGACGTCGCCGAATCCAAAGTGCAGAAGACCATCGACCTGGCGCGCGAGCACGGCCATCCGCTGATGTGCACCATGGAAGCGGCGTAATGCGAGGCCGACGATGAAGCTCAGCCAGGACCTGCAGATCTCGCTCAGCGTGGCGCTCAACGAGGCGGCCAACCGCGGGCACGAGTTCGTCACGCTCGAACACCTCCTCTTCGCACTGGTCCACGACCAGGAGACCGCGGCGGTGATCCGCCAGTGCGGTGGCAACGTGGGGCGGCTGAAGAAGAAGCTGGACGCCTTTCTGAACGACCAGCTCGAGAGCGTGCCGGAGACGAAGCGGCGGGCACCGCGCCCGAGCCTCGCCTTCCAGCGGGCGCTGTCGCGGGCCGCGGCGCACGTCGAGGGGGCGGGGAAGGAGGAGGTCTCGGGGGCCAACGTGCTCGTCGCGATCTTCGCCGAGCAGGAGTGCTGGGCGGCGCACTTCCTCAACGAGGAGGGGGTCACGCGGCTGGACGTGGTGACCTTCATCTCGCACGGCGTCTCGAAGCTCGAGGACGACGAGGGCACGCTCGCCCCCGCGGGAGCGGACGAGGACGAGGACGAGGAGGGGGAAGGAAACGCGCGCGGCAAGGAGGGGCCGCTCGAGGCCTACGCGACGAACCTGAACGAGCTCGCGGCGGCGGGGCGCATCGACCCGCTCATCGGGCGCGAGCGCGAGATCAAGCGCACGCTCCACATCCTGGCGCGGCGGCGGAAGAACAACCCGCTCTTCGTCGGGGACTCGGGGGTGGGCAAGACCGCGATCGTCGAGGGGCTGGCCCTGAAGATCCACCGGGGCGAGGTCCCCGAGATGCTCAAGGCCGCGGTGATCTACAACCTGGACATGGGGGCGCTCCTCGCGGGGACGCGCTACCGCGGCGACTTCGAGAACCGCATGAAGGCGGTCCTCAAGGCGCTCGCCAAGCAGCCCGACGCGATCCTTTTCATCGACGAGCTGCACACGGTGATCGGGGCCGGTTCCGCGAGCGGCAGCACGCTGGATGCGTCGAACCTGCTCAAGCCGGCGCTCACGAGCGGGACCTTGCGCTGCATCGGCTCCACGACCTACGAGGAGTTCAAGCAGCACCTCGAGCGGGACCGCGCGCTGATGCGGCGGTTCCAGCGTATCGAGGTGAACGAGCCGTCGATCGAGGAGACGGTGCAGATCCTCGAGGGGCTCCGGACCAAGTACGAGGCCCACCACGGGGTGCGCTACACCAAGGAGGCCCTGCGCACCGCGGCCGAGCTGTCGAGTCGTTACCTGCAGGAGAAGAAGCTCCCCGACAAGGCCATCGACCTGCTCGATGAGGCCGGGGCGGCCGCGCGGCTCGCGGCGCAGAAGGACACGCGCATCACCTCGCGCGAGGTGGAGTCCGTTCTCGCTACCATGGCGCAGATCCCGCCGCGGCGGGTCTCGCGCGACGACCGCGAGCGGCTCCAGGCGCTCGACGCCGAGCTCAAGCAGGTGGTCTTCGGCCAGGACTACGCGATCGACCAGCTGGTCGGCGCGATCAAGATGTCGCGCGCCGGACTCGGGACTCCCGACCGTCCGGTGGGTAGCTATCTGCTCACGGGTCCCACGGGGGTGGGCAAGACCGAGGTGGCGAAGCAGCTCGCGGCCACGCTGTCGCTCGAGTTCATGCGCTTCGACATGAGCGAGTACATGGAGCGCCACACCGTCTCGCGGCTCATCGGCGCGCCTCCGGGGTACGTGGGCTTCGACCAGGGGGGGCTGCTCACCGACGCGGTCCGGAGGACGCCGCACGCGGTGCTGCTCCTCGACGAGATCGAGAAGGCGCACCCCGACGTCTTCAACCTGCTCTTGCAGGTGATGGACCACGGCACGCTCACCGACAACAACGGCAAGAAGGCGGATTTCCGCCACGTGATCCTGCTCATGACGAGCAACGTGGGGAGCCGGGAGCTGGAGAAGCGGCGCGTCGGCTTCGGCGAGGCGGGAGGCGATGCGGGGCAGGCCGACGAGGAGTACCGGCGCCTCTTCAGCCCCGAGTTCCGCAACCGGCTGGACGCGCGCATTCGCTTCAACGCCCTGAGCCCGGTGGTGATGGGGCAGATCGTGGACAAGTTCATCGCGCAGCTCGGCAAGCAGCTCGGCGAGCGCAAGGTGAGCATCGAGCTCTCGGAGGCGGCGCGCGCGGAGCTGGCCGACAAGGGCTTCGATCCGAAGTTCGGCGCGAGGCCGCTGGCGCGCGTGATCCAGGAGCAGGTCAAGCGCCCGCTCAGCGAGGACCTGCTCTTCGGCCGGCTGGCGAAGGGGGGCCTCGTACGGGTGGACTTCGTCGAGGGGAAGATGACCTTCGAGGTAGCGGGGACTCCGATGGCCCCCGTGGGCGGCGACGCGCCGCTCGAGCAGGAGACGGCCCCCGAGGAGGAAGAGCTCTACGAGGACGTGGCGCCCCCGACCGCGGCGGGTCCTAGCGCGTAACCACCACCTCCAGGTACTCGCCGGGGATGACGAGCGCCTCGCCGCGGTGACGATTCTGCCGGGCCAGCAGCTCCATGAGCGCGCCCTGGAAGTCGGCTTGGCGCCCCTCGTCGAGCGCCGCGAACGCCTTGAGGGTCGGTCCGTAGTAGGCCCGGAACACCTCGACCCAGTGAGCGGCCGACCGGTAGCGGAAGGCGTAGGTCTTGCGCTCGGCGCGGATCTCCCGGGCGTGGGAGCCGAAGAGCTCCGCCAGTCGCGCTTCGGTGCCCCAGGCGAGTGGCGACCGCACGCCAGCGGGCGGCGGGACGAAGGCGGCGACCACCTTGAAGAGCTCGCCGAGAAAGCCCTCGGGGGTCCAATTGGCCAGGCCGAGGCGCCCACCCGGCTTCACCACGCGCAGCAGCTCCGACGCGGCGCGCTCCTGGTTCGGCGCGAACATCACGCCGAAGGTGGAGAGGGCCACGTCGAAGGTGGCGTCAGCGAACGGGAGGTTCTCGGCGTCGGCCGACCGAAACGTGATGGGCAGCCGATTCGCCTCGGCCCGGTGCCGCCCCTGTTCGAGGAGCGCGGGGACGTAATCCGTGGACGTGACCTCGGCGAAGCGCCGCGCGGCCGCGAGGGACGCGTTGCCGTTGCCCGCGGCGACGTCGAGAGGCGCAGCCGCGCAAGGGAGCCGCGGCGGAAAGATGACACGGTTCGGCGCGCCGGCACGCGACTGGACGAAGATACTCTGTCCGCGGCGCCTATCGCTCCGGGTCCGGTTCCTCCCTTCCTTCGCCCGCCGACTCGGGATGGTCCCGCCGGTAGGGACCTTGGCGCGCGAGCTCCTCGAGCTCCTCGGCGACGAGCGCGTCTTCGCGCGCCAGGTAGCGCGCCACTGCTTCGGCTAGCCCCGGGTGCGGCAGCCAGTGCGCGCTGTAGATCGGGCGCGGCAAGAGACCCCGCTTGAGTTTGTGGATCCCCTGCGCGCCGGCGTCGTAGCGCTGCCAGCCGCGCGCGATGCACTCCTCGATCGGTAGGTAGTAGCAGAGCTCGAAGTGCAGGAAGGGCTCGTGGCGGCTCGCACCCCAGTAGCGTCCGTAGAGGCTCTGGCCGCGCTGGAGGCAGAAGGCGCCGGCCACCGGCTCGTCCCCGTCGTAGGCGAAGGGGGCGACCACGCGCTCGGCGAGGGTGGCGCGCACGCGTTCGAAGAAGAGCGGGGTGAGGTAGGGGGCGTGGCCGTGGCGTTCGAAGGTGCTCTCGTAGAAGGCGTAGAGCGCCGACCATTCGGCATCGCCGAGCTCCGGACCGCGCCTCGCGCGGAGGACGAGTCCGCTGCCGGCCGCGGCGCGCCGCTCCTTGCGCGCGGCCTTGCGCGCTGGGGCGCGGAAGGCCGCGAGGAAGCCTTCGAAGCTCTCGTAGCCGCGATTCTCCCAGAGGAACTGATGCGTGCGGCGGGGCAGGTAGCCGTGCACGGTGGCCAGGTGGCGCTGCTCGGCGGCGCTCTGGAAGAGCACGTGGATCGAGTGGGCGCCGAGCAGGTCGGCGGCGCGTCGCAGGCCCTGCGCCAGCGCGTGCAGCACCTCGGCTTCGGGCTCGCCGGGGCGGACGAGCAGGCGACGACCGGGCACGGGGGTGAAGGGGACGGCGGCCACGAGCTTCGGGTAGTACGGGATCCCGGCCTGCTCGGCGGCACGCGCCCAGGTCCAATCGAAGACGAACTCGCCGAGGCTGTGGGCCTTGAGGTAGAGCGGGATCGCGCCGACGAGCTCGCGCCCGCGGCGGACGATCACGGGGCAGGTGAGCCACCCGGTCTGCGGCGTGACCGAGCGGCTCTCCTCGAGCGCGAGCAGGAAGGCGTGCTCGAGGAAGGGGTCCTCGGGATCGACCAGAGCGTCCCAGTCGGCGGCGGGGATCTCGGCGAAGCTGTGGACGACCTCGATGCGCACGCGCGAAGGTCCGTCAGCGCGTCTGGGCCCGCAGGCGAGAGAGCTCGACGGGATCGTGCGCCGAGAAGATGCGCACCGCGGCCCCCTGCTCGGCAGCCAGGGCGCGAAGCCGCGTCTGATTGTGCACGCGCGCCCGGTTGTCCTCGGCGGTCAGGCGTTGAAAGAGGCGCAGCGCCACGGGGCACTTCCCTTCCGGCTCGAGCTCGGCGTGGTGGAAGTATGCATCCCCCGCGTGCAGGAGCCAGCCGTCCGGCGCCTGGACGGCCACCCCGCAAAGGCCGGTGCTGTGGCCGGGTAGGGGCACGAGCAGGATCTCGGGGGGAAGGCCCTCCAGCGCACGGACGGTCTCGAAGCCGAACCAGGGCTCGCCGCGCGGCTCGTAGCGCACCCAGCGCGGCTCGTGAGCCCACTGCGCCGGCTGGTAGCGGCGCTTCCGCGTGGTCGTGTCGCGCGCCATCGCGGCCTGATACTCGGGCTCGAACACGTGGACCGTGGCCCCGGGGAAGTCGGGGAGGCCTCCCGCGTGATCCAGGTCGAGGTGCGTGGGGATGACGTGGCGCACCTCGCGGGCCGAGAAGCCGAGCGCCGCGAGCTGCGCGACGGCCGTCTCCGCGGGCTCGAGTCGCGGTCGAACGACCTTCACGAAGAGACCGCTTAGCTGCCCGACGGGGTCGGCCGCCGCGGCCGAGCCGATGCCGGTGTCGACCAGCACGAGCCCCGCGTCGCTCTCGATGAGCAGGCAGTGGCAGGTCATCTCGGCTGGTCCCTTGCGCCCCGTCACGAGGCGTCCGCCGACGGGGCAGAGGGAGGCGCAGCTCAGGTGATGGACCTTCAAGGACGTCTCCAGAGCAGCCGTCCGGCGCCCGGTTCGACCGTCGGCAGCACGTAGCGGTAGGCCGCGCCGGTGGAGAAGCCGCTGACCCTCTCGCCGCCGAGCACGGTGGCGAGGTGGCTCATGAAGGGCTCGTGTCCGGCGAGGAGCAGCTCGGTCTCGGTGGAGAGGAGCCGCATCGCGTCGAGCAGGGCCCCCGCCGAGCCGTAGGGCAGGAGCTCGCTCTGCACCCGGATCTCTCCCGTGTAGCCAGTGGCCGCCGCGAGGAGCTCGGCGGTCTGCACCGCGCGCACGAGGGGACTCGACCAGATCTCGGAGGGGCTCGCCCCGAGGCGGGCGAGGGCCTCGCCGGTCTCGCGCACCTGAGCGCGCCCGTCCACCGTCAGCACGCGTCCCGCGTCTCCGAGCGGCGCGAGCTCGGGCGCGGCTCTTCCGTGGCGCACCAGCGTGACGTGCATCGCTCTCCTCCGTTTCCTGCCGGTCGTGGCGCGTGCTTGTGCTGCGCCGCCGACTCGTGCCAATTGTCACGTGCCCGTCATGCGCCTGTCACCCGGGGCCGCGATACGGGAGCTGCCGCTGCGGCGCGAGGACGAAACGATGCGCACCCATCTACCGAGCTGGCTCACCAGCGTCTCGTTGGCGCTCATTCTAGCCCACGCGCCCGGCGTGGCGCGAGCGCAGGTCCGGCCGGGCGACGAGCCGCGGGCGCCGGTTCCCGCGCCGAACCTCGCCGACCGCAAGGTCGTCGGCTACGACAGGGGGTTCTTTCTGCGCGACGGCGACGAGCGCTTCCTCCTGCGGGTGAACGCGCGCGTGCAGGCCCGGGGCGAGGTGCTGAAGAGCGACCTCTCGGCCGGCGGTCGCCCGAGCCTCGCCTTTTCGATCCATCGCGCGCGGCTGAAGCTGTCGGGGCACTTCTTCACCCCGCGCCTCACCTTCGAGTTCCAGCCGGACTTCGGGCGGGGCTTCGTCACGCTGCGGGACTTCTTCGCCGAGTGGGCCTTCGCCCCCTGGCTCCGCCTCCGCGTGGGCCAGTTCAAGCGGCCCTTTTCGCGTCAGCAGGTCACCTCCTCGGGAGACCTGCAGCTCGTGGATCGGGCGCTCACGGACAAGGCCTTTCTCTGCGAGCGGGACATCGGGTTCATGCTGCACAACAGCTACCACAAGGAGGCGCGGCGCTTCGAATGGGCGGTCGGCGTCTTCAACGGTGCGGGGGATGCGCCGCTCTTCTCGGCGACGGTCGAGACCGACCCCAAGACGAGCAAGAGCAGCGTGAAGGACGGCAAGTTCAGCACCGTGCCGACCAAGCTCTACCCGGCCCTGGTGGCGCGCGCGGGGTACCACACCGCTGGATCGAACACCTACAGCGAGTCGGACCTGGAGGGCGGCGGGCTGCGGCTCGGCGTGGCGGCGAGTCTCCTCGCCGAGTTCGATTACGACGAGAACCAGAAGTCGCGCGTGGCGGGCGAGCTGGACGGGATGCTCAAGGTGCACGGCTTCTCGCTCACCGGCGGCGCGTACGTGGCGAGCGCGCAGAGGGGGCCGAGCTTCTCGGATCAGGGCTTCGGTGCGGTGGGGGTCCACGCCCAGACGGGGCTGCTCCTGGCGAAGCGCTTCGAGCCAGTGCTGCGCTACGGCGCGGTGGTCTGGTCGGGGAGCGGCAACGACCAGCAGGAGTTTACGGTGGGCTTCAACCTGTTCGTCTTCAAGCACGGCTTCAAGTGGCAGACCGACGCGTCGGTGCTCTCGGAGCTGGGCGGTGGCCGCAAGGACGGGCGGATCCGGACGCAGCTCCAGGCAGCGTTCTAGCGCCGGAGCTCGAGCTGCTCGGTGCAGCTCACGTTGCGGAGGTCGGCCACCATCGCGTTGAGGCTGGTGGCGATCGACCCGAGGATGGTGTGCGGGTCGGCGTGCGCGCTGAGGCTGCCGAAGGCCGGGTTCAGGTCGAGGGTGCAGGACTTGGTGATGCGCGCCGTGCCCCGGGGGCCGTCGTAGAGGATGACGGTGCTGCTCGGTATGGTGATGAGCTGCGTCGGCGGCACGTTGGCGGCGAACCCGTAGCTACCGCGCCGGAGCGTCACGTTACCCGAGGCGTCGCCCGCGGGGGGGAAGGCGAGAGCGAGCTCTCTCGGCTTGCTCACTACGCGGCCCATCCCGGCGGCCGTGAGGGCCTTCGGCCAGGGTTTGTTCTGCGTGTCGTACCAGAGCTGGTAGACGACGGCGGTGCCGGGGGCGACCTCCAGCCAGGCCGGAGGAACGAGGACGGCGAACCCGGCGGCGAAGTCGATGGGGCCGCTCGGGACCCCGTTCACCGACGAGGTGGCGCATCGGCCGAAGGCCAGGTCGAGCTCGGCGTTGCCGCTGCCGTCGGAGAGCAGGGTGTACCCCGCCGGGACGTGGGCGCGCAGCTGCGCCTCCGGGACAAAGGCGATGCCGTAGGCGATCGCGTCGCAGTCGAACTGCAGGGAGGCGAGCGGCTGCTGGTGCAGGGCCAGGGTTCGGCTGTCGCCAGAGAGCTCCGGATCACCGCAGGCCGCGCAGCACAGCACCGCCACGAGGACGCCCCGCCCGACCTTTTGTCCCGTACGACTCATCTCTTTGTTCCTCCTTTTTTGTAATATGACCAACATTGAGAATCGTAGATATCAGCATGACGTGAGGGTCCTCACTGGTCAATCCTGTCACAGTAAAAATCTCTATTGGCACGATATTTTACGTCGAAAGTGGGTGCCGGTGGGCGTCGTTGTGGGCCCTTCTATCGTAATGTGGGCCACATGTCATGTCAGGCACTCCGGCCCGTTTGGGGACGCCGGACCGTGGCCTACGGCGCCCGCGGAGCCTCCGCGGTGCTAGGTTACGCCCAGGGAGAAGCGACGATGGAGCGCGTACCGATCTACCTCCTCGCGGGTGGCGAGAGCCGACGCTTCGGCAGCGAGAAGGCGCGGGCCGTCCGGGGCGGCGTGTCGCTCCTCACCGGCCTCGCGACGGCTCTCGAAGAGCGAGCGACGCGCCTCACGGCGGTGGCGCGGACGCCCGGGCAGTACGCGGACCTCGGGCTCCGCACAGTGGCGGACCTGCGACCGGGCATGGGGCCGCTCGGCGGCCTGGAAGCGGCGCTGCTCGACCTGCGGCCCGAGGAGCCGTGGCTGCTGCTCTGCGCCTGCGACGTGATCGGAGTGCGCGCGGGATGGGTCGAGGACCTCGTCGCCGGCTGTTGCGCCGGCGCGAAGGCCGTCGCCTTTCGCGGCGCGCGCTGGGAGCCGCTCTTCGCCCTCTACCATCGCAGCATCGCCCCCCTCGTCGGGGCGCAGCTCGACGAGGGGACGCTCTCCATGTGGCGGCTGCTCGAGGAGGCCCGAGCGGTGGCGTTGCCGCTCCCCGAGGGCTGGGGCAGCCTGCGCAACGCGAACCGCCGCGAAGATCTGGAGTAGCCCCTCCTCCGGCGGTCGGTAGGCCCGGCGCCCGCTTGACAAGCCTGCGGACCCGGCACAGCGTGCCCTGGAAACTGACCCGAGTCGCCGCGTGTCGCGCATCTATCTCGATCACAACGCCACGACGCCCGTGGACCCGGCGGTGCTGGAGGCGCTGCTGCCCTTCCTGGGCGGCACCTACGGCAACCCGTCCAGCGTGCATCGCGAGGGACAGGCCGCGCGTCGGGCGGTGGACCGGGCGCGCGAGCAGGTGGCCGCGCTCCTCGGGGCGAAGCCCGACGAGATCGTCTTCACGAGCGGCGGGACCGAGGCGAATCAGCTCGCGCTCGCCGGCGGCGTGGAGGGCCTGTCCGAGGCGAGCGGGAGGTCGGCGCAGCTCGTGGTCGGCGCGGTGGAACATCCGGCGGTGCTCGAGACGGCGCGGGCTCTCGGCCGACTCGGGCACCGGCTGACCATCGCCCCGGTGGACGGGTTCGGGCGCGTCGAGCCGCGCGAGGTCGTCGCGGCGCTCGACGGGGGTCCGGCGCTGGTCTCGGTGATGCGCGCGCAGAACGACGTCGGGACGCTCCAGCCGGTGGCCGAGCTGGCCGCCGCGCTCGACGGTCGCGCGCTGCTACACACGGACGCGGTGCAGGCGGTGGGGAAGCTCCCCGTCGCGGTGGACGCGCTCGGCGTCGACCTCCTCTCGCTCTCGGCGCACAAGCTTCACGGACCGAAGGGGGTCGGTGCGCTCTACGTGCGGCGGGGGGCGAAGGTCTCGCGCCAGCTCCATGGCGGCTCGCAGGAGCTGCGCCGTCGCGCCGGGACCGAGAACGTGCCCGGCATCGTCGGCCTGGGGGTCGCGTGCGAGCTCGCGGCGGCCCGGCTCTCCGAGGCGGCGCGCGTCGCGGCGCTGCGCGATCGGCTGGCCGAGGAGCTCGAGCGGCGCCTCCCGGGGCTGGCGGTGCACGGCCACCCGGTGGAGCGGCTGCCGAACACCCTGCACGTGAGCCTGCCCGGGCTCTCGGGGAATACGCTGCTGATGGGCCTCGACCTGGAGGGGATCGCCGCGTCGGTGGGATCGGCCTGCGCCTCGGGGGAGGTGGCCGGCTCGCCCGCGCTCCGCGCGATGGGCCTCTCCGAGGCGGAGGTCCTCGGGTCGCTGCGCTTCTCTCTCGGTCGGGGGAACACCGGCGCGGAGATCGACCGCACGGCGGAGGTGCTCGCGCGGCTGGTCACGCGTCTTCGGGGAAGCGCCGTGGACGTCGCCGTGGCTGCATTGACGGCGGCGAAGGAGGCGCGACCGTGACCCGCGTGGTGGTGGCTCTCTCGGGGGGCGTGGACTCGAGCGTCGCGGCGGCGTTGCTCCTCGAGCAGGGCTACGAGGTGGTGGGGATGACCCTGCGGCTCTTCGCCTGCGAGGAGGGGGCGAGCGAGCGCTCCTGCTGCGGCCTCGGTGGCGTGGCGGCGGCGCGGGCGGCGGCGGGGCAGCTCGGCATACCGCACTACGTGGTGGATGGTCAGGCGCGCTTTCGCGAGCGCGTGCTGCGCGGCGCGTGGCAGGACTACGCGACGGGCAGGACCCCGAGCCCCTGCGTGGCCTGTAACGAGCACCTCAAGCTCGGGCTCCTGCTCGAGCAGGCCGACGCGCTCGACGCGCGCTTCGTGGCTACGGGACACCACGCGCGGATGGTGCAGAACGGGCGGCCGACGCTCTGCCGCGGGCGGGACGCCGCCAAGGACCAGGCCTACTTCCTCTTCTCGCTGAGTCCGGCGCAGCTCGCGCGGACCCTGCTCCCCGTGGGAGAGCTCTCCAAGCCCGAGGTGCGCGAACTGGCCCGGCGCCACGGGCTGCCGAACGCCGCGCGCGCCGAGAGCCAGGACGCCTGCATCGCGCAGCGCGGGGATTTCGCCGAGGCGCTGCGGCAGCGCTTCGATGGGGCGGCCCGGGGCGGTCGCATCGTCAGCCCGACGGGCCAGGTCCTTGCCGAGCACCCCGGGATCCACCACTTCACGGTGGGACAGCGCAAGGGGCTCGGCGTCGCGCTCGGGCAGCGGGCCTACGTGACGGCCATCCGCGCCGAGAGCGGCGAGGTGGTCGTGAGCACCGAGCCACGCGAGCTCGAGGCCACGGGACTCGAGGCCGACGACGTGCGCTGGCACGAGGAGCTCTCCGTCGGCGAGGAGCGAGCCGTCGAGGTGCAGGTGCGCTACCGGCATCGAGCGGCGCCCGGCCGGCTGGTGCGGCTCGACGCGCGTCGGGCGGAGGTGCGTTTCGCGTCGCCCCAGCAGGCCGTCACGCCGGGGCAGGCGGCCGTCTTCTATCAGGGCGAGCGCGTTCTCGGTGGCGGCTGGATCCACCGCGCCCTGCCGGAGTGAGCGCGCATGCCCGAG
Organism: Deltaproteobacteria bacterium; assembly: GCA_020848905.1. Classification (NCBI taxonomy): domain Bacteria; kingdom Pseudomonadati; phylum Myxococcota; class Myxococcia; species Deltaproteobacteria bacterium. Next base: position 163,968 of record JADLHG010000045.1, read on the forward strand.
CTGCCCGAGGTCGAGACGGTCGCACGCCAGCTTCGGCCGGATCTCGCGGGGCGCCGGATCGCCTCCGTGGAGCTCCTCGACGCCAAGCTGGACCACCTCCCTGTCGCGGAGCTCGCGGGGCAGGTGATCCGCGGCGTGGAGCGCGTCGGGAAGTGGGTGGTGCTGGCCCTCGCGCGTCCTCGTCGCGCCGAGCGCTACCTGGCGGTCCACCTGCGCATGACCGGCCGGCTCATCTATCGCGCCGAGCCGGACGCGGCGCATGACCAGCGGCACCTGCGGGCCCGCTTCGTGCTCGACCGCGGCGCGCTGCTCTTCTACGACGCCCGACGCTTCGGCCTGGTCGAGCTGCACGAAGACCGTTCGACGCTCCGTACGGGGGGCGTCGACCCGCTGCAGGACCGCTTCACGCCCGAGGTGCTGGGCGGGCTTCTCCAGGGAAGCCGGCAGGAGCTCAAGACCTGGCTGCTCCGCCAGGACCGCCTGGTGGGGCTGGGGAACATCTACGCCTCGGAGGCGCTCTATCGGGCGCGCCTCGACCCCGCGCGCAGCGCCGGCTCGCTCGATGCGGGCGAGACGCGACGGCTCCACCGCGCCGTCTCCGAGGTCCTCACCGCGGCGGTGAAGCACTGTGGGACCACCTTCTCCGACTTTCAGGACTCGCGCGGCGAGGTGGGCGGCTACCAGCGCTACCTGGCGGTCTACGCGCGCGAAGGGGAGCCCTGCCGGCGCTGCCGCACGGCCATCGTGCGGGTCACGCAGCAGCAGCGCAGCACATTCTACTGCCCCGGTTGCCAGCGGCAGGGGGATCGACGACACTTCGGCTCTCGCTAACCAGGAAGGAGCGCGCCATGGCGTTCACCAAGAAGATGCAGAAGGCGATCAACGAGCAGCTCGGCTACGAGCTCGGGTCGTCGTACCTCTACCTGGCGATGTCGGCCCACTTCTCGCACAAGAACTTGGCGGGGGCGGCTCACTGGTTTCGCATCCAGGCCCAAGAGGAGCTGATCCACGCGATGAAGCTCTACGACTTCATCTTGGCGCGCGAGGGGGAGGTGAGCCTGCAGGCCGTCGCCGCGCCGGGGGGGAACTGGAAGACCTCGCTCGTGCTCTTCGAGGAGGCGCTCAAGCACGAGCGGATGGTCAGCCAGCGCTTCAACGACCTGGCCGAGCTCGCGATCAAGGAGAAGGACCACGCCAGCGCGAACCTCCTGCAGTGGTTCGTGACCGAGCAGGTCGAGGAGGAGTCTCAGCTCGTGGAGCTGATCCACAAGCTGAAGCTGATCGGCGACAGCGGCAGCGGGCTCTTCATGCTGGACCAGGAGCTCGGCAAGCGCGTGCTGACGACCGCCGCGGCCTGAGCCCGAGAGTCTAACCCCCGACGACGCTGCGCCGCGGAGGCTCGCTCTCCTCGGGGAGCGGGTGGAAGACCGGCCCTCGCGCTGGCCGCGCTCCGAGTCGGGCTCTGAGCGCGCGTTCCACCTCTCCCAGCCGGCCGATCTCCTCGATCACGCGGTCCGCGACGGCCTTCTGGGCGCGGAGGCTGTTGCGCTGCGCGTGGAAGGTCTCGGGCTCGACCGGCCGGCCGAGCACGATGATCACCGGCTCTCCCGTGCCGTCGAAGTTGCCGCGCACCTGGCGGGCCAGATCGTTGCCGAGCCCGTTGATGAACACGGGGAGCACCGTGGGCTCCGCGTCCAGGATGAGCTTGCCGACCCCAGGCTGCGCGGGGAGCAGCGCGTACGGGTCGCCGGTGCGGTTGCGCCGCCCCTCGGGGTGCACGCCGACCACGGACCCGGGCTCCCTCAGGAGCTGCACCACGCGCCGCACGCCGTAGCTGTTGAACTCGCGCTTGTGGGCGTCCCGAAAGATCGGTGGGTACATCGCGAGGGCCGACATGGCGAGGTTCACGAGCACGCCCGCCGGCTGCTCGTAGAAGAAATCCGACCGCACGGGAAAGTAGACGCGCTGGAGCAGCTCCGTCGTGCGGTAGAGCCAGCAGCTCACCACGTACAGGTCGAAGAAGCTGCGGTGGTTGCAGGCGAGGAGCAGGCCCCGCGGGGGTCTCAGCGCGCGCAACTCGTCGAGGCCCACGAGGTGCACGAGGTTACGCGTGCAGTGGTAGACCCACGAGGCCCCGAAGGTGCGCAGGAAGGCATCCGCCGCGGCCTTGGTCGCGGGCGTGCGATTGACGAAGTCCACGAGGGTGAAGGCCTGCCGCTCGAAGGAGCTCAGCAGGGCGAGCTGCGAGGGCGTGGGACGAAGCGGGACCTCCCCGGACATGGCGCCATTCAAGCCGTTCTCGCGAGCTCGCGTCAAGCGGCGCGGAAGGGACCGCGGTTTGCCCGGGTCTCGCGCGGCGTGATAGCGTTCGAGGACGGAGGGCGCACGTTGACCGTCGGAAGCTCGAGGATCGGAAGGGGGGCGCGAGGCGTTGTCCTGCTCGTGGGCGTGCTGGTGGGCGGGTCGGGCTGTCCGGGGAGCACGCCGCGTCTGGACCTACGGGCGGCGGCGGACAGCTACGTGGCGAACCCGCGCCGCGACCAGGGGACCTGGCCCGACGCGTCCGGGGTGCCGGGGGATGGGGCGGCGGGAGGGCAAGACCGCGGCGGCGCGAGCTCCGACGGAGGATGCGTCTGTCCGGCCGGCACCGAGGCTGCGTGCGGCCCGTGCGGGAGCGGTCGGAAGGTGTGCAAGGCGGACTGCAGCGGGTACGGCGACTGCGTCGGGGTGCCCAAGGAGGCCTGCGAGCCGGGGACCAAGGTGGGCTGTCCGAACGGTTGCGGCGAGAAGACCTGCGAGGCGAGTTGCCGCCTCGGGCCGTGCTCTCAGTCGCAGATCAATCAGGGCTACCTCAAGGCGGGGCCGAAGAACTGCTTCTCGTCGAACCACTGCGGCGTCGGGAAGGGGCGCTGCGTGGCCTGCTGGCTGAAGTGCGACGGCGACGGAAATCTCGTCGAGGACGGCTGGTGCTCCGGGGGGAGCTGCACCGCCTGCACCAATCCCAACCCGAACTGCCCCTAAACCCCGGCGGCCCGTGGGAGAGATCCTCGCGCTGGACATCGGCGGCACCACCGTGAAGGTGGGGCGCGTGGGGCCGGACCTGGGGCTGCGCGGTGAGGTCGTGGTGCGGCCGATCCGCTCCTCGGGCTCCGCCGAGGCGATCGAGGAGGATCTTCGATCCGCGGTCGGTGCCGCGATGCGAGGCAACGTCTCCGTCGAGGGGGTGGGTGTCGCGCTGCCCGACCCCGCCGACTACCTGACGGGCACGCTCTGGATGGAGCACAAGCTTGCCGCGCTCAAGGGGCGGAGCCTCGTGCCGCTCCTCGGCGGTCGCGACCGGCCGGTGGCCTTCGTGAACGACGCGGAGGCCTTCGCCCTGGGAGAGGCGGTGCGGGGCGCGGGACAGGGGGGCGGTCGCCTGCTCGCGGTCACCCTGGGCACCGGGTTCGGCAGCGCGTTTCTGGACGGGCTCGAGGCGCTGTCGACGGGGCCGGGGGTGCCGCCGCTCGGCCGGCTCTGGAACCAGCCCTTCGCCGAGGGCCCGGAGACGATCGAAGCGCGCCTCGGTCGTGCGGCGCTCGAGGCCTGCTACGTGGCTCTCGGCGGTGAAGCGGGGGTCTCGCTCGCCGAGGCGGCGGAGCGCGCCCGGCGCGGAGAAGCGGCGGCGCTCGCGCTCTTCGCGGAGCTCGCGGTGCGGCTGGCGCAGGGTCTGGCCTCCCCGGTGCGCGCCTTTCGTCCCGACCGCATCGTGGTCGGCGGAGCGGTGGCGCAGAGCCATGCGCTCTTTCTACCGGCGGCCGAGGTGGCGCTGGCCGAGGCGCTCGGTCACCGGGTGCCCCTCCTTCCATCGGCTCTCGGGCGCGGCGCGGCGCTCACGGGCGCGGCGTGGGTCCTCGGAGAGCGACGGAAGCGTTTCGCCCGGCGGCGCACGATCTACCTGCACGGCTTCGCTTCCAGCCCCGGCTCCACCAAGGCCGTACGCTTCGCCGAGGCCTTCGCGTCTCTCGGAGCGGAACTCGAGGTCCCCGATCTGAACGAAGGGAGCTTCACCGAGCTGACACTGTCGCGGCAGCTCGCGCTGCTCGACCGGCTGACGCAGGGTGCGCCCGACGGGTCGGTGCTCCTCGTCGGCTCCAGCCTCGGGGCGTACGCGGCGGCGCTCTTTGCCGCGCGGAGCCGGCGCGTCGCGGCGCTCGTGCTGATGGCGCCGGCCTTCGAGTTCCTCGACCGCTGGGCGGCGCGTCTCGGGCCCGAGACCCTCGCCGAGTGGAAGCGGGCGGGGACCGTCGAGGTCATGCACTACGCCTACGGCCGACCGCTTCCGATCGGTTACGCGCTGATGGAGGACGCGCGTCGCCACGCGGCGTACCCGGACGTGCGCGTCCCGACGCTGGTCCTGCACGGGCGCCACGACGAGACCGTGGACGCCGAGGTCTCCTCGCGCTTCGCCGCCGAGCGTCCGAACGTGGAGCTCGTGCTTCTCGACGCCGACCACAGCCTCGGCGCGGTCCTTCCCGAGCTGGTGAGGCGCGCGATCGCGTTCCTCGAGCCCTGGCTGGGCTGACCCGCGTTTTTCGTCGCGTCCCGTCGGGCGACGGGGCGGCGAGGCTGTCGCGCCCGTTAGCTTTCTAACGCGGCATTGGTCCAGCCGCTCTCCTCTGACGCCGAGAAAGACGCGCAATCCCGTGGGCCGCGCTGGGCCATCGCGGCTGGTCCTCGCCTTGCAGTGTGGGTCGCACGCATAGGAGGTGTGCATGAGACGAGGATGCGCTTCACGGATCACGCTGCTCGGCGCGGCGTTGCTGTCGATCCCTCTCCCTGCCCTGGGCGCCGAGGGCAACGCCCCACTCCTCGCGACGCCGCAACTCGGGGGCCCTCTCCGGGAGGCGCTGGCGCAAGGACGCGCCCTGCTCCGCGGTCAGCTCGACGGGCTCCGGCCGAAGCAACAGGGGAGCCTCAAGCTGATGAGCTCCGCCACGGAGGTCGAGCTCTCGCGCAGCGTGGGCAAGGTGACGCTGGATCTGGCCCAGCAGAACGTGGCGGTGAGCACGGACCTGACGATCAAGGCCGTGGGGCCGCAGGTCGCGGAGCTCTACCTCTATGCGCCGCCGCTCCTCAACACCGTCGCGAAGGTCAGCGACGCGGGCGGAGAGCTCGTCACGAAGGAGCTCGGCTACGGGGTGCTCGGCGTGACGCTGCGCAAACCGCTCACGAGCGGGCAGACGCTGAGCCTGGCCGTGAGCCAGACCGGGCCGCCGGACTGCAAGGCTTCGTACCTCTCGGTGAAGGGCTGCATGATGTCGCCGAAGATGGCCTACAGCATCGAGTCGGCGTGGCAGCCGATGCTCCTCGACGGCTACAGCAGCGACATCGCCGAGGCCCAGGAGGCGCTGCTCTACGTGACCGTCACCGACCCCATCCTCGTGGCGGCGACGGGGCTGCCGAAGGAGGCGCAGAAGAACGGGAACGGTACGACGACGTATGTCTTCCAGGGAGTGGACGGTGACCGCTTCGCGGTGGCTGCAGCGGCCTACGACAAGGGCAGCTCCGCCTGGGGCGCCGACAAGCAGGTCAGCTCGTTTCTCACCGCGGGGTCCGCGCCGCACGGCGCAGCGTGGCGCGAGGCCGTGCTCGACGTGATGAAGTTCCACAGCGAGCGCTACGGCAGCTACGACCTGCCGAAGATCGACGTGGTGGAGGTGCCCGACGCGGCCGGCGCGGCCTTCGGTCCCTTCTCGGCGATCTTCCTCAACAGCACGCTGCTCAGCCTTGGCGCCACCCACTGGTCCACGCGCACCACGCTGGCGCACGAGCTCGGGCACCAGTGGTTCGGCGGGATCATCCGCATCGGCGAGTCGTACAGCCCCTGGCTCAACGAGGGGTGGGCCACCTTCGCCGAGATGGACTACACCGCGGCGCAGGCCAGCCTCGAGAACAAGGGGGACTACGCGCCGGCGCTGCGCAGCATGAAGAGCACGGCCTACGTCTACATGTCCAAGGCCGGCCAGGACACGCCCGTCACCTCGCCCATGATCTACAAGGTCCCGCAGGAGATGTACGTGCTCCTGACCTACGACAAGGGGGCGATGGTGGTGAGCATGCTGCGCTACCTGCTCGGCGGCGACGCGGCGTTTCGCGCGGCCTTCGCCCGCTACCGCGCCGACCACGCGAGCAAGAAGGTCACCGTGACGAGCCTCCTCGAGTCCTTCAAGGGGGCCACGGGGAAGGACCTCACGCGTTTCGCGAGCAAGTGGATCTACGGCACCGGACACCCCACGTTCACCGTGGAGACCCGGCGCGGCGGCCGCAGCAGCGACGGGAAGTACCGCACCGAGGTCAGCGTGACGGCGGACCAGGACTTCGGCCTGCCCGTGGAGCTCGAGCTCAACACGCTCGACGGGAAGTCGCAGCTCAAGGTGCTGCCGATGGCCAATCTGAAGGAGAGCGTGACGGTCGAGACGGAGAGCGAGGTGCTCTTCGTGCGGGCGGATCCGTCGCGACAGCTCGTCTGCCGTCAGGTGAGCGCGCTGCCGGGCGACGTGCACGTGAACGGCGAGGTGGACGGGCTGGACCTGATCCTCACCGCGCGGGCAGCGGGGCAAACCTACACCTACAAGGGACACTACGGGACGGCCTTCGACGAGTGGGCCGACCTGAACTTCGACGGCATCGTGGACCAGGCGGACCTGGACGTGCTGCTCAAGGGCTTCGGTCGCAAGGCCGGGCAGGGAGGCTAGTCATGTCGCGCATCGTGCGAACACTTCTGACGCGACGGGTGCCGGGGCTGGTCGTGCTCCTCGCGCTCGCCGGCCTGGGCTGCAGCGGGACTCCTTCGGCGGGAGCCGACGCCGGCGCGGGGCAGGACGGCCTCGGCTCGGGGTCGGATGGTGGCGGTGGTAGCGGAGCCTGGGTCTTCGTCCCCGAGGACAACGGGCAGGAGACCTCGGCCGTGGCCCTCGAGCTCGAGGGCGTGAAGGGAGACGAGGCCACGCTGAAGGTGGTCGCGCGCGGGCTCTCCGAGCTGCACAGCGTGGCCTTCCGGCTGGTCTTCGACCCGAAGGCCGTGACGGTGACCCGGCAGGAGCTCGGAGCGGTGTGGGGGGCCGCGCAGGGCCGGATGATCTCGCGTTTCGCCGTGCGGCTCGAGGGCGAGCTATGGGCCGGGATCGGCCACGTGGGCAAGGGGGCCGTGCGAGCCAACGCCGCCGCGTCCGTGGCCCGCGTCACCGTGAAGCTCAGCGGCGCGGGTCCGATCGAGCTTGGCTTTCGGGCCAAGCACAACGCCGCGCTCGCCCCGGCGCTCGGCACCACCTACAAGCCCGTCTGGCTCGGGGGGATGTTCAAGAGGAGCGGGAGCTAGGCGAAAGGGCGGGAGGGGGTGCGAGAGCTGGGGGGAGGGGGTGGGCGAGAGGGCGAGCGGTGGTGGGCGCACGCGGGCGGTCGGGGTGCGTCGGTGCGGCGGGGAGGGTGTTGTTGTTGTTGTTCTGTTCGTGTTTGTTCGTGCAAGGACATCGCCGACTTGATGTCCGACCAGCTCTCTGCTAGTATTGGCCTTATTCATGCTGGCACGAAAACGCAAATCCTCCTCGGTCGATGACCGGTCGTCGGACACTCGTGTGCCAGCGGGTTCTGCGAGGCAGCTTCCACTGCCTATGCGGGAGGCGACGGGGTGGGGCGGGAAGCGCCAGGGGGCCGGGCGGAAGAAACAGCCGGGGAGCGGGCTGCCGCATCGGGCGCGACCGCTCCTCGCGAGCCGGTTTCCGGTGCACGTCACGATGAAGGTGGTGGAGGGGCTACCGAACCTGCGGAGCAAGAAGCAGCTCCGCGCGATCGAAGGCGCGTTCGTGAAGTCCGCGGGGCGGTTCGGGATGAACCTCGCGCACTACTCGATCCAGCAGAACCACCTCCACCTCGTGACCGAGGCCAAGGACCGGAGCGTGCTCATGAAGGGCCTGCGGGCGCTGGCGATCCGCCTGGCGCACGCGCTGAATGGGACCGTGGGCCGCAAAGGGCGCGTCTTTCGGGACCGCTACCATCAGCACATCCTGAAGACGCCGAGCGAGGTGAAGGCCGCCCTCACGTACGTGCTTCAAAATCGACGCAAGCACGAACGCGCGCGGGGCAAGTGGGTCCCGCGGCGGGACCTGGACGCGTGCAGCTCGGCGCGCTACTTCAACGGCTGGAAGGACCTCACGCCGCTTCGCCCCGACGGAGACCCGCCGGTGCGCGAGCCGCGAACCTGGCTCCTCAGGACCGGGTGGAAGCTAGGAGGACTGATTCCTACAAGCGCGGTGCCGGGGTCCCAGGAAAGGCGCGGAGACCGGTAACTACCGCCTACCCGGCATCCTCAGGTCCTGGCGGATGCGCTCGGCGATGGCCGCGGGGGTGAGCTCGGGGAAGAGGGTCTCAATGCCCAGAGTCAGGTTCGAGGGAAAGCGTGCCTGACCGTTCTCCACGCGGACGGTGCCGGGGCCGACCCCCGACCAGTCCTTCCACTCGAGGGTGGTGATGACCCAGTTCCCTCCGTCGAGAAGCTTGAGCTTCGACGCGGTCCGGGTGTGTGCCGGGGCGTCCCCCGAGAGCAGGCGCCCCCGCACCTCGGCCTCGAACGCCAGGACCGGAAAGGCCTCGTGCTCGCGCTTCACGGCGCGCTGGACGGAACGCATCTTGGGCACGAGGGCCAGGGCCTCGCGCAGGTCCTTGGCCCCGGAGACGTAGGCGAGCTGCCGGGTGGCGGACTGCCGGAGGTTCAGCGCGCTGAAGGCCCACCATTTCGCGAGGGACGCGAGCACCTTGGATTGCGGGCGACCCTCGCTGGCCTGGGCCGTCGGAGCTCCGAGCGTGAGACCGAGGAAGAGGGTGAGGCCACAGCAGGCAGCGACGGGGCGGAGGGATGGCGACGGCATGCGGGCAGGCCAGTGCACGGTGCAGGCCAATACTTGCCGCCTCGCGCTCGCGCCGGACTCAGGGGAATTGCCTGATCTTTTGTCGCGGGTGGCGGCGACCGGGGACGCTCGGCCTGGCCAGGCCAGCCACAGGAGCCACTGCTCCGCTTGCCGCCGATGGGCTGGCTTGCCCGTGGTGGGTTGGCTTGCCCCTGGTGGGCTGGCTTGCCCCTGGTGGCCCGTTCCGCTCTATCCTCGCCGCCATGTCCCGCATGCTCATCGAAGGCGCCGATGCCCTGCTCACCGAACCGATGCTTTCCCTGCGCCGAGGCGTGAACCTGGCCCTCGACGGGGGCCGCATCCTGGCGATAGGCGACGTTCCGCCCGGGTTCGTTCCCGACGAGCGCCTCGACGCCCGCGGGCTGCTCGCGCTCCCCGGCTTCTTCAACGCGCACTGCCACGCCGCGATGAGCCTCGTGCGGGGCTTCGCCGAGGACCTGCCCTTTCCGCGCTGGCTGAACGAGAAGATCTGGGTGGCCGAGTCGGCCCTCGAGCCCGAGGACGTCTACTGGGGGACGGCGCTCGCCGCCTGCGAGATGATCCGGGCCGGGATCGTGGGCTTCGCGGACCACTACTTCTTCATGGACCGCGCGGCGCGGGCGGTCGAGGAGTCGGGGCTGAAGGCGCTCCTGGCCTGGTGCCTCTTCGGCCTCGGGCCCGAACGCGAGGTGGGGGGCGCCTCGCTCGAGGAGACGACCGCCTTCGTGCGCGCGCACCACGGACGCGCGGAGGGACGGCTGCGCTGCGCCCTCGGGCCGCACTCGCCGTACATGTGTCCGCCAGAGTTTCTGGTCGCCGTGCGCCGGGAGGCCGAGCGGTTCGGCGTGGGCGTGCACCTGCACCTCTCCGAGAGCGAGGAGCAGGTGCAGGCCTCGCTCGCGCGGCACGGCAGGCGGCCGGTGGCGCAGGTGGCCGAGCTCGGGCTTCTCGACGGGCCGTGTCTCGCCGCGCACTGCATCGCCGTGGACGAGGCGGACCTCGAGCTCCTCGCGCAGCCCGGCGTGCACGTGGCGCACACGCCCAAGACATACATGAAGCTGGCCATGCAGATGGCCCCGCTCTCGCGGCAGCTCGGGGCGGGGGTGCGCGTGGCTCTCGGCACGGACGGACCCGCGTCGAATTTCGACCTGAACCTCCTCGAGGTCATGCGCCTGGCCGGGCTCGTGCAGAAGCTCGCCACGCAGGACGCCGAGGCGCTGCCCGTGGCCACGCTGCTCGCGCTCGCCACCCGCGCCGGGGCCGAGGCGCTCGGGTTTCCCGAGAGCGGCCAGCTCCGCGCCGGTGCTCCAGCCGACCTGATCTTGATCGATACGCGACGGCCCCACTTCGTGCCGCGCCACGACCTCGCCGCGGCCGTGGTCTACGCCGCGCATCCCGCCGACGTTCGCCACGTCTTCGTGGACGGTCGCGCGCTCCTGCGCGACGGCGCGCTCACCACCCTCGACGAGGAGCGCATCCTCTACGAGGCCGAGCGGCGGGCGCTGCGCCTCACGGGCCAGCCGCTGACGCAGCTTCGGCGGTACGAGGGGTGAAGCGCGCTAGATCTTACATCCCGTACGTGGCGAGGGTGCAGCCGCCGATGCGATCCATCTCGGGGGCGCCGGAGCGCTCGCTGCGCGGGACGCAGTAGCGCACGCCCACGTGCAGCGCCTGCGCGGTGAGGGTCAGGCTCGCGGCCCAGAGGGCGGGCTGCAGCTCGGCGTCGGCGCCGTGGATCGTCGCGCCGCCGGAGGTGGAGGGGGTGCGCCCCTCGCGGGCGGGAATGCGCCACTGGCTGTAGGGCAGCGCCTGGAGCGCCTTGACGAGCGCGTCGAGCTGGTGCGCGGGCTTCGTCGGAGCGTCGGGCATCGGGCGGCGGGACCCCATGGCCGAGGCGACCACCGTCGCTTGCACCGGAGGCAGGCGCTCGCCCTGGCCGTGCCCGAGGAGCCGGTCCTTCACCCCCTGCACGCGGGCCATCAGGCTCTGGCCGAGCGCGAGGGTGGTGCCCAGGCGCGGGTGCGGCGCGACGAGCTCGGTGAGCGGCTTCAGCTTCGGCCGCACGAGAGAAAGGAGGCGCTTCAGGCCGCTGTTCGAGGTTTCCTTCGCCGGGGCGGCGTGACCGAAGGCCGGGGCGCTGTCGTCCACGTCGGTGGCGCGCGCCAGGCTCGGGGCGAGGGCGAGAAGGAGGGCACTGGAGATTTGAATCGACCGCATCGGCATCACCTCTGGCGGCCCGGCGAACTGCAACCCGTGTGCCGACTATGACGCCTCCCGTCACGCGATCCACTGCGTGTATTTCCAGTTGCTTACGGTGATCGCGCTGGCCTCGCGACCGCGCTGGGGCCGGCTGTCCAGGGGACACGCTTGTTACGCGGGGAGTCACGACCCCGCCTGGGCGGACCCCGGGACTATTGCCCGTCAAACGCCTGTTCTACTCCTTCGCTGGCGTCGGCGGGGGGGCGAGGTCAGCCCGATCGACGCCCTCAAGGAGAGGCAAGCAGCCATGCGCGCGAGGAAGCTCGAAGCGAATCGCAGGGGCGGGTGGGAGCACGCCGCGGCACGGTCGGCCGCGCTGCTCCTCGTGGGGCTCACCGCGCTCACCGAGCTCACCGGGGCGAGCGGGTGCGGGACGCCTGCGTCGAGCCCCGATGCTGGGAGGACGACCGACGCGAGGGGCGACGCGACCGCGGCCGATCTGGCGCGGGGCGACGCGGTCGGTTCGTCGCTTTGCCCCGGGCCGGGCGCCTCCGAGTGTGCGGGAGAGGCCACGCGCCGCTGCGAGCGTGACGGTCGCGGCGTCCTGCGCTGGAGCGCGCCGGTCCCCTGCAAACCCGGCGAGTACTGCGTGGCGGGCGCGTGTGCGGCGCCAACCGCGAAGCAGCAGCGGTGGGCCTCGGAGCTCGAGGCCTTCGCGACCGCCCTGCGCCAGACGTCGGGCTGGGTCGACGACGTGCCCGTGGACGTGGCCGCACTCGCGGCGGCGGCCAAGTCGATCCTCTTTCACGGTGCCGAGGAGGACGGCGTGATGTTCCGCGCCGCCCGCCGAGTGCTCGTCGGCTTCCCCATCGGGCACGCCGGGCTCGACGCGGGCCTCCGCTGCGGCAAGCCGGACGCCCCGATGAGCGAGCTCTCCACGCTCGGAGTCTGCGCCCACCCCTACCAGGACCACTTCGTCGTGACGCACGCCGAGGCGACGAACCCGCTCAAGCTCGCGCCGGGCGATCGGGTGACGGCCGTCGACGGGCTGCGCGGCAAGGCGCTCGTCGAGGAGCTCTACCTGCGGACCATCTGCGCCGGCAGCACCGCGACCGAGGGGGCGAAGCACGCGCAGGTGGCCGCCTCGCTCTTCGGGGCGCTCGCCCCCGGGGTCACGCTGACGGTGGTCTCCCCGAGCGGAGCCACGCGCACGGTGAAGCTCGAGAAGCCGGGCACGGGGGGCCTCTGGTGCCGCTACCGGGGGGCGCCGGCCGCGCCGCCGGTCATCGCGGCCACCCTGCGCCCCGACGGGGTAGGCGTCATCCGGCTGACCGGCTTCACGCCCGCCGGCGGGTTCAAGGGGAAGACCATGCCCGAGCTCCTGGCCGAGATAGAGGCCTTCAAGAAGGAGCTCGCGGTCGAGTTCGCGAAGGTGAAGCAGGCGAAGGGGCTCATCTGGGACGTACGCGGCAACACCGGCGGCGCCACACCCGTGGGCCTCGCGATCGTGGGCGGCTTCCCCGGCGTGCGCACGACGAAGATCGCCCATTGCGACTCCCGCATCCCCTACAGCGAGCCGCCGGCCTTCTACGGGGGGGAGTCGGCCTTCGACTACGTCGTGGCGCCGGACCCGCTCTTTGCGTTCACGGGCAAGGTGGCGGTGCTCGTGGACGGTCTCGCGGTGAGCGCGGCCGACTACTTCCTGCGGGCGGTGGCCGAGGCGACGAACGTGCCTCGCGTGGGCGCGGCGCCAGCGGGCGGCTTCGGTGGCGGGGTGGTCACGATCGAGGTGAGCCGGGACCCCGCGCTCTACGCCGCCTCGGACACTGCACGCTGCGTCGACGCCGACGGCAAGGCCCTCGAGGGGCGCGCGGTCGTGCCCACCCATCCGCTCGAGTACCGCCCGGCCGACCTCGCGGCCGGCGTGGACACCCTCCTCGAGGCCGCGGCGGCGCTCGTCAAGCCGTGAGCGTCACTGCATCGAGGTGACCGCCAACAGACCGCGAAAGAGTGCTAGGATGCCCTGTCAGTAGGCTGCACGGGACATCATTTCACTAGAGAGGGGGGCGGGATGAGACCGTTGCTCGCTTGGGGGCTCGGCGGCGCGACCTTCGCCGAGGAGGACGAAACCGGAGGTCTGGGCACGCCCATCTGGCCCCCCTCACGCCTGCTCGGGGACCTCGAGCTCCGCTGCGGCCTCCCCGAGCCCGAGGTACCAGAGGCGCTCCGCGTCGACGCTTACGCCACGCGGCTCGAGACCTTGCTTCGGCAACCGACCACCGGCGAGACCCCCTTCTACGCGCGCTCCTTCGCCGTCGATCGCCGCGGGACGGCGCGCGAGCTCCTCGGCTGGCGCGACGAGCTTCGCCTTGCGGGGTGGGATGGCCGAGCGATCTCCGACGGCGGGTCGCGGCTCGGAACGCTGGCAGCGGTCGAGGCGCTCGCGGCGCCGGCGCTGCCCGCCGGGGAGGCCGAGCGTCTGCGAGCCATCGAGGCCGAGCTCGCTCGACCGGGTGCGACCGCGCCCTACGAGGCGCTACGCCTCGCCGAGCCGCGCGCGACCTGGCCCGCGCGCTGGCGCCGGATCTTCGCGTGCCTCGAAGCCGCGGGCTGTACGATCGAAGAGTTGGCGGTTTCGCCCGTACCGGCGGCCTCCTCGGGCTCGGACCTCGCGGCGCTCAAGGCACGCCTCGGCGCGCTCGAGGGCTCCGCGCCCGAGCTCAGGGGCGACGGCTCGCTCCTCGTGCTTCACGCCGAGACGGCCTTCGAGGCCGCGGAGGCCACGGCCGCGCTTCTCGCGAGCCTCGAGACCGACGACGTCGTGGTGATTCGCAGCGGCGAGACGACGTTGCTCGATGCGGCGTTCACCCGCCAGGGCCTCGCCACGCAGGGGAGCACGAGTCCGAACGCCTTTCGCGCCCCGCTCGAGCTCCTGCCGCTCGCCCTCGAGCTCTACTACGCGCCGCGCGATCCGCAGCTCGTCCTGGAGCTCCTCGAGCTGCCCGTCTCGCCCTTCTCCCCGCGCGTGCGTCGCGCGCTGCTCGAGGCCCTCTGCGAGGCCCCGGGCGTCGGGGGTCGTCCCTGGCGCGCGGCCAAGGCGGAGCTCGCCGACGCGTCTTCCGCATCGGCGGCCGGCGGGGTCTCCGCCGAGGAGCTCGTGCGTGTCGAGAGCTGGCTCGAGGCGCCGGGCGAGCCTCAGGACGTCGGCCCCTCGACGGAAGCGCTCCTCCGTCGCCTCGAGGAGGTCACGGCCTGCTTGAAGGCCCGCCTCGCGCGGTGGCCGCTGGATGCCACGGCCCGTGCCGCGCTCGAGCAGGCGCGCACCGCCGACGAGCTCCTCCGGGGGGCCGCGGGGAAGCGCTGGCCGCGGCTCGAGCTGCGGGCGCTCCTCGACGAGGTTCTCCGTCCGACGCTCCTTCGCCAGCGCTTCGAGGAGGCCGGCCGCCTGGCGCACGTCGCGCGGCCGGTGGGCCTCCTTCGACCGCGTGGCACGGTGGTCTTCTGGCACGCCGTGGCGGGCGACGAGGTTTCGGCCGTGCGCTCGCCCTTCCGCCAGGCCGAGCGTCGCGCCCTCGCCACGGCAGGAATCGAGCTCCTCGACCCCGCCGCGCGCCTCCTGCACGAGTCGCGCACCTGGCACCGCCCCGCCGAGCTCGCCACGCGGCGCCTGCTCTTCGTGCTGCCCCGCCGCGGCGCCGGCGACGACCTCGAGCCGCACCCGTTGCTCACCGAGCTTCGCGCTCGGCTCTGCCCCGACGAGGCGAGCTACGCCAAGCTCACGCTCGAGGCGCGCGCGCTGCTCGAAGGCCGGGGCGCTTCCTTCGGCCTCACGCTTCCGACGGAAACGCTCGCACCGCTTCCGCTCCCCGCACAGCGCACGAGCTGGAGCATTCCCACGGGCACGGTCCTGCCCGAGCGGCTCTCCGCTTCCGCGCTCGAGCAGCTCCTCGGTTGCCCGCTCCGCTTCGTGCTCGAGCGCCTGGCGCGCCTCACGAACGCCGGTCCCGCAGCCCTTCCCGAGGAGGTACAGCTTTACGGCACGCTCGGCCATCGGCTCGTCGAGGAGCTCCACGCGCGAGGGGTTTCCGCCACCTCGGACGCGGAGCTATCGCAGCAGGCAGGTCGGCTTCTCGACGTGCTCATCGAGACGGAGGCTGGGACGCTCCTCGCCCCGGGGGCGACGTTCGACCGGCATCACGTGCGCGGCGTGCTGCTGCGGGCCGTAGCGAGCCTGGCCCGGGCCCTTGGTGCCGCGCGGCTCGCGATCGAGAAGGTCGAGCCGCTGCTCGAGGCGCCCTGGCCTCACGGCACGCTCCAGGGACGGCTAGATCTACTGACCCGTACCGAGAAGGGGAGGCCCGCGGTGGTCGACCTGAAGTGGGGGACCTCCACCTACTGCGAGCTCCTCGGGAAGGGCCAGGCGCTGCAGCTCGCCGTCTACGCGGCGCTCGCCGCCGCCGGCGCAGCGGGGGGCAAGCGCGCGGCCGAGCTCGCGCCTGCGGCCTACTTTTCTCTCTCCACCGGCCAGCTCTTCGCTTCTCGCGCGGGGCTCTTTCCTTCCGCGACGGTGCTCGACGAGGTGCCGCTCGAAGAGGTGTACGCGCGCCTCGTCCGCACCGTCGGGGCGCTCGGCCAGCACCTCGCCGAGGGTCACGCGCCGGTGCTCGGGCTCGCGAACGCTACGGCTCTCGCCGAGCACCTCGCGCAGAAGCCCGGAGCCGCCTCGCCGCTCCTCGAACTCGCGCAGGACGACGCCTGCAAGTACTGCCGGGCGCAAACCCTCTGCGGGAAGCACTGGGAGGCGCAACCATGAACGGCTCGACCCCCTCGAAGCGCCTCACCCTTGTCGCTGCCAGCGCGGGGAGCGGCAAGACCCACCGGCTGACGCAGGAGGTGCTCGCCGCCCTGGACCCGCAGGCGGGCGCACCGCTCTCGGTCGACCAGCTTCTCGCGGTGACCTTCACGCGCAAGGCCGCGGCCGAGCTCGCGTCCCGCGTGCGCGCCGCGCTCGTGCGCCAGGGGGCCTTTGTCGAGGCGAGCCGGCTGCCCCTCGCGCTCATCGGCACGGTGCACGCGACCTGTCTCCGGTTGCTGCGCGAGCTGGCCTTCGACGCGGGGCGCTCGCCGCACCTCGAGCCGCTCGGCGACGAGGCCGAGCTCCTCTTGCGGCAGAGCCTCGATGAGGCGCTCCCCCTCGAGCTGGTCGAGCGGCTCCAGACCCTCGCCGATAGGTGGCACGTCGCCTACGATGACCGGAGGCACCGTTCGGGCTGGGTCGGTGTCGTGCGCGAGCTCATGAACCTAGCCCGCGCGAATCGCCTGCGCCCCGAGGCGCTCGACGCCATGGCGAATCGCTCCGCCGAGGGGTTCCTCGCCCTCTTTCCTCCGCCGTCGGGGAAGGCCGAGCGACTCGACGCGGAGCTCGGCAAGGCCCTGCGCGCGGCCGAGGCGGCGCTCGACGCCTTGAACAGTCCCATCAAGCTTACGCTTGACGGCCTCGCTGAGGTGCGTGAGGCACGCCGGCTCTTCGACCTCGGGCCCCTTCCCTGGGCGCGTTGGGCCAAGCTCTCGGAGCTCGACGCCGGCGCAACGGGCCGGACCGCCGTCGCCCCGCTGCACGCCGCGGCGGGCGCGTTCGTCCATCACCCGCGCTTTCACGCCGAGCTGCACGAGCTCTTGGACGGGCTGTTCCAGGCCGCGAGGATGGGGCTTTCGGCCTACGCCGACTGGAAGGCCCGCCACCTGGTCGTGGACTACACCGACATGGTCGACGCAACGCTCGAGCTCCTCGAGCTCCCGACGGCGCGCGAGGAGCTCGCCTCTCGGCTCGAGCTCCTCGTGGTGGACGAGTTTCAGGACACCGATCCCTTGCAGCTCGCCCTCTTCACGCGTTTGCACGCCCTCATCGGTCGCTCGGTCTGGGTCGGAGATCGCAAGCAGTGCATCTTCAGCTTCACCGGCGCCGATCCCGCGCTGATGGAGGCGGTGACCGAGTGGGCCGCGCGCACACACCAGGCCCACGAGCTGCTTCCTTTCAACTATCGCTCCCGGCCGGAGCTCGTCGAGCTCACCTCGGAGCTCTTCGCGCGCGCCTTCGCCCCTCACGGGATGCCGCCCGAGGAGGTGCGCACGCAGGCCAGCCGCGAGACGCCCGCGGCGCTCGCGGCCCTCCCGCCCCTCGGGCTCTGCTCCGTCGACGGGAAGAAGAACGAAACGGTGGCAGCGGGCCTCGCACGCCTCGTGCGGCGCCTCCTCGACGATCCCGAAACCACGCCGGTCCTCGACCCGCGCAGCGGGATCGTGAGGCCCTGTCGCGCGGGCGATCTGGCGGTCCTCGTCCGAAGGAACCAGGAGGCCGATGACCTCGCCCAGGCCTTGAGCCAGCTCGGCGTGCCGGCGGCGATCGCTCGTCGCGGGCTCCTCGACACGCCCGAAGGTACGCTCCTGCGCGCCGCGATCACGCGCACGCTCGACCGGCGAAATCGGCTCGCCGAGGCCGAGCTCGAGGCCCTCTCCGGCTGGATCGGCGCCGAACCCGAGGCCTGGCTCGCCGCGCGGCTCGAAGCGGCGAAGGTCGCGATGAAGGGCGAGAGCCCCGAGGAGTCGCCCACCGCGAGCGGGACCGCGCCCGCGAGCTGTCCATGCGCCTGGGTGCAAGCCGTCGACGCGCTCCGCCCCCAGCTCGTCGAGCTGTCACCGAGCGAGCTCGTGGACCGGCTGCTCGAGGCGCTGGACGCGGGCGAGGCGTGCGCGCGCTGGCCCGAACCGGTCCAGCGGGTCGCGAACCTCGACGCGCTGCGTGGGCTCGCTCGCGCTTACGAGGAGCTCTGCCGCCGCCGCCGGGAGCCCGCCACGCCTTCGGGCCTCCTGCGTTTCTTCGACGAGGTGAGCGAGGAAGATCGCCCCGGAGGCGAGCGGCTCGACGCCCAGCACTTCCGCACCGGCGACGAGGTCGTCACGATCTCGACCTACCACCGCGCCAAAGGGCTCGAGTGGCCGGTGGTCGTGCTCTCGAGCCTCGACGCCGCGCCCAAGGACAAGACCTTCGGGCTGAGCGCGGAGTCCGACCGCGCGACCTTTGACCCCGAGGATCCGCTCGGCGGGCGATGGATCCGCTACTGGCCCCAGCCCATCGCCGGGGAGGCGCACAAGGCCCTCGCCGCGAGGGCCGGGACGACGGCCGTCGGGCAGCGCGCCGTGCGCCTCGAAACGCAGGAGCGCCTACGCCTGCTCTATGTCGGCTTCACACGAGCGCGCGACCATCTCGTCCTCGCGCTGCGCGAGAGGAACCTCAAGCAGGGGCGACGGCGCTACGCGACCTGGCTCGAGGAGCTTCGCGATGCAAAGGGCGCCCCCCTGCTCGAGCTGCCCGAGCCGGGGGCGGCCGGCGCCGCGACGGTTACGCTCCCATCCGGTACGACGATCCCCGCGCGCGCCTGGGACCTGGTCGCGGACCCAGCAAAGGACGCCCGCACGCCCGCGCCGAGCTCGCCCCCGCGTCGCTTCGCCGGACGCCCTGGACCCGGGGCGCGGCCGAGCTATCGCATTTCGCCCTCGAAGGCCCGCGAGGATTGGCCGAGCCTCCCCACGGCGACGGTCCTCGCCGCCCACGACCTGGGTGCGCGCCTCGGCTTTGCGCCGAGGGAGGACGAGGAGTGGACCGAGCTCGGCACCCTGGTCCACGCCCTCTTCGCCGCCGACCCGGGTCCCCGCGCGGTGGAGGAGCGCCGCCGCAGGGCCACCCGCCTCATCGACGCGGCGGGCTTTTCGGGCCGCCTCGACCTCGCCGAGCTCTTCGCGCAGGCCGACGCGCTCGCCCGCTACCTCGAGGCCCGCTGGCCCGGGGCGCGCTCCCGCCGCGAGCTCCCCGTCGTCGCGCTGCTCTCGCACCCCGCCGGCACGCGCCGCCTGCAGGGGACGATCGATCTCTTGCTCGAGACCCCCTCGGGCGCCGTGGTCCTCGACCATAAGTGCTACCCAGATAAGGGAGAGGCCGGCTGTCGCGCGCGCAGCGACGAGCTCTCGCCGCAACTCGTGGCCTACGCCACCGCGCTCCGTCGCCTGGGCCGCGAGGTCCCGACCGGGCTCTTGCACTTCCCCCTTAGCGGCTACTGCCTCGAGCTCGAGCTACCGCAGGTGGGGCCTTGAGGGCGGGCGCTCGAGCTACTCGGGAGCCTCGTTGCGCGGCGAGGAGAAACATGCGCTCTCGTCACTCAATTCCGACGACACGCACCACCCTTCTAGCCTCGCTGGAAACGCTACGGAGGTGATCGTGAGGTACGTCTTGGCCGGCGACAAGGGACAGCTCATCATCGACTGCGAGGACATCTTCACGTACTGGCGCGACGAATGTTCAGTGCGGGGGAAGATCGTGGCGCTGTCCGGCACAGCGGAGTCGTTCCACTACGAGGTCACCCGCCGATGCTGCTCAGGTGCCCCGTCTCGGAGGGGAGCGCGGGGATCCTGCTGCGAGTCCGCTCATCCGCCCGGCAAATACGTCATCCTCCGGCAGGTGGAGGGGCGGGCAGGCCGCGCGAAGGGCTGCGACGGTCAGCCTGAGGGAATCGTCGTGGCCGAAGGAAAGGGCGGCGTGCTGTGGAAGTTTCGTGAAATGGCACGCTTCACCGCGAGGAAGCCGTTTCACCCCGTCACCGAGCCGTGCTGTGCCCCCGGCAAGAGGCCGTCCAAGGGGGATCAGGGACCCGCCGCGTGTGGCGCCTTTCCACCCGGCGAGTACCTCGTGCTTCGCCTCGCCGACGACTGGAACCGTGCCGCCTACATGAGGACCGTGCAGCAGGCGATCGGCGGCGACTGCGTCGTCCGCTATCGCGAGGCTCGCGGGGGGGCCCGAGCCAAGTTCGTGCTCGAGCCTCAAGGTGGGGACATCCACGTCCTGCACGATGGCTCGACGCTTGGATGGATCTGCGGCGACGGCACGTGTCTCGTCTGCTCGATCGTCGTGGACATGACGGAGAGCGGCGATCCGGAGGGGCTTGCGCCGGGTGTCGCCCGCGACGCCCTTCACGATTCCCTCAAGCCGTGGAGAGAGAGGGGCTACGACGAGGACGTCCACGGCAGCGATTGGGACACGGCGTCGAGAATCTACTCCGGGTTGGTGAGCCGCAAGATCGAGACCCCCAAAGACATGGCGCGCGAGATCCGATGGGCATCGAAGCAAGACACCGTGATCTGGATGGGCCCCGACCTGAACACGTCGAAGCGGGGCTGAGTACGGCGGGGCCCCTCACGACGCCGGCCCTTCAGTGGTTCGTCGCCGCCGCGTGCTATCGAATAGGCTGCATACTCCTTTCCTCCTCGGAGAGACCGGAGTCGGTCACTTCCGTCGCCGATTCGAGGCGAAAGAGCTCGTAGGCCTTGTTGTGTGGTGCGCGAAGCCTCCAGATGGACCCCGTCTTCGGCATGGACGGCACCTCCACGTCGACGTGCGTGGCCATGCCCTCGTAGACGTGGGGTGGGAAGAAGATGCGGAGAACGCGCGCATCCTCGGGCGCGGCCTCCACGCGCCACCACAGCGTCCCCTGAACCAACTCCTCGCACCAAACGCGGAACTCGGCGTCCTCGAACGCTGCGCCGTCGTCTATCCGCCGGAACACGAGGAACGAACGCATGCTGTGGCCAGCGTACGGAGGCACGTGCTTCAGGTGGCATCGTGTCCACCGCGACGGCGTTGGAATCGGCTGTGGGTCACTCATGGCCGCACCATCCGACGCAGGCGCTCCACGATCTGCAGCATCACCTCGGTGTCGCGGGAGCCGTAGTGCTTCAGGGCCACGCGCAGAGCGGCCCTCTCGGCCCTCGAGCAGTCGCCGTGCTCGGCGTGCACGAGGCTCTGCGCGGCAGTTTGCCTGTCGGCGATGGCGAGTTCGTCGTCGCGGTGGCTGTCGGTCAGCGGAAGCCACGAAGAGATGGCCACGAGGCGTGGCACGCCCTTCGAGCGACGGGTCGACGGCCCGGCGGCAGCCCGACGGAGACCGAACACGCTCCGCGCAGGCAGGTGAGCCCAGCATTCGACCATGAGTGGGTAGGCGAACGGGGCGTAACAGTGCAGCCCCACCTCGACCTCGGGGCAGGCCATGTCGCCAAGGACCTTCAGCATGCGCCGAACGCGCCGGCCTACCCGCGGCACGACCGGTCGGGTTTCTCCCATGACGTCCATGCCCTTGAATGCCTTCTTTGGCTCGACTTGGCGCTTTCTCCCAAGCCCGGGTCCTTCGAAGCCGTTCACTGTACTAGCCTCCGACGCGAGCGCGCTCATCGGGCGGCCGCCGTCGCCTCACGCCATATGTGGTCGAGTGCGGGCAGGTAGTCCTTCCCGAAATCCAGCCGGGCCCGTCGTTACCAAGAAGCCGCCTCGTGAGAGCTGCTCCCGCATCGGCTGGGTGAGCCGCAACGCACGGTCCGGACCGCCCAGATACCTGCCCAGCCCGTCGAACGCGATGCCACCTCGGAACGTCACCGGCGCGGCACCCAGCACGTGACAGGTCCACGACCCACCTTCCTCGCCGACATCCAGGTCCACTCCCAGATAGCCGCACATCATGATCTCGGTGGCGCCTTGGATCTCGCGACGCCACGAGGACCGCCAGAAAGCCAACCGGCCCATCACGCTCCGATCCTGCAGGTCTGCCTGCCAGTCGCCCTCGAGGGCCGCATCTATCCACGCACGAACATGGTCGCTCAGAGCCTTCCGGACCACCTGCTCGAGCTCGTCGGCGGCCGTCAGTACCTCTCTCGTGCCGTCGAAATCTCGGAGCAGGCGGAGCTGCAGCTCATTCAACATCCTGGGCATGTCGTCCATCCTAAGGTTCTGAGTTCCCCCGACCCGGGCCCTAAGCGTCGTCCGCCGGCGGAGAGAAGTCCGGGCTCGCTGCTCTGACGCGCTCCCGGAGCGTCTCCGGTATCCGCTCCAGCGCCGACTCGTCGAGAAGCTCGCCGAAGAGCTGGGCCCTCAGGCTGCGGCGTCGCTGCTCGAGCACCCGCGCCTGGTACTCGTCGTAGGTGCCCTCGAACACCACCGACTCCACCTCAATGAGCGGCATCTCCTCGGCCGCGCCAGTCTTCAACCAGGCTTCGGCGCGTTCCTGCCAAAGACTCCCAATCCGGTCCACACGGCCGATCTGCTGCTCGACGACCGCGGGATTCCATTCCGGGTGAAAAAGGACCACGCGCCGGCAGGCGGTGTGCAGGTTGAGCCCCTCGCGCCCCACGGTGCTCTGGGCGATGAGCACCCGCGGAAATGCCGCTCGCGTGTTGAACTGCGCCTGCAGGACGCGACGCCGCTCCATCGGCATCTCGCCGCTCATCAGGCGCGCGAAGTTGCTGAGGCGCGTTCCGCTTCCCTCGTACTCGTCCTCGATCAAGTGCTCGAGCTGTTTCGGACTCAAATGGTCCCCTCGGCGGTCGAGCTCTCTCCATTCCGCCGCCTTCTTCTCTCCAATCTCTTCGTCGACGTGAAACTCGGTCTCCGCCTCCTCCTCCGCGTCGGGATCGAGAACCTCGATCTGGCAGCTCAAGATCTCCGCCCAGATCTCCTTCGCACGGCGTGGTGCCTCGGCTCCTCGTTCGAGCGCCAGATCGCGTCCAGCCCCGAGGAGCCGGGCGTCGGCGGGGTTGCTCAACCACTCGTTCAACACGCGCGCGCGAAGCAGCTCGGCCAGCGCTCGGCGGCTTTTCTTGGTCAGCCGAGAGATGGCCGCGTCCCCCGGGAGCTCCGGAAGTAGCTCCTCGGTGATGTGTCGCTGTAACCCGTCGCGCAGGCTCTCGTAGCGCCTGCCCGCCGACGCCAAGAGTCGCTCGAGCTCCTCGCGGTCAGCGAGTTCCACCGCCAGCGCGCCGGAAAAGGGTGGGACCCGTGCCCCTTCGCGGGCCGAACGCTCCTTGACGCCCTCGTACTCGGCCCACAGCGCCTCCAGCTCGTCGCGGGCGGCCTTCGCCGCCGGGACCGGTACGCCCCGATCCAGGAGCCGCAGTGCCGCGCGGTGGTTGAGCACCGTGCGTAAGGCCTTCATGGGTTGCAGGAAGACACCAAAGACGAGCACCTTCTCGTCGGCGCCGGCCTCGCTCCAGAGCAGTCGCTCCAGGTGGTCGGCCACCGCCACGACCCGCGGATGCTTCAGCAGGAGCTCCTCCACCTCGCGCCCGCGCGACAGCCCTTGTAGCTGCTCCCCAATGAGCCGGCGCCAGAAGGCCATCCGCTGGCGCTTGCCGCGCAGCGCGTCGTCGCCCGGCTCGGCGGGCGCCGGAGAACCCGATGAAGCGCCGGCCCGCTCGCTCCCGTCGAGGTCGCGCCCTAGATGACCGCTCGCGTAGCGGAGGTCCCGCTGACGATCTCGACTTCCCTCGACCCCCGCCCCCTTCGCTGCCTTGCCCAGCCCTTCCAGCGCGAGGACGATGGGCTTCCATGCCTCGTCGATGCCCTCGTAATCGATGGCGAGATGTCCGAGCCGCCGATGAGCGTGCGCGCGAAGCTCGCTCGCCGCGCCGAGGAGCGTCCGCATCTCCTCTTGATGGACCCGCCGGCGTCGCGTGACGTGGGGCCGGAGCGCCGCTTGGAAGTTTCCGCTCGAGGCGATGAGCTCCTGAATCGCAGCCGACTGATCGGGATGTCGATGCGCGGTGGCATGTGCCTTGGAAAAGGCATCGATCTCTTCGTCGGGTCGCGGGCGCGTGCCGATACGGTCGAGCGTGGTGCGCCACTGGTCGGCACTCAGTTCGACGGGGGTCGCCGTCAGAGCGAGTCTTCGATTGTCGTTTCCTTGCGGTAGGAGCTCCGCGAGAAGCCTCCCGAGGACCTTCGTGGGCTCGTCGCCGTCGTCCCGGCTCTTGTGCGCCTCATCGATCACCACGAGGTCGAGCCCGCCGATCAGCTCGCGCATCAGCAGCGTGGTCAGCTTGCGACCCTCCTCGCCGGCCGCATGGTCTCGAGCCGCCTCGGGGCTCTCTAGCATGGTGCGTGGGAGGTCCTTGAGGTGGGCCCGCACGGCCGCGCGTCCGGCGAGATACTGCGCCGCCGCCCGCTCGATGCACCACCGGCACTCGGTCTGTTCGTGGTCTGCCGGTTTCTCCAGCTCCCAGCACGCGTTCGCGGAGGCCACCCACCTCCAAAGGTTCGTCTTTCGCGGGCGATCTGCCTCGCCGAGCTCGAGCAAATGCGCCTTCACGAGGCTCGCCAGATAGAAGCGCCAAGGTCGCGAGTTGGACCGCACCGCCGGAGCTCCGAAGGTGTGCGAAAAGAGGAGCCATCTGCCGCGCTTCGCGACCGGAAACTGGGGCGCCCCCGCTGCCTCGAAGAGATCCGCGTACCCACGCAGCAGGAGCGGACCCTCGACTCCCTCGCCGCCCGGCCGCTGCTGATAATCGCGCCACTCCTTGTCCCACTGGTAGAGCAAGCCGGGCGGCACAACCGCCGCCACGCGGCCGCCATTGGCCTGAACCGCCTCGATGAAGGCCAGGGCGAGGCGCGTCTTGCCGAGCCCCACTTCGTCGGCAATGAGAGCCCCAGTCTGCTGCGCGACTCGACCCGCGAGAAATCTCAAGCTTCGCGCCTGCCCGAACTTCCAGCTCCGCGCGGGATCGCAGGCTATCTTTTCGAGACAGGCGGCGACCTCGCTCCACGAGACGGTCATGGCATCCTCCCCCCATCCGACGGCAGGAGCGGTCGCGCGGGCGTCGCCCACGCAGCCTCGACCTCCCGAAGGAGCACCTCGTAGTCCGACGTCGGAGCTCGAGGGGCAAATCCGGGCTCCGCGTGCAGCGGCGCCAGAACATTCCACCCCAGGCTCGCGAACGCCTTTGCGGCTTCCGGCTGGAGTTCCTCGAGCAGCACCTGACGGAGGTGCGCCACCCAGTCGGGCATCTGACCGGCTTCGACGCGCTGGTTTCCCTCGGCGAGGGCCTCGACGAGGGCCATGGCGCGATGGATCGGGAAGGCCTCGCGGGCCCTCCTGAGCTCCTCCGTCTCGTCCTCGCCATGCGACTGGAACGGCGGCCTGTCGCCGTCATCCCCCCCATCCCCCCTTCGCGCAGGTTCTTCCGCCTCGTCATCCCAGGCCTGGCCGGGGAAGTCGGCGAGCCGTGCCAGCACCTCGTCAAACCCGCGCCGTTCCGCTGGCGGACGACAGTAGTCCCCGGCGGCGGTAAACACGGATAACTCCCAGCGCTCGTTGCCCCGCAGCAGGTTCACACGGCCGACGCGCGGCGCCTCGGGAGGGACGGCCACCGTCTCGGCCGTGGCGTCGATCGGGATCACGACGGCCCCCCACCGCAGCTCGCACCCTTCACGGTCTTCACCGGCAAGCCACTCGAGAGCGAGCTTCGATTGCTGCGCGTCCCAGGTCAGGCCCACGAGCGGTGGCGGTCGCTGCTGCAGCTCGGGCTTCGTCTCGGCTTCTTCGCCGGTTCGCTCGACATCGAAGTCCTCGAGGGCGGCTTCCTCCTCCGGGTGAATGCCGAGCGACGCACAAAGAATCCGCTCGTCCATATCCTCCGTCTCGAGTACTACGCCAGCCTCGACGTTCCCGTTTGCGCCAGGGGAAAGGGCAAAGCCTTGCAGGCTCAGGTTACCCGACCCGAGATAGAGCAGGCCGCTCGTGCAACGCTCTCCGCAGCGACCGACGAAGACATACTTGGCATGCAGGCGAGCCGGCTCGCCGGACCCGCCCTTCCCCCGCCGACCCTCCTCGGCGGATCGCCAGGGCCTGCAAATCGTCCAATCCAGCGCGTCTTCGTCCGTCGCCGAAAGCCACACGCCAACGGCCCCCGCCGTTTCGGGATTGACGGCGAGCCACCTGTCCTCGGGCTTCAGCGTTTGAGCCAGCACCTTCGCCTCCTGCAGCTCGGCGCAGAGCCTCGTCAGCACCTCGGGGGGCCCCGACTCTCCCTCCCGCGCGTTCTCGAAGAATCCTGACCCGCAGAAAAGGAGGTTTCGCCCTCGCGTCGCCTCGCCGCGCGGCACCCCACGCCTCTCGAAGCTGCGGATCACCTGCCGTCCGATGGAGCCCTTGAGAAACGTGCTCGGCGCACTGCTCTTTGCGGCCGGAGGTGCCGTGAGTGTGGAGATGAACCTCGCGTCTCTCGCGTCCGCGGCCGCTCGATCGTCCTCGGACGTCAGGCCACACCGCGCAAGGAGCGCGTCAACCCGCTGCTGCGCGGCTCGCGGCAGCGCGTAATACCCATTCCCGCCCGCTGCATCCGAGAGCAGCGCGCGAAAGAAGCGCGCGGTCTGCCGCAGATCGCGTTCGGCGTCCCGCGCGTCGGCGCTCCGCGTGCCTAGCCGAAGCTCGCAGGTCCAGACGAGGTTCAGCTCGTGGTTCGCCGCCCCGAGCGTCCAATTGCCCGTTGAGACTACAAGTCGTAGGAAATCCGGCTCGCCCGTCCGCGAGGGACCGAAGCCAAGGAGAGCCACCTTCGCGTGCAGGAGCTCCGTCTTTTCCGGCCATCGGTGGGGGTGTCCCTGCTCGAGCCCGGCGATCGGCGGCAAGCGCGGGTCTCGCGGGTCGGTCAGCAGCACGATCGCGAGCTGCCCGCCGCGGGCGCGGGCCTGAGGACCGAGGCCGGTAAAGCGCTCGAGGGCGGCCTCGATGTAGCGCGCGTTCGCGCTGAGGGCGCAACACAATCCGAAGACGCCCTGCCGCTGCTCGTCCGGCGGGGCAAAGAGATCGACGTAGCTCGAATGACGCCCCTCGGCGCTAGCTGGCATGACAGTCCCTCCAGAGCCCGTGCAACTGCCGCAGGCGAGGGGTGATCGCCCCACGGATCTCTGCCGCCTCGTCATCCTCGGCGTCCACGGCGAGCTCCTTGTGCGAGGCGAAGAGCTCGCCGCGTTCGATGCGACCCGCCCCCGGGCTGCGGAGGATCGCGCCGTCTCGCGCGACGAGCTGCTCGATCCTTCGCGCAGAGTCGCCCGTCTCACCGAGCGCGTCGCAGATGTGCAGCGCCTCGGGGTGCGACCGACCGTGGCCGCGCGCACACCTCCGATAGTCCTCGAAGGCGGCCAGTAACCTTTCCTCGCCCGCGCGGACGCGCTCATCGGGAGCCAGTTCGCTCGCCGGGGCCACCTCGCGCTGGTCTTCGGCGAGGGCCTGCGCCACCGCGTGCACGAGGCGCCTCGCGGCCCCGAGGACCTCGCCGAAGGCACGAGCGACCTCGAGCTCGGCCACCTGCGCCGCGTAGCCCGAGACTCGCAGCCTCTCCACGAGCGCCGCGTGCAAAGGGGGAAGGCCATCGGTCCCCTGTAGCACCTCGAAGGCGTCCAGCAGATGGGATCGGCGCTCGGGATCGGTCCCCGGAAGGTCGCCCCGCGTCGTTGCCTGGAGGCGCGCAAGAACGAGCGCCCCCTCGTCGGGGCCCCCGGCGTTCGCAAACTTGGCCCATCGCGGGCTCAGGGCACGGCCGGCAGTGTACGCAGTCCTTCCGAGATTTCTCGCACCACCGACCCAGTCGAGGAGCTGTTTGCTCAAGCGGGCTTCCCCTCGGCCGGCAACCTGCGAAAGAAAGAGCTTTGCGAGCTCGCGACCGTGCGCCGAAAGTTTCATGCCATTGAAAAGGCGACTTCCCGTGGTGAAACCCAGTCCGCCTTCATCGGCCAAGGCCGCGACGGTGGCCTGCCGGTACGTGTTTTGGACGTAGTACCGTGCCTGACACAGCTCTGCGAAGGACCACGCGTCCGGTTCTTGCGGGAAGGCGCGCACGCCGAGCACCCGCTCGCGACCCACCCCCTCGACTTCCGACGCCCACGCGTGCTTGCAGGCCAAGGCTTCGATCGCGTTTGCGACGCGCGCCGGGGAAACGTGGCACTCCTCGGCGATCGCCAGACCGGCGACGGCCCAGGAGATCTGCCGTACGAACCGAACCCCGCCGATGCCCGGGACCTGGAGCTCGCGATAGAAGCGAACGGCCGCCCCGAGCCCGAGCGTCAGACTTGCCCGGCGTGGAGGGACCTCGACGCGCGCCGGAATGAACCAACGCGTCTGCACATGGTCGTCGTTTTGCTGCATCGTCGCCCCCGCTGGATGGTGACGCATTATAGCCCCTTTCTACCGCACATAACACCTGCGCGATGGGTTGTGCGTCGTCGGCGGAAGCCGCTGGCGCGGCGGCTGCGCGCCTGTCTGCGGATACACTAGAGGACCTGTGTGCAGAAATAGTGCACACGCGCTCTTTCCTTTGCTCGGGCTGCAAGTGATCCCACAAGGGGTTGGGGGGGGCAGGTTCGCGGGCGCCTTCCCGGCGCCTTCCACGCGCCTTGCCCCGGCGCGGCCGTCGCGCTAGCCTGCCTCCCCCAACCAACGGAGGTGGAGCATGTCCCCGGTGAAGCCCGTTCCAGATGGGTACCAAACGCTCACGCCCGCGCTGAACCTGAAGGGCGCGGACCAGGCGATCGAGTTCTACAAGAAGGCCTTCGGGGCGGAGGAGCGCTTCCGCATGCCGGGCCCCGGCGGGGTCGTGATGCACGCCGAGCTCCAGATCGGCAGCTCGGTGGTCATGCTGTCGGAGGCGATGCAGGATCCGCCGACGGTAGGCAGCATCTTCATGTACGTGCCCGACGCGGACGCTGCCTTCGACCGGGCGGTGAAGGCGGGCGCCAAGGTCAAGATGCCGATGCAGGACATGTTCTGGGGCGACCGCTTCGGCAAGGTGACGGACCCGAACGGAATTGGCTGGGGCATCGCCACGCACAAGGAAGACCTCTCGCCGGCCGAGATGGATCAGCGCATGAAGGCCGCCATGGCGGCGATGGCGGCGCAGGGCGGCCCAAAGTAGCGTCCCTCTCTTTCGCGTACGGTCGCTCGCCTGATCGCACGCGTCGACGCCGAAAGGTGTCCCTTGACCAACCTTCTGCTCGTCGTCGCGCTCGCGCTGCTGGCCGTGGTCGCGCTGCTGCAGCTCCTCCTTCTCCGCCGCAAGGTGGGGGTGGACCTCTCGCCGCTCCAGAACGCCCTGCAGGCGGTCGAGAGGTCGCATGAGCGGATGGAGCGGGGGGTGCGGGAGGAGGTCGCGAAGAACCGCGAGGAGGCGACGACCGCGGCGCGTCAGGCCCGCGAGGAGCTGACCGGCAGCCTCAAGAGCGTGGGGGACACGCTCTACCAGCAGGTCTCCACGCTGACGCAGACGAACGATCAGAAGCTGGACCGGATGCGGGAGGCGGTGACCGCGCGGCTCGAGGCTTCCTCGGCGCAGCTCGGCAAGCTCACCGAGACGAACCAGCAGAGGCTCGAGGCGCTCAAGACGGCCGTCGAGGAGAAGCTGAAGGCCCTGCAAGAGGACAACGCGGGCCAGCTCGAGAAGATGCGGGCCACCGTCGACGAGAAGCTGCAAGGCACGCTGGAGAAACGCCTCGGCGAGTCCTTCAAGCTGGTGGGCGAGCGGCTCGAGCAGGTCTACAAGGGGCTCGGGGAAATGCAGAGTCTCGCCACCGGCGTCGGGGATCTGAAGAAGGTCCTCTCCAACGTGAAGACGCGCGGGACCTGGGGCGAGGTGCAGCTCGGGGCGATGCTCGAGCAGGTGCTGAGCCCGGAGCAGTACGCGGCCAACGTGGCCCCGAAGGACGGGGGGGAGCGGGTCGAGTTCGCGGTCAAGTTACCGGGTCGCGGAGAGGACCGGGACGAGGTGGTCTGGCTCCCCATCGACGCCAAGTTCCCCGTCGAGGACTACCAGCGGCTCGTCGAGGCGCAGGAACGCGCCGACGCGGTGGCGGCCGAGGAGGCGGGCGGTCAGCTCGAGGCGCGGATAAAGCAGTGCGCGAAGGAGATCAGCGACAAGTACCTGAACCCGCCGCGCACGACGGACTTCGCCGTGCTCTTTCTGCCGACGGAAGGGCTCTTCGCCGAGGTGATCCGTCGCCCGGGCCTTCCCGAGCGGGTGCAGCGCGACTTCCGCGTGGTGATTGCCGGCCCCACCACGCTCTGGTCGATCCTCTCCAGCCTGCAGATGGGCTTTCGCACTCTGGCCATTCAGCAGCGCTCGAGCGAGGTCTGGAAGCTCCTCGCCGCGGTGAAGACCGAGTGGAGCAAGTACGGCGAGGTCCTCGACCGCGTGCAGAAGAAGCTCCAGGAGGCCTCGAACAAGGTCGAGGAGGCGGCGCGGAGCGCGCGTTCCGTCGGGAAGCGGCTCCGCGAGGTGCAGGAGCTCCCGGCGGCGGAGGCCGAGGGGGTGCTGCGCCTCGAGGTGACGCCGAGCTCGGAGGGGGAGTAGGCCGGGCCCTGATTTAGGCGGCCGGCCACAACTACCTGTGCATCCTCGCGGCCGATGCATCCCGGCTGGCTTCGTTGCTCCTCGGTTGCGTACCGACGGGTATGCGCCCTCGTCGCGCCTCGCCATCCGGGCGCCTCGACCACGATCCCTGCACACCTCATTGTGGCCGGCCGCCCTAGCCCCTACGCAGGAGCCGCCGCAGCCGCGTCCCCAGCCGCCGCGAGGCGACCTCGCCGACGAGGGACTCCGGGCGGGCTCGGGCGAGCCGGCGCCGGAAGGTTTCGAGGACGCGCCGCGCCTCGGGCCGGTCCCTTCGCGCCTCACCGATCGCCTGAGCGAGGGAGGCCTTGGCGCGGCCGAGGTCCTCACCCCAGGGACGCACGAGGAACAGGAAGGGCCCCGTGGACGAGGGGAGTTCGTCGAGCGGCGCGAGGCGGTCGGGGTGGGCGAGCGCCCCGGCGAGGTGCTCCTCGCTCTCGTCGAACGAGTCGATGCGGGCGAGGAGGCGCCAGGCGCAGGGGGCGAAGGTCGTGAGCAGGAGGTGCCAGGCGTAGAGGCCGCAGCACCAGAGCCGGGTGCTGAAGGGGAACGCCCGGAACAGCTCGGGCCGGTGTTCGAGGCGCTCGCGGAGGTAGGCGGTGCGCTCGGTCCAGAAATTCGCCTGTCGCGCGTCGCTCGTCGCCTCCTCCTCCCCATCGCGCGCGAGGTCGGGCCAGAGCATGAGGAGCGCGGTCAGGGCCTCGAGCGCAAAGGTGGGCGTCGCACGCTCGGCGACGAGGCGCAGCCAGCGCTTCGCGTCTTGATGATTCAGCGCACGGAGCTGCTCGATGAGCTCGCTTGCCACGGGCTCGAGCCGTGCCCATTGTCGTCGGCGCTCGAAGTGACGCCCGAGCGCGTCGAAGCTGGCGAGCGCATCGCGGCCAGCCCGGAAGGCGAGCTCGAAGATTACGTCGCGGGCGAGCAGGTCCGAGGAGGTGTGGCGGGCCGCCCGGGTCATCGCGCGGACCCAGGCTGGCTCAGTGAAGGAGTCCAGCCAATTACCCGCCTGGAGCATCAGGAGTCGCTGATGCCGGGCGAAGGCCCTGCGGCGCGACCGCGCGTCCCTGGAAGGGTCCCCGACGATCGCCAGAAGCGCCGTCAAGCTGTGCAGGAGCTGCCGCCCGGCGGGCCCGTCGAGCGGCGGCGGGTCCTCCTCCAGCTCCGGGTGCGTGAAGAAGAGTTGCATCGAGCCTCCGGGCGCCAGCCGGGCGCCCCTTCAGGCTAGGGCGACCCTGTGCAGAAGGCGTGCACAGGCCTCGCGCCAACCGAGCGAGAGCCGCGGCGGGGAGGCGGACGGGCCCCGGCGCCTCGTCTAGCCAACGATCGTGGGCGCAAGCGGCCACCGGTGCGGCCGGGCTTGGCGACTATCGCAAGCATTCCAACGGGCACGGCCAGCCGCGACTCGGCATGGGTTGTGCTTCAGAGGCCCGTGACGCCCTCGTCAGCCGGGGGCATTGCGTATCCAAGGAGCACGCCGCATGCGCGCGCGGTCGTCGTATTTCGGGAGTGCCGTTCGCGGCCGCATCTCCCTCGGTCTGCTCGTGGCGCTCGTCTTTGCGGGCTCGGCCGCGTCGGCCGAGGAGTACTTTCGCCTCGACCTTGGCACCCTCGGCGCGTGGGAGTCCGGCTGTCACGTCGAGTACTGGAGCGCGGCCTCGGGGTTCATCCAGAGGGGCTATACCGGCAAGCTCGAGGTCGAGATCTCGAAGCCCGGGACCTTCTCCCACTACGACCATGTCCTCGGCTGGAGCGAGCGGCTGACCACCGACGGCGTGGCGCACGCGAGGGTGCCGACGCTCGAACGGACCGTGAAGGAGGCGACCCACGTGCGCTTCTCCATGTTCGGCGCGACGAGCCGCTGGTTCACGCCCCATGACTTCGCCTACGGCGTGCCGCCGGGGGCGCTCTTCACCTACTTCCACGGCCACGGCGTGACCGTGCACAACGACGGGCTGCCGGCCTCGTTCAAGTTCTATCGGCGGCGGTGAGCAGGCTCGCCTAGCACTTCCATCGCGTGCCCGCTCTGCCGCGGCCGGGCTGTCCGGATTTCGAAGCGCGAGCGAGCAGGCGGTCCGGTTCTCGTGCGACCGAGTCGCTGTCCCGTCTGGAAACTCCAGCTATTACTACCCTTTGTGCACAAGCGGGCCTGGCCTCCTACTTGCTGCCTCGCGGACGCGATGGCTCGTGTCTCCGCACGTCCTCCGCTCGCCGGTCTCGCGCTCATCCCCTCGGCGCTCGTCCTTTCGGCGCTCGCCCTCCTCGCGCCGCGCGCGCTCCATGCGGCGCCGTCGCGTCTGCGGAGCGCGGTCGAGCGCTTTGCCGACGAGCGCGGGCTCAGGCCCCGCGTCGTGCGGGTCGGGCCCGCCGCGCGGCTCGTCGACCGCCTCTTCGTCCCGCTGCCGCCGGCCGCCTACGACGCCTTCCTCGAGCACTTCTCGGCTCCGCGGGGCTACGTGAACCTGCAGTACGACGGCGACACGCACGTCTCGATGGCCGTGGAGCCGGGGGATTGCTACTACTGGGGCCTGAACTTCAACGGCCGGCCCCCGGAGAATCACGATCTGCGGCCGCAGTTTCAGCCGCGGCGACAGGGGTGCATCGTCTTTCCCGTGGACCTCGAGGGGCAGAGGCTCGCGCACCTCAAGGGCTGGCTCCGGGCTCGCGAGAACCCGGCGGCGAACCCCTACCGCTATCCGGGTGGGCCCGGGATCAACTGCATGACCTGGCTCGGCAACGCCGAGGTGGAGCCCGGGCTCCCCTTCTTTCATGCGCTCGGGCTGCGTCGCTCCCGCGACGGGCGAAACCTCAAGGCCAAGCTCCTCCACGCTGCGAACGAGGCCGTCCCCTGCGTAGGGGTCTTCGTGCCCGACCAGGCCACCTTCGACGCCATGTCCGTCGAGCAGCTCCTCGGTCCGCCCCCCGGCGGGGGCGTGGACGACGCCGCGCGCTGACGAATGGGCGCAGCCCGGTCCTCCGACGTGTGGCGTGCAGTAAAGCTGCACACACCTCTGCCACGCTGAGCACCGAGGTGACGCGATGGCGAAACGGGCCAAGCGCTGGCACCGGCTCACGGTGCGGCTCGACGGCAAGATGTACCGCGAGGTGAAGCGGTCGGCGAAGCACAACGAGCAGAGCGTGGCGGAATGGATCCGCGGAATCATCCACGCCGAACTCTCCGAGGACGACGCGCACTACCATAGCCTCATCGAGAAACACCGCAACGACCCGGCGGTGCCGGTCGAGGAGGTCCTCGCGCGATGGAAGAAGGAGGGGGTGATCTAGGCGCCTCGCCACCCGGTCAGCTCGGTGACCTCCGGTGAGCGCCGTGCCACCCGAGCGGAAGGAGAGCGCGAGGGTCACCCGCCGCTCGAAACCCCTCGCGCTCGATGGGCGCCACTTCGGCCTATGGGGGCGTGTGCAGCAAACGTGCACAGCCTCGATCCAAGCTCGAGTCGGAGCGGTGCGGCGGACGAATACGAGAATGGGACGCGGAGAAGGCAGTGCCGACCCGGTGAGCCAAGCGGATAGTCCCTCGACCCCCTCGGCGCGGCGGCGCGTGACCTCGCGGGGGTGCGTGGTCGTGGACCTCGGCCTCGACGGCGTCGCCGCGGCGCTCGAGCAGCGGAATATCCTCGTGATCCGAGCGAAGGCCCCCCTTGCCCTGGCGGACGGCGAGTGGCGCAGCGTGTTGCTCTCGGGCAGGCTGGTCGTCACGGCGAGCCCCGGAGATCTGGAGCACGACGCGTCGTCCTTCGACATCGGCATCATCTCCCTGCGCCGGCTGGAGGAGATCGATCGCGATCCGAGCGTGAAGAACCGCACCGCCGCGCTAATCTCGCGGGCCATCATCGACCTCGGGCTCTGGTCGGTTCGTCACGGCTTTCTTCTCGAGCTCGACCCGAGCGGGGCGACGGAGCGGCACCTCTTCACGCCGCTCGTGGACTAGGGCAGAGACCGTGGCCCCCGGTGCCTAAGGCGGCCGGCCACAATTACCTGTGCATCCTCGCGGCCGATGCATCCCGGCTGGCTTCGTTGCTCCTCGGTTGCGTACCGACGGGTATGCGCCCTTGTCGCGCCTCGCCGTCCGGGCGCCTCGACCACGATCCCTGCACACCTAATTGTGGCCGGCCGCCTTACTTCCGCTTCACCCGGGTCGTGCAGTACATCGCGACGCCGGATCCCTGGCCAGACTGTTTCGCAGCGCAGTCGGCGTCGATGATGAAGATGAGGTTCGGGTCGGCGACATTCTGGTAGCCGGATCCATCGTAGTCGCGGTACCACTGCAGCTGCACCGTCGCCGGGGGCTCGTTGCTCTTGACGAGCGGCCCCGAGCAGTTTCGGAAGGCCTTCACCACACTGGTCGCGTAGACGGTGATCTTGCCGTACGGGGGACCTCCGGGGGGCGCGTCAGAGGGCATCTCCTCGACGACGACGTTGCCGGACGACGTGGTGTTGCCGGTCACCAGGCAGCTCGTGGAGCTGCCCTGCGGATACCCGAGATACGAGAAGCCGCGGGCCCAGCTGCCGGTGCCGT
Organism: Deltaproteobacteria bacterium; assembly: GCA_020848905.1. NCBI lineage: Bacteria > Pseudomonadati > Myxococcota > Myxococcia > Deltaproteobacteria bacterium. The sequence goes on from JADLHG010000045.1 coordinate 198,876, forward strand.
CGGCGTTGAGAATCAGTCGTCCCCCATTCCCATCCGTGGTCGCGGCCCACTCGCCCACGAGGTCGGGCGGAACGCTTCCAGGCGGTCCGCCTCCCACGAGCGGAGGAGGATCGACGGGCTTCAGCTTGCTGGAGTCCACGCAGTCCTTGAGCGACGCGGCGCACTTGTCCGTGACGCAGGGGCCGGTGGCGCACTTCTCCTTCTCGATACAAGAGGCCAGGGCGATGACATTCGATCGCCCCACCGGGCTGCCCTTCTCGCCACACGCATCGGCGCATGCGCCCTCGGTGTCGGGGCAGTCGCCGAGGCATTTCACAATCTCCAGACACGTGGTGCCGGAGCTTGCCTGCGACCCGTCGGTGGCGGCTCCACCATCAGAGCCCGTGGACGTCGCCTGGGATGCCGAGCAGCCCGGAGAGAGTCCAGCCGAGAGCGCCGCGACCGCGGCCAACGTGAGAAGCGTGGAGGCCGTGCGCGAAGTGGGTTTCGTCATGGGTCAGTGGAGCACGCTATGCGGGGCGTAGCAAGGTCGCGCGCAGGCCGTGCGACCCGCCCGGGAGACCCCCCTACGCCCCCAGCCGCGCCACGACGGCCTCGGTGAACTCGGTCGTCCCCGCGCTGCCGCCGAGGTCCTTGGTACGCACGCCCTCGGCGAAGGTGCGCAAGAGCGCCGCGTGGATGCGGTCGGCCACGGCCACCTGCCCGATGTGCCGCAGCAGGAGCACCGCGGACTGGAGGAGCGCCGTCGGGTTCGCCAGGTTGCGGCCCGCGATGTCGGGGGCCGAGCCGTGCACGGCCTCGAAGACGGCGCACTTCTCGCCGATGTTCGCGCCGGGGGCCACGCCGAGGCCCCCCACGAGCCCCGCGCAGAGGTCCGAGAGGATGTCGCCGTAGAGGTTCTCCATGACGACGACGTCGAAGGCCTTCGGGTTGATCACCAGCTTCATCGCCGCGGCGTCCACGATGCAGTCGTCGGCCTGGATCTCGGGATAGAGCTCGGCCACCTCGCGGAAGCACTTCAGGAAGAGCCCGTCGGCCAGCTTCATGATGTTGGCCTTGTGGACGGCGGTGACCTTCTTTCGCTTGTAGGCGCGCGCGTAGCCGAAGGCGAACTGGTTGATCCGCGTGCAGGCCTGGCGGGTCATGATCTTCAGCGACTCCACCACGCCCGGGATGACCTCGTGCTCGATCCCCGAGTAGAGCCCCTCGGTGTTCTCGCGCACGATCACGAGGTCCACGTTCTCGTAGCGGCTCGGGATGTTCGGCAGCGAATGGGCCGGCCGGAGGTTCGCGTACAGGTCGAGCTGCTTGCGCAGGCGCACGTTCACCGAGGAGAAGCCCCCTCCGATGGGCGTCGAGACCGGCCCTTTCAGCGCGACGCCCGTCTCCCGCACGGCGTCCACCACTGTCTGGGGGAGCGGATCTCCGGCGGTGGCGAGGACCTCGGCCCCCGCGTGGTGCGTGGTCCAGTCGATGCGTGCGCCGGCCGCGTCCAGGATCCGGACTACCGCGTCCGCGATGGAGGGGCCGATGCCGTCGCCGGGGATGAGGATGACCTTGGTGCTCATGGAGGCTCCTGAGGTGCGACCCACGAGCGATTTTGGTTTGAAATAGCCCGCGGCTCTGGAAAAGTTCGTCGGAGAAGGCGAACCCCACCGTACTGGAGGGCGAAACGCGGTGTCAACGGAGGCTATCGTGCTCCTTTCGGGGGGCCTCGACTCGACGACCTGCCTGGCGCTGGCGCAGGAGCAGGGCTTCGCCTGCTCGGCGCTGACCTTCCGGTACGGGCAGCGGCACACGGTAGAGCTCGAGGCGGCCGCGCGCGTGGCGAAGGCCTTCGGCGTCACGCGGCACCTCACCGTGGAGATCGACCTGCGTGCCATCGGCGGCTCGGCGCTCACCGCGGACCTGGAGGTGCCCAAGGGGCGCGACGTGGCGGAGATGGGGACGGGGATCCCGGTGACCTACGTTCCGGCGCGCAACACGATCTTCCTCTCGTTCGCGCTGGCCTGGGCCGAGGTGCTGGACGTACAGGACGTCTTCATCGGCGTGAACGCGCTCGACTACTCGGGCTACCCCGACTGTCGCCCCGGTTTCATCGCCGCCTTCGAGGCGCTCGCCGCCGAGGCCACGCGCTTCGGCACCGAGAAGGGCAAGCGCCTTCGCATTCACGCACCGCTCATGGAGCTCGACAAGGCGCAGATCATCCGTGCCGGACTCGCGCTCGGCGTGGACTACGGCCTGACCCACAGCTGCTATGACCCGGCGCCGGACGGGGGCGCGTGCGGTCGCTGCGACGCGTGCCTCCTCCGTCGGAAGGGATTTGCCGAGGCGGGGCTCGCCGATCCTGTGCGATACCTGCCATGATCTTCCGTCCCCGAACCTGCGTGGAGGCTGGCGCGACATGAGACATCTCACGAGATCCCGTGGACGCTGCGGCGCGGTCGTCGTCGCGACCTTGCTCGTCGCCACGGGCGCGCACGCCGCCGAGCCCGAGCGCAACGCCACGACGCCTGTCTCCTCGTGGCTGCTCGTCGGAAAGACCGAGGCCCAGATCAACGCCGAGGCCACGGCGAAGGGCGCGCGGGTCATCGACATCGAGATCGAGGAGGTCGGCGCCGGCCCCACCTTCGCCGCGGTGCTCGTGAAGAGCGAGGGCCCCTACGCCAGCCAGTCCTGGTGGTATCACGGCAAGACCTCGGGCGAGCTGAACACGCTCGTCGGTACGCACAAGGCCCGCATCATCGACCTCGAGGTCTATCTGGTCGCGGGGCAAGCGCGCTACGCAGCGGTGATGGTGCCGCTCGCCTCCAGAAACTGGTGGTGGTGGGCCGCCGCGCAGCCGGCGGACCTGACGAAGCACTTCTCGGACAACAACGCGCGGCCGGTGGATCTCGACTGCCTGCTCGTCGGCACCTCGCGCTCGTACTCGGCCGTGGCCTTCGTGAACACCGGCGCGGACGCGTCCCCCTTCTACTGGTACGTGGACCTCTCCGAGGCCGACGTGAAGGCCAAGGTCACGCAGCACGGCGCGCGGATCGTGGATCTCGAGCGCTACCTCGTGGGAACCGACGTGCGGTTCGCGGTGGTGCTCGCCCCGAACGCGAGCCCGGCCAAGCAGTGGTGGTGGTACCTCGACAAGACCGAGGCGGAGCTGAACGCGCTCGCGACGACGAACAAGGCGCGGATCGTCGACATCGAGGCCTACGTGGCGGGCGGTGGGATTCGCTACGCCGCGGTGATGCTCGAGAACAGCAACGTCCCGGCGGACGGAGGGGTCCCGGACGGAGCGGTGAGGGACGGCGGGGCCTCGGACGCCGCGGCGAGTGACGGTGGGCGCACGGACGGGCGGGCCGACCTGGGCGACGGAGGGAGGTCCGATGCGTGGGTTCCGATCGACGCGGGCTTGAGAGATGCGGCGCCCAAGCGGGACGTGCCCGCGGCGGGGGATGCGGGCTCCATGGACCACACGGGGGGTTGCGGCTGCGAGGTGGGGGCCTCGGGCTCGACGGCCGCGCTCGGTCTGCTCGGCCTCGCTCTCGCGCTGGCAGCGTTCTCACGGGGGACGCGACGTCGGTCCTGAGAGGTCCCTGCGACGCTCGCTCCGCGGAGCCGCAGCCGCTCGACATCGCGCTCGGGCGGTGCTCCACTACGGCGCATGGCCGAGGATACCTACGAAACGATCCAGCTCGAGATGGACCCCGACGGGGTCGCGCTCTGCACGCTCAACCGCCCCGAGGTGCACAACGCGCTGAACTTCGAGATGGTGCGGGAGCTCGACGCCGCCGTGGCCGGGCTCGGCGAAAGGTCGGAGCTCCGCGCGCTCATCTTCATCGGGGCGGGGGACAAGGCCTTCGCGAGCGGCGCCGACATCGCCGAGCTCGCGCGGCGCGGGAAGCTGGACGCGCTCCGACGGATCAACGCCGGGCTCTTCCGCCGCATCGAGCAGCTCTCCGTGCCGACCATCGCGGCCATCCGAGGCTACGCGCTCGGCGGCGGCTGCGAGCTGGCGCTGGCCTGCGACCTGCGCATCTGCGGGCAGGGTGCGCAGCTCGGCCAGCCGGAGGTGAGCCTCGGCATCATCCCCGGGGCGGGGGCGACCTATCGGTTGCCGCGCCTCATCGGCCTCGGGCGAGCGCGCGAGATCATTTTCACCGGGCGGCGCGTGAGCGCGGCCGAGGCCCTGACCATCGGCCTCGTGAACCAGGTGGTCCCCGACGAGGAGGTCCTCGCGGCGGCCCGCCAGCTCGCGCGCACCATCGCCGCCCATAGCCCGCTGGCCGTGCGGCTGGCCAAGGCCGCGCTGAACCTCGCAGCCGAGGGGACGACCGACGCCGGGATGGCGCTCGAGGCCACGGCGCAGGCGGTGCTGTTCGAGGATGACGAGAAGGTGCAGCGCATGAGCGCCTTCCTCGAGTGGCGCAGCAAGAAGGGGGACTAACCCGCGTGCTCGCGCGCGGGCCGGCAGCGGTCGGGTGCGGCCATTGTCAGCAACACGGGGCCGATGCGGCGTGCATGCTGTGCGGCCGCCTGGTCTGCGCGCATTGTCGGCAGGCCCCCGAGCGCTGCCCCGACCCCGGACCTCGCCGGCTCACCCTGCCGCGCGGCGCGAGGTTGCGCGCGGTGGACGCGCTCGGGCGCTACGCGCTGGTGCGCACCTGGCGCGGCACGATTCAGCTCTTCGACCTTCTACGAGGCGAGGCGGTGGGGGGGCGTGCTCCCGCGTGGGGGGGCAGCGGTCCGCGTCAGGGCGTCACCGTCGCCGGCGCCGCGGGACCCCTCGTCGTGCGAGCCGACGTGATGTGGAGCAACGTCTACGAGGGTCTGCGCCTCTGGGACCCCGTGTCAGAGCCGCCGCAAGAGCCGGTCTGCATCCCGACCGACGAGCTGCAGCTCGAGCTGCCCCATCGGCTGACGCTGTCGGAGACGGGCCGCTTTGCCGTCGTGGCCCGCGCCGACGAGCGCGCGGAGGTCGTGGATCTCGTCGAGCGACGCGGCGTGCTGACGGTGACCGAACCGGGCCGGGTGATCCATTCGGTGGCGCTCTCCGAGAGCCTCGGGCTTCTCGGGCTCGGAAGCTACGGGCGCGTCGGGCTCTACGCCTTTCCGGACGGAACCGCGCGCGGAGCGCTCCCGATGCCGGAGAGCAACGTCGTGGAGCTCTGGCTCTGCGCGGCGCACGTCACCGCTCTCACCGAGCACGGAGACTTCGTGGCCGTCGAGGCTCTCGATCCGACAGATAGCGTCTTCGTCGGCGCGGCGCGGCCGCTCTCGGACTACGGACCGCCTCGGATCCTCGAGCGGCGAGAGCTCGCGGGCGAGGTCAGGCGGCCTTTTCCCGTCGACGTGAGCCCCGACGGAGAGCTCATGGCCCACGGCGGGCGGAAGGGGCTCCTCGAGCTGCTGCGGCTGCCTCTTCACCCGCGCCGGGACCCGGTCGCGCGGAACCTGCAGCAGCTCACGCTCGGAGACGCGCGGGCTGACTTCGTCCGGTTCACCGCCGGCGCGCGCACGCTGGTCGTGGGGGCCGGGCGCATGGTCCTGAGGCTGCCCCGTTCTGGCCCCAGCGTGGCGGAGCTTCCCGAGGGGCCCGGTGCGAGAGCAGTCTCGCTTGACGTCCTATAGCCTAGCTAGATCAAGTTCGATATTGACGCGAGTCAAGAAAGATCGTTGACGGAGCCGCGGCCCCGGGCTACCTCGTGCCTATGCCGCCCATCTCGTTCGAGACCCACCCGAGTCGCTACAAACATTGGAAACTGAAGCTCGACGACCAGGTCGCGACCCTCGCCCTGGACGTGGACGAGGCGGCCGGACTTGCCCCGGGCTATTCGCTCAAGCTCAATTCCTATGACCTCGGGGTGGACCTGGAGCTGGCCGACGCGCTCCAGCGGCTGCGCTTCGAGCACCCCGAGGTGCGCGCGCTGGTCCTGCGGAGCGGCAAGGAGCGCATCTTCTGCGCCGGGGCGAACATCTACATGCTCGGGCTCTCGTCGCACGCCTTCAAGGTGAACTTCTGCAAGTTCACCAACGAGACGCGCCTCGGCCTCGAGGACCTCTCCGCGACGTCGGGGATCCGCTCGGTCTGCGGCGTGGGCGGGGCCTGCGCCGGCGGGGGCTACGAGCTGGCCCTGGCCTGCGACGAGATCGTGCTCGTGGACGACGGCAGCTCGACGGTGAGCCTCCCCGAGGTGCCGCTCCTCGCCGTGCTCCCCGGCACCGGCGGCCTCACCCGGCTCGTGGACAAGCGCAAGGTGCGACGCGACCTGGCCGACTTCTTCTGCACCACGGCCGAAGGGGTGCGCGGTCAGCGCGCGGTGGAGTGGGGGCTCGTGGACGCGGTCGTGCCGAAGAGCGGGTTCGAGGCGGCGCTCGCCGAGCGGGCCCGGGTTCTCGCCGCGCAATCCGATCGCCCGACGAGCGGCCCCGGGGTGGCGCTGCCGCCGATCGAGCCCCAGGTGCGCGAGGAAGAGCTCCGCTACCGCCACGTCACGCTGGCCATCCACCGGCCGAGCCGCATCGCGCAGCTCACCGTGAAGGGGCCCGAGGGGGCGCAGCCGAGCACGCCGGAGGCGATCCTGGCTGCCGGCGCGAGCTACTGGCCGCTCGCCGCCTTTCGCGAGCTGGACCACGCGCTCCTCCACCTGCGCTTCAACGAGCCCGAGATCGGGACGCTGCGCCTCGGCACCGAGGGCGACCCCCGGGCCGTGCTGGCCGTGGACGCGGCGCTCGAGGAGCTCCGTGGCTTCTGGTTGGTGCGCGAGCTCCGCGCCTTCATCAAGCGCACGCTCAAGCGCCTCGACCTGACGGCCCGCAGCCTCATCGCGGTCGTGGAGCCCGGTTCGTGCTTCGCCGGCACGCTCCTCGAGCTGGCCCTGGCGGCCGACCGCACGTACATGCTGGACGACACCGGTCGCCCGACCGCGCTCGCCCTCTCGAGTCTGAACGGCGGCGCGTACCCGATGGGCAACGGGCTCTCGCGCCTCGAGACGCGTTTTCTCGGCCGCGCGGGGCACGCGGCGGCCCTCGTGGCCCGCGCGGGTCAGGCCCTCGGCCCGGCCGAGGCGCTCTCCGCCGGCCTCGTGACCTTCGCTCCCGACGAGCTCGACTTCGAGGACGAGGTGCGGCTCGCGCTCGAGGAGCGTGCGGCCCTCTCCCCCGACGCGCTCACCGGCATGGAGGCGAGCCTGCGCTTCGCCGGTCCCGAGACCCTCGAGACCAAGATCTTCGGCCGCCTCTCGGCCTGGCAGAACTGGATCTTCCAGCGCCCGAACGCGGTCGGCGAGCGGGGCGCGCTGAAGGTGTACGGCCAGCCCTCGGCTCGGCCCGAGCTCGACTACCGGAGGACCTGAGCGTCATGGAGCTAGAGGAGCGCATCCCGAACAACGTCAATCTCTCGTCGGACAAGCGGCTCCAGCGCGCGCTCGAGCACTGGCAGCCACGCTACCTCGACTGGTGGCGGGACATGGGGCCCGAGGGGTTTCAGACGCACCACCAGATCTACCTGCGCACGGCCGTCTCCGCCGACGCGAAGGGCTGGGCTCAGTTCGACTACGTGAAGCTTCCCGACTACCGCTGGGGGATCTTTCTGGCGGAGCCCACCCCCGATCGCACGATCGGTTTCGGCGACCTCTACGGGCAGCCGGTCTGGCAGGAGGTCCCGGGCGAGCACCGAAACGCGCTCCGGCGGCTGATCGTCACGCAGGGGGACACCGAGCCGGCCAGCGTCGAGCAGCAGCGGCAGCTCGGGCAGATCTGTCCGAGCCTCTACGACCTGCGGAACCTCTTCCAGGTGAACGTGGAGGAGGGGCGGCACCTCTGGGCCATGGTCTACCTGCTGCACTCGCACTTCGGTCGCGACGGGCGGGAAGAGGCCGAGGGGCTCCTCGACCGGCGGAGCGGCAATCAGGACCGGCCGCGCATCCTCGGGGCCTTCAACGAGCCGATTACGAACTGGCTCGACTTCTTCATGTTCACCATGTTCACCGACCGGGACGGCAAGTACCAGCTCCTCGCGCTGGCGGAGAGCGGGTTCGATCCGCTCTCGCGTACCACGCGCTTCATGCTCACCGAAGAGGCGCACCATATGTTCGTCGGTGAGACGGGGGTGAACCGCGTGGTGGAGCGCGCGGCCCAGCTCATGTGCGAGCAGAAGGGCCTCGCCGAGGACGTGCGCGCCCGCGGAGGCATCGACCTGCCGACGGTGCAGAGGTACCTGAACTTCTGGTTCGCGGTGAGCCTGGACCTCTTCGGCGGCGAGATCTCGAGCAACGCGGCGGCCTATTTCGCCTCGGGCCTGAAGGGGCGGGACCACGAAGAGCGGCAGAAGGACCACCTGGCGCTCGAGGGGTTCTACCCGATGGACGTGGTGGAGCAGGGGGCGCTCGCGCGCAAAGAAGTGCCGCTGCGCACGGCGCTGAACGAGGTGCTACGCGACGGCTACATCGAGGACTGTCAGCGCGGCGTGGACCGCTGGAACAAGACGCTCGAGAAGTACGGCCTCTCGGACCGGCTCTCGTTGCCCCACAAGCGCTTCAACCGCCGCATCGGCATCTACTCGGGGCAGGCCTTCGACCCCGAGGGGCGGCCGGTCTCGCCCGAGGAGTGGGCGCGACGGCGGGACGACTGGCTCCCGTCGCGCGCCGACGGCGAGTACATCCAGAGCCTGATGGCGAAGCCGGTGGTGGGCGCCGGGCAGATGGCGAACTGGCTGGCCCCGCCCGCCAGAGGGATCAACGATCAGCCGATTGCGTTCGAGTACGTGCGCGCCGAGGCGTGAGGTCAGCCGGCGAGGCGCGCGGCGACGAAGGCGCGTAGCTCGGCGGGCGCGATGGGCTTCTGGAGGCAGGGGGCGTTGGCCCGGGCCAGAAACTCGCGCGTCTCCTCCCGGAAGGCCCCGCCCGTGATGAAGACCACGCGGGGAAGGATCTCGGGGCGGACCTCCTGGAGGCGCTCGTAGAGGTCTGCGCCCGAGAGGCCGGGCATCATCAGATCGCAGAGCACGAGGTCCGCGGGGGCGCCGCCGACCAGGTAGTCGAGCGCCGCGCTGCCGTCGGGGAGCAGGGTGACGTCGTGCTCCGCGGAGAGCACGCGCTTGAGCACCGACCGAATGAGGGGGTCGTCGTCCACGACCAGCACGCGTCCTCGGGCGGGGGAGGCTGCGGCGGACTCGACCGGGTGCGCGCCCAGCTCCTTCGCGGCGATGGCGGGCAGGGTGAGGCGGACGATCGTGCCGCGAGGGTCGCGCGGCAGCACCTCGAAGGTGCCGCCCAGGTCGGTCGCCGTGCGGTGCACGAGGGGGAGACCGAGCTGCCGCCGGCCGGAGAAGAGATCCTGGCCACCGAAGGGCACGAAGAGCGCGTCGCGTACCTCGGCGGGGATCCCCGGGCCGGTGTCGGCGATCTCCACCACCGCGTTACCCGCCGCGTCGGAGTGGGTCGAGACGCGGATCTCGTGGTCCCCGCGCGGCGCCCTGGACAGGGCCTGGGCGGCGTTCAGCAGCAGGTGCAGAAAACACTGACCGAGCACCGCTTCGTCGGCCAGGACCGGAGGCACCGAGCCAAGGTCCCGGACGAGACGGGCCCGGAGCTCGAGCTCCGCGCCGCAGAGCCGGAGCGCGCGTTCGACGGCCTCGCGGGGGTCGACGGGCCGCGTCGCCCCGGGGGCGCTCGCCGAGAGGCGGCGCAGATCGGTCATGATGGTGGCGACCTGCGTCGCGGCGCGCTCGGCCTCCCGGAGCTCAGTCACGAGCTCGGCCAGAGCCTTGCCCGTGAGCGGCTGGCTCTCGTCGAGGTGTTCGAGCCGCTCGACGGCCAGGCTGACGTTGCCGAGGACCACCGCGAGCGGGTTATTCACCGCGTGGCCCATGCCCCCCGCCAGTCGTCCCACCGAGGCGGCGCGGTCGGCGGCCAGGAGCTGGGCCTCGGCCCGCTTCCGCTCGGAGATGTCCCGGTCCACGGCCACGTAGCCGAGGAGCTCGCCGTTCGGCCCGCGTAGCGTCGTGACGACAGTTTCCACGGGGACGCGGGAGCCGTCTCGGTGCGTGAGGAGCACCTCCCCCCGGAAGACGCCTTCCGTGGCGAGAGTGTGCATTGCCTGCTCGCGGCTCGAGCCGGGAAACTCGGTCTGGCGGACCTCAGATCCGGTTCGACCGAGCACCTCCTCGGCGCGCCAGCCCAGCATGCGCTCGGCGGCCGGGTTCCAGCGGGTGAGCCGCAGCTCCGCGTCGCTGGCGATCACCGCGTCGGACACGCTACTCAGGATGAGGGAGAGCGCTGTCTCCCGTTCCCGCACCGCGCGCTCGGCGGCGCGGCGGGCCGTGACGTCCCGGACCACAGCAGCCACCAGGATTCCATCAGGCCCTTCGAGCGGGCTCAGGCTGATCTCCACCGGCACCGTCGTGCCGTCCTTGCGCAGCGCCTGGAGCTCGAGCCCCGCGCCCATCGGCCGGCTCCGCGCGTGGGCCACGAAGCCTTGCCGGTCGGCCACGTGCCGGGCCCGGGCGGCCTCGGGGACCAGCCGCTCCACCGGCTCTCCGAGGAGCTCCCGCTCCGCGTAGCCGAAGAGCCCCTCTCCCATCGCGTTGAGCAGACGGATGCGGCCCGCCTGATCCACGATCAGCACCGCGTCCCCGAGCGTCCGGATGAGCTCGGCGAGAGCGCGTGCGCTTGCATCTCGCGACCACTGTTTGAACATGCTCGGTCCACCCCTGTCCAATTCCCAAACCCGTGCCCGAAACGTAGCACGGACCGTCTGCTCTGGCCGTGGCCGTGCGGTGGACAGGCGGGTCCTTCCGGGCTATGAAGGCCAGCGCGGCGCGGTGGTTGGACGGGGGGCACGAAGCGGTCGTGCCGACGCGAAGGGGAAGCCATGCAGACCCAGCTCTTCATCAGCGGCGAGTTTCGGGCCGCAGCCTCCGGGAAGACCTTTTCGGTAGAGAACCCGGCCACCGAGGAGACCCTGGCCCAGGTCGCCGACGCGGGGGGCGCCGACGTGGACGCGGCGGTCTCGGCGGCGCGGGCCTGCTTCGAGTCCGAGGCCTATCGCCGGCTCTCGGCGCGCGCCCGCGGCAAGCTCTTGCTGCGGCTCGCGGACGCGCTCGAAAGCCATCGTGAGGATCTCGCGCGGCTCGAGAGCTTGCAGAACGGCAAGCCGATCTTCGAGGCCCAGATCGAGCTCGCGATGACCGCCGAGGTCTTTCGCTACTACGGCGGCTACGCGGACAAAGTCTTCGGCCAGACCCTGCCCGTCGAGGGTAATGCGCTCGCCTACACGCTGCGCGAGCCGGTCGGGGTGGTGGCGGCGATCGTGCCGTGGAACTTTCCGCTCAACCTGGCGAGCTGGAAGCTGGCGCCCGCGCTGGCGGCGGGGTGCACGGTGGTGCTCAAACCCGCTCCCGAGACACCGCTCACGGCGCTCGCGCTGGCCGAGCTGGCCCGGGAGGTCGGCTTTCCGCCCGGCGCGCTCAACGTGGTGTGCGGCGGCATCGAGGCGGGGCAGGCCCTCGTGCGCCACCCCGGCGTGGATAAGGTCGCCTTCACCGGCTCGACGGCGACCGGACGCTGGATCGCGCGCGAGGCCGCGGCGGACAACAAGCGCGTGACGCTCGAGCTCGGGGGCAAGAGCCCGAACGTGATCTTCGCCGACGCGGACCTGCAGGCGGCGATTCGTGGCGCGCAGAACGGCATCTTCTATGGCAAGGGAGAGGTCTGCTGCGCCGGCTCGCGCCTGCTCGTGGAGCGGTCGGTGCATGACCAGGTGGTAGAGGGGCTGGTCAAGGGGGCCGCGCGCCGCGTCCCCGGGGACCCGCTCGACAAGAAGACGCTCCTCGGGGCGCTGGTCTCGCGCCGCCAGCAGGCGAAGGTGCTGGGCTACATCCAGCAGGGCAAGGTGGACGGAGCCACTCTCGTCGCGGGGGGCAAGGCCGCGACCGTGGGAGGCAAGGGCTGCTTCGTGGAGGCCACGGTCTTCGACGGTGTCACGGCGGAGATGACCATCGCGCAGGAGGAGATCTTCGGGCCGGTGCTCTCGGTGATGACCTTCGACTCCGTCGAGGAGGGGCTCGCGCTGGCCAACCGCACGATCTACGGCCTCGCGGCGGGGATCTGGACCCGTGATGTCGGTAAGGCTCTGCGCGCGGCGCGGGCCGTGCGCGCGGGCACCGTGTGGGTCAACACCTATAACAACTTCGACCCCGGCGCCCCCTTCGGCGGCTTCAAGGCCTCGGGCTACGGTCGCGACCTCGGGCCGGACGCGCTCGCGGGCTATCTCGAAACCAAAACCGTGTGGGTGAACCTTGGCTAAGCCGGTCTACATCTATCAGGCGGTGCGAACGGCGGTGGGAGCGCACGGTGGCGCGCTGGCGGGGGTACGCCCCGACGACCTCGCGGCGGTGCCGATCCGCGCCGTGGTCGAGCGGAGCGGTGTGGCGGGGCAGAACGTGGACGACGTGATCCTCGGCTGCAGCAACCAGGGGGGCGAGGACAGCCGCAACGTGGCGCGCATGGCCGCGCTCCTCGCCGGGCTTCCGATCGAGGTGCCGGGGATGACCGTGAACCGGCTCTGCGGCTCGGGGCTTCAGGCGGTGGGCGGCGCCGCCCTGGCCATCCGCGGCGGCGAGGCCCGCATCGTGGTGGCGGGGGGCGTGGAGTCCATGACCCGCGCCCCGTACGTGATGCTGAAGAGCGACGTGCCGTGGAGCCGGAATCCGCCGGCGATCGCCGACAGCACGGTGGGCTGGCGCTTCACGAACCCGCGCCTCGCGCCGGCCTGGACCGTGCCGCTTGGCGAGACGGCGGAGCTCGTGGCCGAGAAGTACGGCGTGAGCCGCGAAGATCAAGACGCCTTCGCCCTCGAGAGCCAGCGCCGCGCGGCGGAGGCGCAGAAGCAGGGCCTCTTCGACGCCGAGATCGTGCCCGTGCCGCTCCCGCAGCGGGACGGCAGCGTGAAGGAGTTCCGCGTGGACGAGCACCCGCGCGGAGACCTCACGCTCGAGAAGCTGGCGCGCCTGAAGCCCGCCTTTCGCAAGGACAAGGGGACCGTGACGGCCGGCTCCTCGAGCGGGATCAACGACGGCGCGGCGGCGCTCCTCGTGGCGGAAGAGGGGGCTGTCTCCGGCGAGCCGCTCGCCCGCGTGGTGGGTCAAGCGGTGGTGGGTGTGGACCCGGCGCTGATGGGCATCGGTCCCGTCCCCGCCACGCGGAAGCTCCTCGAGCGCACGGGCGTCAAGCTCGCCGACCTCGACCTCGTGGAGCTGAACGAGGCCTTCGCGGCGCAGTCCCTGGCGTGCATCCGGGAGCTCGGACTGGACCCGGCCCGCGTGAACGTCTGCGGCGGCGGGATCGCTCTCGGGCACCCGCTCGGCTGCTCGGGAGCGAAGATCTTGGTAACACTCGTCCATGCCCTGCGGCGCCGCGGCGGGCGCTACGGGCTGGCCACGATGTGCATCGGGGTGGGGCAGGGGATCGCGCTGCTCGTCGAACGAGTCTGACGACGGCGCGCGACGGCGGAGCCGGTGCTAGCGCTCCGCTTCCTTGCTACCCACCACCGTGAGGTTCATTCCGACCTGCACCTGGAGCGGCTTACCGTCCACCGTAACGGTGACCTTGCCGTTGTAGTACCAGCCGAAGGAGCCCGTGCTGAAGGTCTTCCGCTCGGCGGTCACCTCGGTGCCGGCGACGTTGACCGTCACGGACTGGGCCTTCTCCATGAACTGCGACTGAGAGATCGGACAAGTAGATTTCGCCATGGCGCGGACCATACCACATGTAGCCTCGGAGGGAAGAGATGTCTGACACGATCGCACGCCTCGCAGTGGTCGGAGCAGGGACCATGGGCCGGGGGATCGCCCAGGTCGCGGCGCAGGCCGGGCTGGAGGTGGCGCTCTGGGACCTCTCGGGTGAGGCCCGGGGGCGCGCCCGGCGGGAGCTCGAGGCCAGCCTCGGGGCGGCGGTGACGCGGGGCAAGCTATCGGCGGTGGAGCGGGACGCCGCGCTGGCGAGGCTCGCCTTTCCCGAGACGCGGGGGGAGGCCGTGCGGCAGGCCGATCTGGTGGTCGAGGCGGTGGTCGAGGACCTGGCCCTCAAGCAGCGGCTCTTCGCCGAGCTCGAGCGCGAGGCCCCGGCTCGGGCGATCCTGGCCAGCAACACCTCCTCGCTCCCCCTCGGCAAGATCGCCGCGGGCCTGGCGCGGCCGGGGCAGGTGCTCGGGATGCACTTTTTCAACCCGGTGCCGGCCATGGCGCTCGTGGAGCTCGTGGTCCACGCCGGCACCGACGACGCCACGCGCGAGGCGGCGCTCGCCGTAACGGCGCGGCTCGGCAAGACGCCCATCGTGGTGAAGGACTCGCCCGGCTTCGCCACGAGCCGACTCGGGATCGTGCTCGGGCTCGAGGCCATGCGCATGCTCGAGCAGGGGGTGGCCTCGGCCGAGGACATCGATCGCGCCATGGAGCTCGGCTACCGGCATCCGATGGGGCCGCTCAAGCTCACCGACCTCGTCGGCCTGGACGTCCGGCTGGCGATCGCGGACTTCCTCTTCACCGAGCTCGGCGGGGACCAGTACCGCGCCCCCGAGCTCCTCCGTCGGAAGGTGGCCGCCGGGGAGCTGGGCAAGAAGACGGGGCGCGGCTTTCATAGCTGGAACGAGGTGGCGGCGAAGAAGAGCTCGTAGCGTACCCGCTGCATCGCGCCGACCTGCCCGCTCAGGCAGGGCCCGGTCGGGTCGGGATCCAGCGCAGGTAGGTGTTGCGTCGCACAGAAAAACCGATCCGCTCGTAGAGCGCTCGGGCGCGCACGTTTTGCGGACTGACCTCCAGCTCGAGCGCCACGGGCCTCTGGGGCCACACGCTACCACCGGCGGCGGCCTCTTCGATCAGGGCGCGTCCGAAGCCGCGGCCCCGCAGCGCCGGCACGACGTAGAGCTCGTCGATCGTGCAGACCTCACCGCCGAGCTCGTTCGACCAGAAGGAGATGAGGAGGGCGTAGCCCGCGATCCTCCCCTCGTCCTCGAGCACCACGGCCCGGCCTCGGGTGGGCTCGGCGCGCAGCGCGGCGAGCGTGTGCGCGACGCGCGCGGAGGTGAGTCGCGGCGTGAACGGGTCCTCGGCGTCGAGGGAGAGCGCGAGCCGGGTCACGTCCGCATCGTCGTCGGGGCGGGCGAGCCGCCAGAGGGCAGAAGGCGAAGGTTCGGCTTGCGGCATGCTGGTGGGGGGTCGTCCGTGGCGCATCTTTACCGCGCGGGGAGCCGCGCTACCAGGCGAATTGCGGGTCGCTCAGCAGCCGGTCCACGGTGGTCGGCTGGTGGCGGGGGCACGCTGGAGGCGATGGGCCTCGCGCGTTGGGGAGGGAGGCGGTCGACGGTCGGCGATGAGGACGCCCTGCTCAGAGGGCGATGCCGTGCGACGTGCAGAAGCTCCGCGTGGCCTCGCGCTGGCCCGGGAGCTCTTCCCAGAGGATTCGGTAGATCAACCCCTCGTCCGAGAGATAGAGGGTCTGCAGGCTCGTGTACTCGTGAACTGCCTCGCCGGCGTGGAGTTCGTCCGTCATGAGGACGCGATAGCCCCCATCCGGCAGCCGGCGATCGAACCGCGAGCGGTAGCGCACCAGAGAAAACAGCGCTCGCGCTCGTCGGGAGTTGCGATCGTAGGCCGCCAGGACCGCCTCTCTGCCCTCGAGGGTCTTGTCGGCGCTGACGAAGGTGCAGTCCGCGCGCATCAGGCGAGAGGCGGCCTCGAAGTCATCCGCGTCGAGCGCGGCAGAGAACCCGTTGACGACCTCGATATCCGGGGAAGGCACAGGAAACCTCGCAGCCGGGGCGACCGGTGGAGCGGCGATCCTCCGTCCCGCGCGACCGCAAGCCGGTAGACCAAGCTACCTCGCCGTGCTGCGCGTGGCTATCGCGAGCCGGCGCGCTACCCGTCAGCTGCCTGGTCGGTCGGCCCGCGCTTGCGTTCCTCGCGCAGGCGGGAGACCTCGGCGCGGCTCGGGTTCACGCGCACCAGGCCGTGGTCGCCGTCGACCAGCAGGAGATCCCCGTCGGAGACCCAGCGGAAGAGGGCCCCCACGTCCACCACCGTCGGCGCGCCAATGAGCGAGAAGAGAGCGCGCGCGACGGCGCCGTCGCACCGTTCGCGCAGGGCCACGGCGGCCGGTTGTGAGCGGGCCGAGACGATCAGGTCGAAGACGGTGAGCTGGTCCCCGACCAGGATCGCGCCCCGCGGCACGTCCGCGCTGCCGTCCGAGGTGGCGAGCATGGCCAGCGCCTCGTAGGTGTCGTTGATCGCGCTCGCCCGCTCCACGCTGTAGTCGTCGCCGCGCCGCGTGGCCGCGCGGGCAGCCTCGGTGGCAGCTCGGCCGAGCGCCTGGGTCAGCCCCACGCCCTCGCGGGCCAGCTCCTCGATGCGTTCGCGCAGCCGCGCGTCGTCGAGGATGACCTGGAACACGTCCAGAAACCACGCCTGCTGGCCGAGGGTGGCCGCGCGCTTCTTGAACTCGCCGAGCGTGCGGCGCGCGTAGCCGATCGCCTGTTCGAGCGAGACCAGGATCTCCTCGGGGGAGCGGGGCGAATCGGGGGTGGGACGGGCCGCGGGGCGACGGAGCGCGCACGCCGGACCGACGGCACGGCCGCGCACCGCGGGACGGCCCGAGAGCGTCACGCGCCGGCTGGTCTCGAGGCCGGGGCGCAGCCAGCCGCGCAGCGCGTCGGTGAGGTGCGCGCGCTCGAGGAGCGCCGCCACGGGAGCGGTGAGCGCGGCGGCCAGCTCGAGGTCTCCCGCGCTGAAGGCCGGCGTGTCGCGACGCTGCAGCACGAGCGCGCCGAGAGGCCCGGACGGCCCCAGGATCGGCATGGCCAGAAAGATCGGGAAGCGCTCCTCGCCGAGGTGCTCGAAGTGGCGGTAGGCCGTGTGAGCCGGGGCCGCGTCGAGCGAGATCGGGCGCATGCACTCCACGGCCAGGCCGGTGATCCCTTCGCCCATGGTGAGCCGCACGTCCCCGAGAGCCTCCGACGGAAAGCCCACGTTGCCCCGCATCACCAGGTCGTCGCCCTCCACGAGGTAGATCGAGCACACGTCGGCCGGAAAGACCTGCGCGATGCGCCGCGGGAGCTCGTCGAGCGAGGTGGAGAGGGGGCGAGGTCTCGCGGTGTAGGCCACGAGGTCGAGCACGGCGTCGAGGCGGCGGTCGTCGCCTCGGGCATGCACGGTGGGGGTGAGCGGCTCTCTCACGCGCCCGAGCATAGCCTGCTTCGCCGGGGGCGAGGTGCGGAAAGCCGCGGGCCGCGGTCGTCTCGCGCGCGGGGGGCGCGTCCGGCCGCTCCCCCTCCCGCTTTCGGAGAGGACGGGGGTGCGCGCGTCCCTCGGGGCCGCGGCCATGGGCACGGAATCACGGAGGAGCGTGGGTCGTGCGCGCGACGCCTTCCCTGGCATCCGGCTTGCGATGCTGGGCTCCGGCAGGAGGTGCCCATGCGGCGTGCGGCGGGGTGGACGATCGGACTGTTGCTCGCGCTCGGGGGCGCGGCGGGAAGTGCGCGCGCCGACGGCCTCGAGGGCTTCGTGCGCGCGGAGCGGCCGCCTGCGGCCGTCAAACGCTATGGGGGGACGCGCCGGCCGATCCTGCAGGTCACGAACCAGAGCCTGCAGGCCTTCACCCGGGCGACCGCGGAGGGGGTGCTGGAGGCGGTGATCCCCAAGCAGAAGGGGCACATCTACTTTCGCCTCGGGGGAACGGTCCACGACTTCTACCCCGGCGGCTACCGGTGCGGGCCCGTGCGGCCGATCGGCTCGGAGCGCTACGGGGTCTTGATCCCTCTCACGGGCGAGCAGCAAGGAAACCTCGCGCGCTACTTCGAGGACGTGCGCTCCGGCCGCGTGGAGCTCGGGGCCTACGATTTCGAGGGGCTTGCCGGGCATCACTGCGTGAGCTGGCTCCTCCAGGCGCGCCTCGACGCCCGCGGCAGAAACCTGCTCGAGCTGCTCGGAGGGCAGCCGACGGACGGGGACGGGATGGTCGAGTTCTCGCGCTTCCTCGTGGAGCGGGCCCAACCGGTGAGCTCGCTCGTGCTCTATTCGGACCGGGTGCGGACCCCGCGCGAGCTGGGCCGCGAGCGCCTCCAAATCATTACGCTGCGCGAGCTGGTCGCCGCCTTCGAGGCGGAGCAGGGCGGCCTCGGCGTGGGCCGGTAGGGCCTCCGACGCCTCCAGCGCGGCGGACCCGAGAAACCTGCGCCCTGGCCGGAGCGTACCAAAGGGGCTATCACTACCCACGGCACGCGGCGGCGACCGACGCACGAGCTCCGCGGGCCCACCATAGGAGCAGCCAGGATGAGCCCGGACCTTCGTCAACGCATCGAGCAGACCATCAAGGCCAATAAGATCGTGATCTTCATGAAGGGTACGCCCGACTTCCCGCAGTGCGGTTTCTCCGCCGCCACGGTGGACTGCCTGAACAAGGCCGGGGCCGAGTTCGCGGCCATCGACGTGCTCGCCGACTGGGAGATCCGCGAGGCGATCAAGGAGTACTCGAGCTGGCCGACGATCCCCCAGGTCTACATCGAGGGGGAGTTCATCGGCGGCGCCGACATCACGCGCGAGCTGTTCCGCAGCGGCGAGCTCGTCGAGCGCGTGAAGAAGGCCCAGGGGTAGCCCCCGGCGTCTCGTCCCCGGGGGGGACTAGCCCAGCGGGAGCATCTTCGCGATCACCTCGTTCATGACCTCGGAGGTGCCGCCTCCGATGGCCAGGATGCGCACGTCCCGGCTGAGACGCTCGACCAGCGTCTCGCGCATGTACCCCATGCCGCCGAGGAGCTGCACCGCCTCGCGGCAGACCACCTCGGCCACCTCCGCGGAGAAGTTCTTGGCCATCGAGACCTCGCGCGGCAGGTACGCGCCGTCCACGATGCGCCGCGCGAGCAGGTAGTTGAAACTCTTCGCGGCGGTGACCTGCGTGGCCATCTCCGCCAGCTTGTGGCGCGTGACCTGGAAGCCCGTGACCGGCCGCCCGAAGACCTTGCGCTCCCTCGCGTAGGTCATCGCTTCCTCGAACGCGATCTCCGCCGAGGCGTGGCCGAAGGCGGCGAGCGCCATGCGTTCGGTCTGGAAGCTCTGCATCAGCGCGCGAAAGCCGCTCCCTTCGGGGCCCACGCGGTTCTCCTCGGGGACCTCCACCTCTTCGTACGCGAGCTCGGCGGTGTCCGACGCGCGCCAGCCGGTCTTCTTGAGCGTGCGCGAGGCGGAGAAGCCCTTCATCCCCTTCTCCACGACGAAGAAGGTCAGGCCCCCGTGCGGGTCGTCGCTCGTGCGGGCCAGCGTCATGACCAGATCGGCCTGCGCCCCCGAGGTGATGAAGAGTTTGTTGCCCGACAGGAGGTACCGATCTCCCTTGCGCACGGCCCGCAGACGCACGCCGGCCACGTCGCTGCCGGCTCCGGGCTCGGTGATCCCGAGGGCCGCCACGCGCTCTCCGGCCACGACCGGCGGGATGAAGCGCTGCTTCTGCGCCTCGTCCCCGAGCAGGAGCAGCGGCGGCAGCGCGATCCCGAGGGACCCGAGGCCGGCCACCACCCCCGACGACCCGCCGCGAAGGAGCGCCTCGGTGGACACGAAGGTGTGGAGCATGTCCCCGCCCCCCCCGCCGTACGCCTCGGGCAGGAGCGCGCCGAGGATCCCGGCTCGCGCGGCCTTGCGGAAGAGCTCTCGCGGAAAGCGCTCCGCCTCCTCCCAGTCGGTGGCGTGGGGCCGGATCTCCTGCTCGGCGAAGCGCAGGCAGGTCTCGCGAAAGAGCCGATGCGATTCGTCCAGAAACGGTTCGAAGAGCGGATGTGATTCCATGGCCGGGCATCCTACCCCGGTTTGCGCGGGCGTGGTTCGCGCGGGCGTGGCGGACTCGGGCGCGTTGCGGGGACGTGGGGGCACGGGGCGCTGGGGTCGGCAGACCGGCCAGCCATTTCGCCAGTGGCGGCGCGCGGATCGGCCCCCGCTGGGAGCCAAGTCGTTGAAAAGACGCATATCTCCGACGGTACTCCCGGCTGGGAGGTTGGCGCGGATCTTGATCTGAGAAGTCCTGTCCGCACATGCGCCACCTTCGCTGCATCGCCCTGCTCGTCCTCGCGACCCTGGTCGTCGCGCCCGCGCACGCGGTGCGGAAGGGCAAGCGGTCGAGCTCCCGGCAAGAGGGCGGGAAGGTGCGCCTCCCCGCCAGCGGGAGCGTGCTGCGCATCGCCCTCGGCCTGTCGCTGAGCCAGGAGGTGCGCGAGCGGGTGGCCCACGGCCAGGGCGACCCGGCTCCTCACGAGTTCCTGCTCAAGACCTTCGCGGCGCAGCGCCACGCTGCGGACTACACGCAGTGGCCCGCGCTCGGCTTGATCGGAGCCGCCACGACCGGCGGGCCGGACTACCCCAAGGAGTTCCAGAAGGTGATGGGCCGGGTGATGGCTCGCAAGGGCACCGTGGTCTTCAACCTGACCATGCTCGACGTCCAGCAAGCGCTCGCCAAGGACGCGGTGGGCGCCACGAGCCACGAATTGCAGCAGATCGTCCACAACCCGCAGTGGTTCGCTCGGACGACCTTTTTTCTCGACGGAAGACCCCTGACCAAACAGCAAGTGCGGGAGCTCGGAGTCGTCCCGCCGTCGCAAGGAGGGCGTCATGTACGCCGCGCGAAGTAACCGCCGTTCTCGGCTAGTCTGGGTGGCGATGATGGTGCTGGCAGGTACGCTCGCCGCGTCTCCTCGCGCGGAGGCGCGAGCGAACGATGAGTCCCCGGCCGGAAAGCCTTCCCGTGCGTCCGTGATGGCGCGGCAGCTCGGCAACTTCGTCTCGCGCGCGCTGCACCTGGACGTGTTGCTCTCCGCGACGCGCCATCACCAGCAGCTGCACGCCACGCTCGGGCAAGGGGCCCTCGAGGCTGTGCAGCTGCCGAGCTTCAAAAACCGCAACAAGCTCTATACGGGCCTCGTGGGGTTCGAAACCGGGCTCTCGGCCTTCTGGGCCGACCTGAAGCGCCGACCCTTCCTCTTCCGCGCCGCGGTGCTCGGCCAGCGGGTACAAGACGCCGCGGTGCGCGGCCTGCGTGGGAAGAACTTCGAGGCGCGGCGCCTGGCCTTCGCCGACGGGGTGGCGAACGAGAGCGCGATGATGGCCATGTACGGCCTCAACGTGCCGGACGTGCGGGTCACGAAGGAGATCCGCGCCGTCTTCACCTCGGCCTGCCGCAAGGCCGGCGCGCTCTTCAAGCCGGCCTTCGCCGAGGACGGCCGCGCGCTCTCCGACAAGGCCGCCGACTACAGCAACGCCGTGAACGGGGCCGGGCCCGTGGCGCGGAACCATCTGGTGTCGCTCCTCGTGACGCTCGACCGCGCGACGCGGGGCGGTGGCACCGCGACGCCGCAGCGCGCAGCCATCAAGGGCCACGTCGAGAAGCTCCTGCAGCGCGTTTCGCTCGAGGACGTCGCGAAGGTCTTCGCCGAGGACCTCGGCCTCCGCTTCAGCGTGACGGCCGAGGAGATGCACACGCACATCCAGCGGCTGGTCTTCGACAAGCAGCCCGTCACGGACGGGACGCGCGAGCCGCACTGGGCCGAGCCCGACTACCAGGCCTTCCGCAAGAAGCCCGAGGACGGTGTCGGCCTGCAGGGGAGCGACCTGCGCGCACTGCGGTGGGGCATCCGGCTGGCCAACGCCACCTGGAAGTCGGGACAGATCCACCGCGCCGTCTGGGAGAAGGAGGTCAAGGGCAAGGCGGACTACGACCGGATCCTTCCCTCGAAGCGGGTCATGGCCGGCAACTTCGACGTGGGACTGGCGGGCCTCTTCAACCAGCAGATGCCCGAGGAGTACCGGGCCTACGACGCCTTCGACCTGTCTCGTAGCGTCCTCTTCCGCGAGACCTTCAAGGCCGAGTACGCCCGCCTGCGCGGCAAGCTCACGCACCGCATCGCGGTCCGCCAGGCGCAGAAGGCCGCCCTCTCCCGAGTGGTCTACGAGCTCTTCCTCGACGTGAAGGAGCTCAGCCGGGGCCTGCCGGCGGCGTAACCCTGGCGTTCTCCCCAGGCCGACCGCGCCTCGCACCGCTCCCTGCGCACCGACGGCACCCGCAGCAGTTGACGCACCTTCCCCCTCCCCGCACACTTCCGTCACACGCCAGACGGAGCGCCCCGTGGACAAGCCCGCGAACGCCATGACCATCGACGTGGAGGAGTGGTTCCACATCCTCGACGCCCGCGGGGCGCCGGACCCGACGGAGTGGGAGCGGTTGCCGGGGCGCCTCGACCGCAACATGAACCAGATGCTGGACCTCTTCGCCCAGTACGACGTGCGCTGCACCTTCTTCTGGCTGGGCTGGGCGGCCGAGCGCTATCCGCGGGTCCTCCGTCGCTGTCACGAGCTCGGGCACGAGATCGGCTCGCACGGGCAGAACCATCTGCTGGCGTACCAGGCGGGGCGGGCGGCCTTCGCCGAAGACGTGACGCGGGCCAAGCGGGTGCTCGAGGACCAGACGGGGACCGAGGTGCGCGGCTTTCGCGTGCCCGGCTTCTCCTTCACCCGCGAGACCCCCTGGGCCTACGAGGTGCTGGCCGAGGCCGGGTACCGCTACTCGTCGTCCATCTTTCCGGCGGCGCGCGGTCACGGGGGCTTCGAAGGAGCCCCGACCGAGCCTCACACCATCGAGACCTCGGCGGGGCCGGTGCGCGAATACCCGATCACGACCCTTAAGCTGCTCGGCAAGCGGGTCTGCCTCTTCGGCGGAGGCTACCTGCGCGTCACTCCATGGCCCATGCTCCTCGGCGCGACGGAGTGGCTGAACCGCCACGGCCAGCCCGTGATCTACTACCTGCACCCGCGCGAGATCGACCCCGACCAGCCGCGCATGCGCCGCATCTCGCCGGCGCGCTACTTCAAGTACTACGTGAACCTCGCCTCGACGGAGCCGAAGCTACGGCGCCTGATGCGCGGTCAGCGCTTCACGCCGCTCGGGGAGTGGGAGTAGACGCCGCTTCGCGCCGGACCACTAGCAGCCGGACGCGGTGCACCAGGCGCGGAAGTATTCCATGTTCGGCAGACACTGACTGCCGTGGGTGGCCCCGTCTCCCGTCGGACTCGCGCAGGCGCAGATCCCCGACTGGCAGTCCGCGTGCTTGGAACAGCCGGTCCAGTTCCCCACCGTCCCGGTGGCGGTCGTCGGACAGGTCCCCGGAGAGGCCGTGCTCGTCGTGCACTTGGTGCCGGCCGCGATGTTGGTGCTCCCGCACGGGCAGGAGGAGTAGTTCCAGACCCATTCCCACGCGTTGTTGACGAGCTTGTACGAGCCGTTGCCGCAGCAGTTCGACCCCTCGATCGTGGAGCACGCGTAGGGGGAGGTGTTCGAGCAGGTGTTGCCGATGTGCCCCAGGGAGTCCGCGACGCAGCCGGCGGGGACCGTGGGTTTGGTGGGCGTGGAGCTCACCGACGAGCCGGTGCCGGTCCCCGTCCCCGTCCCCGTGTTCGTGCCGCCGGTCGAGGTGCTCGGGGCCACGGGCGGGGCGGGTAGCAGGTTCGGACAGGCCGCGCAGGGGTCCTTCGCCTTGTACTCTGCCGTCTCCCACATCCACCCGCCCGCGTTGCCGAAGGTTGCGTACTGAAGCTCCGTGGGCACGTTGCTCCAGTTCTCGTTTCCCTGGCAGCGGTACAGGTGCCACTGCTTGGTGTCCTTGTTGTAGGCGTCGATGCTGTTGAAGGTGCAGATCTTCTTGAAGGTCCGGCGGTACGAGCAATAGGGGTACTGCGCGCACTCGAACCAGCCCGAGGAGGGCGTGCTCGTCCAGAAGTACTCGCGGCCCCCGCAGACCGACCCGCTCTGTTGATAGGTGCAGTAGTCGGCCGGGTCGGCCGAGTCGCCCTTCGAGAGCTGCGCGAGGGGCTTGTCCTTGAGCACCTTCACGCGGTAACGGAGGCACCCCTTCACGTCCGTCGCGCCCCCGCACCATTCCTGGGCTCTCAGCCCGGGGGAGGTCAGGTACGTCTGGAAGTCCTGCTCGGCCTGCTTGAGCGCCTCGGGGCACTTCATCACGTTGAGGAAGCCGGCGCACTGCGGCGAGTAGCAACAGGCCGAATACCAGAAGACGGGCAGCGTCGTGCTGCACGCCATCTTCTTGCAGTAGCCCGAATACGAGCAGGCGCGCCCCACGTCGTAGACCACCTGGGGGTACTCGGGCTTGTCGGCGCCGCACTGATCTCCGAAGGCGGCGGCCTGTCGCTCGAGTCCGGGGGACGGAGCTTCGTCCGGGCTCTCCGAGAAGAGGCCGCAGGACGCGCTGAGGGCCGCCGCGGCGACCCCGACGAGGTAGCGAGAGACGTGAAGCGGGTGCATCGTGAACTCCTCTTCGGAGCCTCTCCACCCCCCTCCTTCTCCCACCGGTGTCGCGGCGCCCGGACGTTTGATCCGGAGGCGCGCCTCGCGACGCCAACCTGCTTCCTGTGAGGCTCTTTGGCGCCGCCCTGTGCAATCACCACGCCAGGTGGTCCCACCTGCTGCGAGGACCGGTGGGCCGCGCGGGTCGATGAGATCCGGCGCTTTGCGCGCGGCAATCGGGGCGTGCGGGAGGGCGAGGGGGCCGGGGTGGCTACTCCACTGCCGCGCGCGAGACTACCGCGTGGATGGTTCAGGAGCCGGCTCGCCTCACTCGTCGTCGTCGCGCCCGACGAGCGAGCGCACGATGTCCATCACCTGCCCGCGGTGGAAGAGCAGGAGGTAGCCAAGGTAGACGGTTCCGCCCGCGATCACCTCGAGGGCGAACATCACGAGCTGCGAGTCGAGGTGCAGCACACGCCTCAGGCCCAGGATCGTCGCGGCGAGGAGCGTGCTGCCGATGAGGGCGGGGGCGAGCTCGAGCAGCACCCGCCCGAAGGGGATCTCGTCCACCACCTTCAGCAGGGCGCAGGCCAGAAGCCCCGCCACGATGAAGGAGGTGGAGACCGCCCAGGCGGCATGCACCACGTTCTGTCGCCCGAAGAGGAAGAGGGCGCCGAACATCAGCACGACCTTGATGGCCATCACCACCGTGGTGGCGCGCGGTCGCCCGATGGCCTGGAAGTAGTAATCGGGCAGGAACTGGAGCGGCAGGCCGATGCCCACGAGGGAGAGCGCGGTGACCAGGGACGATACGGTGTCGGTCCACTTGGCCGGAAAGAGGATCGCGACCACCCGGGGGCCGGTGAACATCACGAGCGCGGCGGCCGGGAAGAGGACGAGCAAGATGGCTCCGAGCGCCCGCAGAATCGCCTCGCGCCGGCGCTTCACGTCGTCGGAGAAGCGGGCCACGGCGGCCAGGACCACCGAGCTCGAGCGCTGGGTCACGGTGTAGATCGGCACGTAGGCCAGGTTGTAGGCCACCGCGTAGGCCCCGAGCGCCTCCATGCCCAGCACCTTCCCGACGAAGAGGTTGTCCCAGTTGGTGGCGATGTGGTCGAAGGACTCGGAGATGTAGATCGGTACGCCGAAGGCCAGCATCTCGCGCAGGAGAGGCCCGTCCCAGCGCGGCCGGCCGAGCCAGCCGAAGCCGGTGAGGGCGGTGCTGCCGAGGCGCAGGACCACCTCGCGCACCACCTGACCCAGCACCACGGCGAAGCCTCCCCACCCCGTGGCGGCGAGACCGAGGGCCACCGCCACCATGAGCGAGCTGCCTCCGAGCTCGAGGAGCGCCTGCGCGCCGAAGCGGAGCTCCCGCGTGAGGATGATGTCGCCCATCATGAGCACGACGTGGACCAGCGCCAGCACGAGCCCCGCGCGCAGGTAGTGGGCCGCCCCCGGGGCGTCGAAGAAGCGCGTGATGGGGTCGGCGAAGGCGAACGCGGCTGCCGACAGGGTCAGCACGATGACCGTGCAGAACATGGTGCCCAGCGTCGCCGCGTCCTTGAAGCGCTCGCGTCGTCGGATCAGTTCGGAGCTGAGGCCGGGGCCCGAGAAGTGGGCGAGCCCGATGGCGATGGTGTAGACCGCGCTCGCGCGCCCGTACTCCTCCTTGGACATCCAGCGGGTCAGCAGGATGGTGCTGAGAAAGCCGATGCCGCGCGCCGCCAGCGAGGACACGCTCGTCCAGAGCATGCCGCGGCTGGCCTCGGTGGCGAGGGAGGGCGACGCCTCCGGCGCGTCGGGAGCGATCCCCGGCTCTGCCGCGGGGTCGTCGGGGCCGTCGGGCTCGAACTCGTTCATGGCTCGCGGTCGTCGCGACGGTCGGTCGACGAACTGTCGTCGGACGGCGCGGGCTCGGCGCGACCGGTCAGGCGCTCCGTGATGCGGCGCATTCGGGCCCCGATGGCGCGCGCCTTCTCCGGCAGGCCCTGCTCCTGGATCAGGTGGCTGCTCTCTCGCGCCAGCCGGAAGGCGTGTCCGCGCAGCGAGCGCGTGGGGGCCAGCAGGTCCACCGTGGTCCGGCTGCCGGTCGCGAAGCGATCCTTGTAGCCCGCGTCGGTGCCGCCGAGGAAGTCGTACTCCGCGAGGCCACGCTCGATGCAGTGCTCGACGATCCGTCCGAGCAAGACGAGCCCCACCCGCTCGCGCGCGAACTCGGGGTCCCAGCCCCCTTGGTAGTTCCAGGCCTTGCCGCCGTAGACGAAGTCGTACTTCGCGGCGGCGACGCGACCGTCGACGCGGAGCAGGGCCAGCAGGAGCTCCCCACGCGGGAGGAGCCGCTTCATGAGCTGGCGATGGAACTGCAGGTAGGGCTCGGAATGGAAGCTCTGGTTCTCCTCACCCCAGCGCAGGCTGTTCAGCCGCACGAGCTCGGCGAACGCGGGTTCGAGCTCGCTCTCCTCGGTCACGATCTCGAGCCGCACCTCGCCCCGCTTGGCCAGGCGATTGGCGCTGTTCTTGTACTGGCTGCGGAAGTTCGCGCTCCGCCCCTTCCAGTACTCCTCCTTGCTGGCGGGGAGCGCGGCGAAGGGGCCCGAGAGCGTCTCGGCGTGTTCGGCCTTCAGCCCGACCTGGAGGAGCCACGCCTCCATGGCCTGCGCGACCGCGGCCTCGGGCTGCACGTTCTGCAGAAAGAGGACGTCCCACTGGCGGCTGAGCGTGGTGAGCGCGTACTTGGCGAACGCAGGCGCGAGCTCCTCTGCGCGCCCCGGCGGCAGGAGGAAGTCCAGCTGCTCCGGGTAGCACTCCCCCTGCCCCAGGAACTTGAGGAAGCGGATCGGGCGGGTCAGCTGCTGGCCCCGCGGCGCGAGGCTGTCCAGCCCCCCGCCGATCATGAAGGGAGCGATGCCGACCGGCGCGCCGCCCTCCTCGGCCACGATCACGCACAGGCGGTGCTTCTGCCGGTAGACCTGCTGCCAGGCGGAGATCCACTCCCAGGAGAGAAAGAAGCTCGGCGCCTTCGTCTGCGCGAGCAGCGCCTCCCAGGCGGGAGCGAGCCGCAGGAGTTCGTCGGTCTCGTGGATGCAACGTAGGGTCGCCACGTCCCTCTCTACTTTCCCGGCCGAGGAAGGCGCCAGGTGCCGGCGCACCAGGTGCCAGCGTACAGAGCGCCGTCGCCGCCGAAGGCCAGGGTGCTCGGGCTGCGGAGCGGCATTCCCGCGTTGAGCGGCTGCCAGCTCGCGCCGCCGTTTCGACTCTCGAGCAGGCCCGAGCTCGCGTCGCACGAGTGCCAGGTGTCGCGCCGCCCGAAGACGAGGTGCTTCGGGTCCTTGGGATCCACCGCTACGGCGATCCCCTGCTCGGCCACCTCGTCTCCCGGGTCAGGAGCCGCGGGCGGTGTGAGGGCCTTCCAGGCCAGGCCGCCGTCGGTGCTGCGGTAGAGGTGCCCGTCGTCACCGGCCGTGGCGTAGAGCGCGCCGCCTCCCTCGACCACGCGCCACACCGTGGAGATCTTCGTCAGCACGCGCTGCCAGTTCTTGCCGCTGTCGGTCGAGCGGAAGAGGCCTTCCTTGAGCGTGCCGGCGAAGAGTCGACCGCTCCCGTCCACGAGCAGCGCCTGGGTGAAGGTGCGGCCCGCCGGCTGTCGCGCGGTGGGCGTAAACCTGCGCCCGCCGTCGGTGGAGCGCAGCACCTGCCCGCCGTCCTGCGTGACGTACACGGTCTGCGGCTGCCGCGGATCCACGGCCAGCCCGACCATCTCCCCCGAGCGCCACCCGCCGTCTTTCGCGCGCGCCCGCTTGTAGACCCGGCGCCAGTTCACGCCGTCGCTGCTGCGGTAGAGCGAGCTCGTCTCCTCGCCCCACGGGTCGGAGGTGGCGTAGTAGACCTTCGAGGCGCCGTTGCCGGCCACTGCGAGGCCCCAGAAGTGCCCGGCCGTCTCCTTGTCGTAGTGCTTGGGGAAGGCCATCTGCCAGGAGCGCCCGCCGTCGGTCGAGCGGGCGATGCCAGCGTCCATGAAGGCCGCATAGAGCGCCTCCTCGGTCGCCCCGGCGTCCACCACGAGGCTCGTGACGCAGGTGTTCTGCGCGCCGCTCACCTTGTCGGCCCACGTCTCTCCCCCGTCGTCGCTGCGTTCGATCCCCCAGAAGTTGGTGTAGTAGAGGCGCCGCGGGTGCTTCCGGTCGAGCGCGATGTACCAGCTCTTGGTCGGGTCGGTGGCCCAGGTGCGAGTGGGGCTCGCGTCGGTGTCGAAGGCGAGCTCTCCCTTGCCCGTCCATCGACGTCCTCCGTCGGTCGTCTTCCACACGTTCGGTTCGTCGTAGGTGGCGAGCACGGCCCAGGCCTCGTCCGGTCGTTCGGGGTGCACGGCCACCGCGCTCACCCAGGCCTCGTCGTTCGCGAGGGGGATTCCGGCCGTGACGCGCTTCCAGCTCCCGGCCCCGTCGGTGCTCTTGTAGACCCCGGCTCGCCCGAGGGCCGCGTAGAGCACGCCCCCCTTGCTCGCGGCCAGAAACTTCACGGTGGCCTGCGCCGGCAGCCCCGCGTTCGCGGCCTTCCAGCTCCCCTTCTCGCCCGACGCGCCGCTCTTCACCACGCCCCCGCCGTCGAGGGCGGCGTAGACCACCTTGGGGTTCGACGGGTCGAAGAGGAGAAACGCCACCGGGGTCGGGTAGGCGCCCTTCGGCGAGTCGTCGTCGTCGGTCGACGTGAGCTTGGCGCGCGTCGTGCCGACCGCGTGGACCTGGTGGAAGCTCTTGCCCCCGTCGGTGGTGCGAAAGATCCCCTTCCGCACGCTCCCGACGAGCAGCGTTCCGCGCGCCGCGGGGTCGGGGGCGATGGCCTCCACCGTGCGCCAGCGCCGGAAGGTGATGCCGACCTTCTGGCTCGCGGGGAGGTGCCGCCACGACGCGCCGCCGTCGGGGCTCAGGTAGAGCCCGGACTTCTTCGCCTCGGGGTTCGCGCCGACGCCCGCGTAGAGCACGTTCGGGTCGAAGGGGTCGATGGCGAACGACGAGACCTCGTGGTTGCCGAGCCCGAGGCTGCGGATCTCCCACCGGTCCCCGTAGTCCGTGCTGCGGTAGACGCCGGCCACGTCGCTCGCCGCGTAGGCGACGCCGTTGCCGCGGGGGTCGAGGTGCACGCTCAGATAGTTCCCCGCCCCGCCGAAGCCCGCCGGAGCCCACCGTCCCCTCGCGTCGGGAGTGGAGTCCGCCCCGGCACGCGCTCTGCCGGGCCCCTTCGGCGCCTCGCCCACGGCGGTCTTCGCGCTGCAGCCCGAGACGAGCGATGCGGCGCAGATCGCGGCTGTCAGGAAGCTCCACCTCTCGCGGACCATGGTCGCTTCCTCCTCGCGCTAAAGGTGCAGCAAGGACTCCACCTCGGCCACCGCGCCATCGATAGAGATCCGACGCTGCGCCATCGTGTCGCGCTCTCGAATGGTGATCGTATCGTTGTCCATCGTCTCGCCGTCGATGGTCAAGCAGTAGGGGGTGCCGATCTCGTCGTGGCGCCGGTAGCGTCGCCCTACCGCGTGCTGCTCGTCGTAGCTGGTGTAGATGCCGCGCGCGAGGAAGGCCTCCACCACCTTGCGCGCCTTCTCCGGCATCCCGTCCTTCTTCACGAGCGGGAGCACCGCCACCTTGATCGGTGCGAGCCGCGGGTGGAGCTTGAGCACGACGCGCGTGGCGTCCTCTCCCTTGCCCCCCTCCACCGGCTCCTCGTGATAGGCGTCGAGCAGGTAGACCAGCGCCCCGCGGGTGGCCCCCGCGGCGGGCTCGATCACGTACGGCACGTACTTCGTCTGCTTGAAGGGGTCGAAGTACTCGAGCCGCGTGCCGCTGTGCTCGGCGTGCTTCTTCAGGTCGTAGTCGGTGCGGTTGGCGATCCCCTCGAGCTCGCCCCAGCCCCACGGATACTCGTACTCGATGTCGAAGCAGGACTTCGCGTAGTGCGCGAGCTCGTCGGCCGCGTGCGGCCGGAAGCGGAATTTCTCCGGGTGATTCGCGTAGCGGCGCCACCAGGCCATCCGCTCGTTCTTCCAGTACTCGCCCCACTCCTCGTCGGTCCCCGGCTCGCAGAAGAACTCCATCTCCATCTGCTCGAACTCGCACGAGCGGAAGATGAAGTGCTCGACGGTGATCTCGTTGCGGAAGGAGCGCCCCATCTGCGCGATGCCGAAGGGGACCTTCATGGACATGGACTGCTGCACGTTCAGGAACTGCACGAACATGGCCTGGGCCGTCTCGGGGCGCAGGTAGACCGAGGCGGGACGCGTGAGCTCCTCGATCGCCGCGCGGAGCTCGCGACCGGCGAGGCCCGCGAGCTTGCCCTGCTCGATGGCGTTCGCGACGTCGCCGAAGGGATCGGTGGCGCCGATGAAGCTGCGGAACATGAGGTTGAACTGGCGCTCGTCGCTGAGGAGCGGCGAGCCGCAGACGGGACAGACGTAGCCCTGCGGTCCGGCCTTCGCCCCCTTCAGGGTGCGTCCGTCGCGCGTGAGCTCGAGGCCGAACTGCTTTTGCACCAGCTCGTGCGCCACCTTGGCCTGACCCTTGTCAGCGAAGGTGATCGGCGCGTCGGTCCCCGGCTCGGCGCGGGGGGCCTTGTCGGCGCGAAAACGCTCCTTGCAGAGCTTGCAGTCCACGAGCGGGTCGGAGAAGCCGGCCAGGTGCCCCGAGGCCTCCCAGACCTTCGGGTGCATGATGATCGACGCGTCGAGCCCAACGACGTTTTCGCGCCGGTGCACGGTGTCGCGCCACCACTCGCCCATCAGGTTGCGCTTCAGCTCGGCGCCGAGCGGGCCGTAGTCGTACGCGCTCTTCAGACCGCCGTAGATCTCGGAGGACTGGAAGACGAAGCCCCGCCGCTTGCACAGCGAGACCATTTTCTGCATCAGATCGGACACTGCAGGCGCTCCTGGTTCCGGGGGGGCGCCAGCATATGCGCTTTGGGGCGGCCTGAGAAGGGCCGGAGCCTCCGGTCCGAGGGCTCGCGGGCCGGCCGCCTTAGCTCATCGTGAAGGAGGCCATGAGCCCGACGTAGAAGAGGCCGAGCACGGCGAAGGTCGCCGGCACGAGCAGGAGGAGGTCCTTGTAGTCGAGGCGCAGCTCGAATTCGGGGAGCTCCTCCTTGGCGGCCCGCATGAGCCCCGTGCTGTAGATCATCGGGACCATCCAGCTCAGGCGATCGTAGGTCGACAGGAAGAAGGTGAGCGAGATGGTGCTCGTGACGTTCGCGCCGAGGAGCCCGGTGGCGAGCTGGTAGTACTTCGCGTTGCCGGCCTCCCTTGCGCGTCGGCGCAAGCGGAAGGCCCCCTTGAAGTTGGCCCACAGCCCGAGCGTGAAGAGCAGGAGCCCCGGCGTGCCGAGCTCCGCGGCCGCGCAGAGAAAGGCGTTGTGCGGGTCGATGACGTGGTAGCGGTCGATCCGGCTGTGGCCGACGCCGAAGATGGGGTAGTGGCTCCAGAGCCGGAAGCCCACCTCCATCGCCTCGCGCCGGAACTCGTCCGAGACGCGCGTGTCGCCCTCGAACTTCTGTTCGTCGCGCACCTTCACCATGTGGCCGGTCAGGACCAGCACGCCGAGCGCCGTCGCCGCGGCCAGCCCCAGGATCACCGCCTTCTTGCCCCAGAGGGCCCAGAGGGTCAGGCCGGCCCCCACCACGAGGGCGAGCTGTCCACCGCGCGAGCCGGTGGCGTAGACGACGGCCGCGTAGAAGAAGGCGAGCAGGGGCCAGACCACCCGGTGCAGCTTGCGCGTCGAGGCCCAGAAGATCCCCATCAGGAGGCAGATGAGAGGCCCCACCGTCCCCGCGAGGTTGTTCGAGTCGTCGAAGACGCCGATCCAGTGCACGCGTCCGAGGTAGGCCGCCACGCCGAACCATCCGCGCCGCTCGCAGCGGTAGAGGCGCGGTCCGATGCCGGGGATCAGCCGCTCCTTGGGCTGATTGTCGAAGCACTGCCGCACGTCCGAGCACGAGCGGCCGTCGAACTTCAGGTTGGCCATGTCGCCTTCGGCCCACTCGGCGCACTGGTAGGGGCCGAAGGTCTGGGGCAGGCCGAAGATGCCCACCACCAGCATGGAGACCATGACCGCGCCGATGAAGATCTTCCAGCGCTTGAGGTTGTCCACGCAGACCATCACGGTCACCACGAAGACGAAATCGCGGAGGAAGTCCGTGGTGAAGATACCCGCGGCCTCACCGAGGCCCGCGTTCACGGCGAGGGAGACGATGGCCCAGAGAAAGAGCAGCCCGAGCACGTAGGCCTGCGACGGAATGCCGAGCTGGATCTTCTTGCGCAGGATCGAGATGCCCACGGCGAGGATCATCAGCGCCGTCGCCACCGGCACGAGCGGCACGCTCTCGAGCTCGGCGAGGAAGTAGTGCGGCGCGATGTAGCGCAGGGCGATAGAGAGGGCGACGAGCGCGATGGCCAAGGAGTTGCTCCGCGCGCAGCATACCGGCCGCGGGCCGAGGGAAGCAACCTGGGCTGCGACGCAGCGCGCGAAGCGAGTTGACACGCCTCAAGTGCCAGCTACCCTGAAGGGTGATTTCATGAACACCCCACCTCATTACTCTTGGGAGGGATCGTGAGACGCGCGGCAGTGCCTGGCGTCCTTTCCCGAACGGGCGTGGTGCTGGCGCTCCTGGCCGGCGTCGGCGGAGGGGCCGCACGGGCCGGCACGTTCTACGTCGGCAAGAGCGGCTGCAGCGACGACGGCCCGGGGTCGAGCGCCCAACCCTTCTGCGCGCTCGGCAAGGCGGCGGGCAAGCTGAAGCCCGGCGACACGCTGCTGGTGAAGGCTGGCACCTGGGGCGAGCGCCTCGTGGTGCCGGTGTCGGGCGCGGCCGGACAGGTGATTACGATCCAGGCCGAGACGTCGGGTGCGGCGATCCTCGACGGCAGCTCGCTCGGTTTCAACGACCAGGGGCTGCTGGCGCTGACGGGGCGGAGCTACGTCACGATCCGGGGCCTGACCCTGAGGAGGTCGCCCTACTTCGCCGCACAGGTGAGCAAGTCGAACAACATCGTGCTCGACAAGCTGCTCGTGGACACCTCCGAGCACGGCGGCATCATCGTCGACCAGGGGTCGGTGGGCGTGACCGTGAGCGGCTGCGAGGTGCGCAACGCGAACGCTTGCGGCGCCGACTGCGCGGCGCACGAGGCGGTCAGCATCAGCAACGCGTCCGAGTTCATCGTGGCGGGGAACTTCGTGCACGACGGGGCGGAGGAAGGGATCGATCTGAAGGACGGGTCGAAGAACGGGCAGGTCTACGGCAACACGGTGAGCGGGATGGGGGCGGTGGGCATCTACCTGAACCACGTCACGGGCGCTCGGGTCTACGGTAACCGGGTGCGCGCGAACAAGGCGAGCGGCTTCCAGATCTCCGTCGGAGACTCGGCCACGGGGACGAGCCGGACCGAGAACAACGCGATCTATCAGAACGTCGTGGACGCCAACACCTACAACGGCGTGGAGTTCTGGTCCGCGGGCTCGGGGACGATGGGCGACAACAGGATCTACAACAACGTCTTCTATCAGAACGCGCACTACGGGGTGCAGCTCTCGAACAACACCTCCAAGGTGACCGGCACCATCGTGCGGAACAACATCTTCGTCGGGAACAAGCAGGGCGGCATCGACGGCTCGGCGGCCAGCACCAGCACGATCTCGAACAATCTCTTCGGTGGCGGCAACGGCCCGACGGGCGGCGCGCCGGTGAGCGGGGATCCGGGCTTCGTCAACGTGGGCCAGGGGGACTTCAAGCTGCTCGCGGGGAGTCCGGCGATCGACAGGGGCTTCGAGATGGGGCTGCCCAAGGTGGGCGCGCCCGATATCGGGGCCTTCGAGTTCGGGCTGTCGTCGACGGTGCCCGGGGCCGATGCGGGCGTTCTGCCGCCCCCGGCCGGTGACGGTGGCCCTGGACCTGGCCCTGGACCCGGTCCGACGCATGATGGCGGAGGCGTACCTGCCGGAGACGGCGGAGGGGCGCGCGGCGACTCCGGGGCTGCGTCGAGCGGGCTCTCGCGAAACCAGCTCCTGGGGGGCTGCGCGGTCGCGCCGGTGCTCGGGAGCTTGCTCGTGCCGCTCGCGCTGCTGCTCCTGCTCGTGGCGCTACGCTGGCCACGCGGGCGTCGCCGAGCGGCAGCGAGGCGCTAGCTACGGTCCTATTGGAGCGGTGCGCCGGCCAGCTCCTCGAGCGTCGGCACCTGCAGTCGGAGCAAGGTCACGTCGTCGTTGCGCATGCGGCCGGCGGTGCGCTCGCGCTCTACCAGCTGGGTCAGCGCCTGTTCGCTCTCGAGGCCCCAGAGCTCGCGGAAGGGGTCTTCCCCCGCCTCGTGACGGCGCAGGACCCATTGGCCGAGCGCATCGGTGGCCAGGAAGAAGCGGTCTCCCGGCTTCGCGGTGCCGCCGAGCCAGCGCCACGCCTCGGCCCGGTGCCGGTCGGCCCGCGTTGAGATCAGCACCGGCCCGTTGTCGAACTGCTCGGCCCGCTCGAGCGGAAACGAGGTCAGGAGCTGTCCGTCGCGCAGGGTAAAGAGCATGCTGTCCCCCACCGCGAGGGCCCGCCAGGGCACGCCTCCGCCGGGGCGGGGCGCCTGGAACTCGAGACCGAGGAGCGCGGCGAACGAGCCGCCGGCGGCGCGCTCGGCCGCGAACCAGGGCACTCCCGGCTGCGCGAGGCGCTGCTGCACGCGCGCGTTCCAGCTCGCCTGGTGGGGTGCGATCCACCCCGCGGTCCCTTCGGGCTGGTTCGCCGCGGGGGGGGCCTCGGTGTAGCCCTTGACGAGCTGATCGGCCCACCAGCTCGCGTACGAGCTGTCGGTCGCACCGTCGGAGATGGCGAAGCGCGCTCGCTCGGGGGCGGCGAGGTGCGCGTCCTCGTACTCGTTGCGCGAGTTGCCGTGCTTCTGCAGGCCGAGCGAGACGACCTTCCAGAGGGCCCCCGGCTCGAGGGCGAGCGGTGCCGCTTCGCGCGCGGCGTCGTGCGCCCCCACTCGCCGCTTGGGTGTCGGCGCGACGAGCGGCGGGACCGCTGGCCTCTCGCCGGCGGGTGCGAGGGGCCGCAGGGTCGGGCCGTGCGGTCCCGTGACCGGCTCGGGGCCGAAGACCATCGCCTCCCACCGCAGGTAGGCCTCCCGGACCTGTTGCCGCAGGGAGGGCTGACGACGGCGCCCCCCCTCGGCGACCGGGGTGAAAAGCAGCGCGGAGGTGAGCAGTAGCAGGGTGTGAATCGGTTTCATGAGCGCCTCTCCTCGACCGCCGAAGCGGTCCACGTCCGCCCTTGAGCAAGAACGAGGCCTGCGACCACGTCCGTCGCTTTCGGCGGCTCCCCGGCCCTCGGCTCGCGCGATCTCGACGAGGATTGCGGCGCGCGGCGCGTGCGGTCGTGCGAGCTGCGCGTGGCGTGCGCACTCCGCGGCTTCGAGCGCAGGGGGCGAATCGAGACACGCTCTGCGAGGATTGGAGACCTCTCCTGTGAAGATGTTCACATCCTCGATCTCGAGGGCCAGCTCTCTCCCTTTGCCGCGTGCGGGTTGCATCGGATCGCCGCGTGGCCCGCTCTCTGGCCCCCGAGAACGACGACGCTCTTCGAGGATGAGAGCTCGCGCCTGTGAAGTAGTTCTCACCTCGCGTCGGCCTCTCTTATAGGAAGGCGCTCCACCAAACCTCCGATGGAACGGCGCTTGCTCTCGGGGCGCATCGCTCGCCGCGAAAGAGCGCGTGACGCTCGCGGCCCGATCGCAACCGAAGACCCACGGAGGAGGCACTTATGTTCGCTACACGCATCGCACGCACTGGAAAGACCATGGCCCTCGGACTCGCGCTGGCGCTCAGTGCCGCTGGCGTCGCTCGGGCGCAGAGCCGTCCCGCGGAAAAGGTCGCCACCGGGCGGGTGGGGACCCGCGGTGCGGCGCAGGGGTATCGCGCCGAGATCAGCCGCACGAACCCCGCGCTGCTCGTCGTCAAGATGGACCTCTCGGGCTCGATGGGGCACGCCTGGGGTGCTGCAGCGGGCAAGAGCAAGGCCGACGCGGTGGCCGACACCGTGAACCGCACGCTGCAGAACCTGGTCATCCGCTGCGCCAAGGGGAACGGCGAGCAGGAGGAGGTGCGCAACTACTTCGAGGTCGTGGCGTGCGGCTACCGGACGGACAACGCCGGCAACGCGGTGGTGGGGCCGATCCTCGGCGGCGCGCTCCAGGGGCGCGACGTGGTGCCGATCGCCGAGATCGCGGCCAACCCGGTGCGCGTCGAGGACCGCATGCGCAAGGTGCCCGACGGGGCGGGTGGCCTGGTCGAGCAGAACTTCCGCATGCCGGTGTGGGTGGACCCGACGGCCAACGGCGGCACCCCGATGGTGGCCTCGATGGGGTGGCTGCACGGACGCGTTTCCGAGTGGGTGCGAGCCAAGCCGACCTCCTTCCCGCCCGTGATCATGCACATCACCGACGGCGAATCGACCGACGGCGACCCGCGACCGGCAGCCGAGCAGCTCAAGCAGGTGCGGACCAACGACGGCAACGCGCTGCTCTTCAATATCCACCTCTCGAGCGGCGCGGGCGTGCCGATCCTCTTCCCCTCGAACCGCGACCTCTTGCCCGACGAGTTCTCGAAGCAGCTCTTCGACATGTCGAGTCCTCTGCCTCAGAGCATGCGGCAGCAGCTGATGGACGCCGGCTACGGCATCGACGAGCACGCGCGCGGCTTCGTCTACAACTCGGACCTCGTCGAGCTGATCAAATTCTTCGACATCGGCACGCGCCCGGCAAATCTCCGCTAGCCGGAGCGAGGAGCACGAGGAGGCAGAGCGATGACTTCGTACGCACCCACCGCCCGCCGCGCGGGACCTTGGCCCTCGGGCCGGTTCGAGGCCGCACCGCGCGGGCTGAGGCACGGCGTCGCTCTGCTCGTCGTGCTCCTCGGCGCCGGGCCGGCGTTGGCGCAGAACTGGATCGGACAGCGGCCCGTCGTCGCGCGACGCAAGGTGGACTGGCCGCTGGCCTCGGATTTTTCCGACGCGCTCCAGAACCCGCGGAGCGCCTTCCGCGTGCCCGCGCTGCAGCAAGGAGCGCCGACGCGTAACCCCTACGGGCTGCCCATCGCCATCTCGGGGGCCTTCGCGAGCGTCTACAAGGTGAAGTGCGGGCAGCGGGCCTACGCCGTGCGGTGCTTTCTCTCCCCGGACGCCGAGCGGCAGCAGCGCTATCAGCAGATCTCGGCGCACCTCGCGGCGGCGCGGCTGCCCGAGCTGGTCTCGTTCGAATACGTGCGCGAAGGGGTGCGCGTCCGCAACGGCTGGTACCCGATCGTGCAGATGGACTGGGTGACGGCCCGGACGCTCGATCGGCACGTGGGGGAACGTGTGGAGCGTGCCGACAGCGCGGGCCTCGAGCGGCTCGCGGAGGAGTTCCGCAGCCTGATGCGCCGGCTACGGGACGCGCGCATCGCGCACGGGGACCTGCAGCACGGCAACATCCTGGTCGAGGGACAGAACCTCCGCCTCGTGGACTTCGACGGCATGTTCATCCCGGCGTTTCAGGGGCGACGTGCTACCGAGCTCGGGCACCCGCACTACCAGCACCCTGGGCGGGGCGGAGAGCACTTCGACCTGGACCTCGACAACTTCTCGTCGATCGCGATCTACCTCTCGCTCAAGGCTCTGGCGGCGGATCGAGGCCTCTGGCGCTTCAACACCGAAGAGAACCTGATCTTCACCAGGGACGACTTCGCGAATCCCGGTCGGTCGCCGGTCTTCGCCGCGCTCGCGCAGAGCGCGTGTCTGCCCGTGCGCGCGCTGGCGGCGCGTCTCGCGGAGCTCTGTCGCGGGCCGCTCGCGCAGGTGCCGACTCTCGAGCAGGCGCTCGGGGGCTTCGCGGCGGTGGGCCCTGCCGCGCCGCTCGGCGCCTGGTGGAAGGGGCAGGGGGCTCAGGCTGCGCCCGCGCCCGTGGCGCCGGTCCAGGCGGGGCCCGTGGATGCAGACTGGTGGCGACAAGGAAACGGCCATGGACCGAAACGACCGTGACCGAGGGCGCGCCTCCGGAGCGAGGAGCTCGTATCGACGCGCCGTTGCGTGGGCCCTGTTCGTGTCGAGCGGGCTTCTCTCGGGCGGTCGCGCCGACGCCCGCGTCCAGGGTGGCGCGGGCTGGCCCGTGGCCGCACAGTTCTTCGAGGCGGTTCAGACCCCGAACCTGGCCTTCTCCGACGGTGCGCTCGCCGCAGCGCAGGTCCGGCAGGGGCGACACGGCCTCCCGTGGGTGGCCTCGGGCAACTTCGCGAGCGTCTATCGACTGGTGGGTGCAGTCGGGAGCTACGCCGTGCGCTGCTTCCTCCGCCCGGAGGCGCAGCGGGAGGACCGCTATCGCCGCATCAGCGAGGAGCTCGGCCGGCGGCAGCTTCCCCTGCTCGCGGGCTTCGAGTACCAACCCGCGGGGCTGCGGCTCGGCGTCGAGAGCTTCCCTCTCGTGAAGATGGACTGGGTGGAGGGGGTGCCGCTCGATGCCTTTGTCGGGGATTGCGCGAGGCGTCGGGATGGAGCGGCCCTCGACCAGCTCGCGACGCGCTGGTTCGGCGCCATGCGCGAGCTTCGAGCGGCGGGGATCGCCCACGGCGACCTCCAGCACGGCAACGTGCTCGTGGAGCGCGACGGAAGGCTCCGGCTCGTCGACTACGACGGCATGTACGTGCCGTCGATGCGGGGCCTGCGCGCGGTGGAGCTCGGGCATTCGGCGTACCAGAGTCCGCGGCGCCGCGCGTCCGACTTCGGCCCCGAGCTGGACCACTTTGCGAGCCTGGTCATCTATCTCTCGCTCCGCGCCGTCGCGCAGGACCCGGGCCTCTTCACGGCACACCATACCGGCGACAACCTGATCTTCACGCGAGGCGACCTGAGGGCGCCCGGCGGCTCGCGCCTGCTGGCCCGCCTCGCTGAGAACCCCTCGCGCGAGGTCCAGGGCCTGGCCCGGCTCCTCACCGCGCTCGCCCCGCTGCCGCTCCACGCGCTGCCGCACCTGGAGGAGCTCGTCGACGAGCGCGGGGTCCTGCGAGCCGGTGTGCTCGCTCGCTTCGGCGCGGAGGAGGCCGCTGCCGCGCCGCCTCCTGTGGCTCCGGCGGGGAGCTACCGGGCAGAGATCAGCCGGCGGAACCCCGGGCTCGTGTTCTTCGTGCTCGACCGCTCCACCTCGATGCGGCACCCGATGGCGGGGGACGCCGCGGGGCGGTCGAAGGCCCAGGCCGCGGCCGACGCGGTGAATCGTCAGCTGCAGTCCCTGACGGTGCGCGCCACCAAGGGCGAGGTGGTGTGGAACTACTACTCCGTCGGCGCGCTCGCCTACTCCGGCCTAGAGCGGGCGCTCCTCGAGGACGCCCTCCCCGCGGTCGGACAGGGGGTCGGGCTGCTCGCGCCGATCGGCCAGCTCGCCGGGGCGCCCCGCCGCGTCCGACGCGATGCCCAGGGGCGGGCGCGACCGGAGTGGGTCGAGCCGATCGTGCAGGCTGGGACCCCCATGCGAGCCGCGCTCGGACGCGCGCGAGAGACCGTGGCGGAGTGGGCCCGCACGCACCCGAGCGCCTACCCGCCGATCGTCGTACACGTGACCGACGGGAGCTCCACCGACGGTGACGCGCGCGGCGAGGCGGCGGCGCTCCGCCAGGTAGCCACGGCCGACGGGGCGGCCCTGCTCTTCAACGTCCACGTCTCGCACGCCGGAGGCGGCCGCCCGATCCTCTTCCCCGAGACTTCCGACGACCTCCCCGACGATCACGCGCGCCGGCTCTTCGAGATGTCGAGCCCCTTGCCGCCGCATCTCATCGCCGCTGCGCGCGCGGTGGGACTCGCCGTGGGCGATCGCGCGCGCGGCTTCGCCTATAACGCCGACCTCGCCGCGCTCACGAGCTTTCTCGACCTCGGTACGCGCCCGGCGAATCTGGAGTAGTGGCCACTTTCCCGACGGAGTGGCGGCCGCTCAGGCCTCGGTGGGCAGCGCGTCGATCTCGATGATCTCGCCCGCACCGCCGAGGAGCCCGTCGGGCTGCCGCACCAGCACCTCGCCTGCCCAGTACATGACTTCGTCTTGAATGCGGAAGTCTGCCCGGATCAGCGACCGCCCGAGCGACAGCACCAGCGTCGGTCCGTCGAGCCACCACCGCCCGGCCCGCGTCCCCACGCGTTCCTGATCCAGACAGCGCGTGCGCAGCTCGGCGAGCCCGCCCTCCGCCAGGTGGATCCAGACGTTGGCCGGAACCAGCCGACCTCTGACGGTGACGAAGCGTTCCCCCGCGGCCCAGGCCCCGGTGACCTGCACCGCCAGCTTCTCGTAGACGTCGCTCGGCGGGAGGCCCCGCGGCGCTTCCGAAACCGAGAGCAGCGAGAGCTGGAGCGCGGCAGCCGACATACCACGATCTTACGCGCGTGCTTTGTCGGGTCAAAAAATTGGGGTAGATCCTGACATCGGCATGCACGGACAGCGACTAGTGCGGGTGGACCTGGCCACTGGCGGCCACGAACTCGGCGAGCTCGAGGGCGGGCCGCACTACGTCGGCCCCGTGGAGCGCGCGCTGGCGCTCTCCCCCGAGGAGGACTGGACGGTGCTCGGGCACGGACCCCTCGGCGGGTCGGCCGTGCCCGGCGCGAACCACCTCACCCTCGTCGGTCGCTCGCCCAGCTGGGGCGCGCTCTGGCCCGCGACGCTGGCCGGCGCGGGGCTCCCCTTCGACGCCCTCGGGGCAGGCTCTCTCGAGCTGCGGGGGCGAGCCGCGAGCCCATCGGTCCTGCGCGTCGTTGCACGAGGCGGTGCGCTTTCCGTCGAGCTCAGACCCCAGGCCCCCGGCGAGGCCTGGCGCGCGGGCGGCGCTGCGGGCCTCCTCGCAGCGCTCGCGGAGCACCATGGCACGGGTCTCTCCTCCGAGCGCATCCTGGCGGTCGGTCCGGCGGCGGCGTGCACGCCCTACGGAGCCCTTCTCTCGATCGTGAGGACGCCCGCGCGTCTCGGCGCCGCGACCTGGGTGCGGCACGGTGGCTTCGGCTCGCGCTTCTTCCGGACGCACCAGCTCGTCGGGATCGTGCTCGCCAGCGACCGCTCCGAGGTCGAGCTCCTCGGTCGCCCGGTGGAGGCTGCCCGCCGGCTCCTCGGCGCCGGGCTCTCGCTGGCGGAGCTCGACGCCTCGGGCGGTCTTCCGTTCGCGCCCGAGCTCCTCGCCGCGGGGAGTCTCGGCCGGGGCCTCCTCGAGCAGGGACGCGACCTCCTCTTCGCGAACGCCTCGTCGATCCACCTCGGTCTCGAGGGGCGCGAGCGCTTCTTCACCGAGGTGCTCTGGCCCGCGGGGGTGCGTCCGCTCCTGGAGGCGCTCGCCGCGCGCGGAGCGCACCTGACCTGCGGCGCGCCGTGTCCCGTGGCCTGCTTCAAGCAGCTCGACGGGCAGACGCTCAGCTTCGAGGCCTACGCCGCGCTCGGCGTCGGGCTCGGGATCGTGACGCCGGAGGCCGCGCTCCCCCTCA
Source organism: Deltaproteobacteria bacterium (assembly GCA_020848905.1). NCBI lineage: Bacteria > Pseudomonadati > Myxococcota > Myxococcia > Deltaproteobacteria bacterium. Next base: position 240,695 of record JADLHG010000045.1, read on the forward strand.
TGGCGCACGCCGAACGCCTGGGGTTCGAGGTCCTCGGTCTCGGCGGACTCCTCGGCTGGCTGATGGAGCGCCTGGTCCTCGGTCTGCTCGAACCGGGCACGCTCGGCCTCCGCGAGCGCCCGCGGTGGGACTTCCGCCGCTTCGACGCCCAGGCCGATTCCGCGCACAACGCGGCGATCGCGCGGCACCTCGTGGACGGGCTACTCGCGGAGCCTTGGGCCGTCCCGCTGGGCGAGGGCCTGCGCGCGGCCGCTCGACGCTCCGACGCGGCCTCCGCTTCGCTAGCGGTCTATCTGGCGCGTGGAGATGCGGGCGAGGCGCCGCCGCTCCCCGCGTGGAGCCTCGGCGGGCTCTTGCCTCTCGCGGTCCCCACCGAGCACCACGGCCTGCCGGCGACGCACTTCGTGCCGCCGCGAGAGCTCGGCCGTCGCGCCGCCGCACGCATGGTCTCGGCGCTGATGCTGCAGAATCTCGGCGTCTGTCGCCTGCACCGGGGATGGGCCGAGGAGCTCCTGCCACAGATCGTGGACGAGCACTACGGCACGCGAACAGATTGGCTCGGCCTCCACCGTCGCCTCGCGCACCGATTGCATCGCGAGCGGGCGTCGCGCTTCTGGGAGAGCGACCGGCTCGTGGAGCTGGTGGAGGGCTTCCTCGTGCGCGCTCTCCACCGCGGGCCTCCCGACGGGGAGCTCGACTTCTGGGTGCGGCGGTTCCGGCACGACCGACCCAGCGCGGCCCGGGCCCTGTGGGCCGAGCTCAACGCCGGGCTCACGGAGTACTTCGGCGCATGACCACGCTCCAGATCCTCTACCACGGGCACTGTTTCGACGGCGCCGTCTCCGCGGCGCTCTTCACGCGCTTCTACCGGCTGCAGGTCGATGCCGCCGCGGCGATCTCGTACCGACCGATGGCGCACGGTCAGGGAGACCCCTACGGTCCGGATCACGACCGGACCTTCTCGGCGGACGAGAACGTGGTGGTGGACTTCCGCTACTCGCCCTCCTCTCGTCTGACTTGGTTCTGCGACCACCACGAGAGCGCGTTTCTGTCGCCCGCCGACCGCGAGGCCTACCTGGCCGCGCCCTCGCCGAGGAAGTGCTTCGATCCGACCGCGCCTTCGTGCGCCGGGCTCCTCGCGCGGTTTCTCGCCGAGCGCCACGGCTTCGACGCGCGGGCGGTGGCCGACCACGTTCGCTGGGCCGACCTCATCGACGCCGCGCGCTTCGAGAGCCCCGCGCAGGCGGTCGAGCTGGCCGAGCCCGCGCTTCAGCTGATGGCGCTCCTCGAGTCGGGACCCTCGGACGCTCTGGTGAACGCACTCATTGAGGGACTCTCCGAGGGGTCGATTGCCGAGGTGCACCGTCGGCGCGAGGTCCAGGAGGCGCTCCTGCCGGTGCTACTCGCTCAGCGTGAGACGCTCGACCTCGTGCGGGCGCGGCTCGAGCTGGACGGAGGCGTGGCCTACTTCGACCTGAGCGAGGACGGCGTGACCGGCTTCAACAAGTTCATTCCCTATTACTTGCACCCGGAGACGCGCTACACGGTGGGCCTGACCGCGGGCGCGCGCCGGGCCAAGGTGTCGGTGGGGAGCAATCCCTGGAGGCGTCCCGAGCCTCTGACCAATCTGGCCGAGCTCTGCGGTCGCTACGGCGGAGGTGGGCACCCCGTGGTTGCGGGGATCTCCTTTGCTCCCGAGGAGCGAGCCCGCGCGCGTCAGGCGGCGCTGGAGATCGCGGCGACGCTCCGCGAAACCAGGCGCTGACGCCGTGCGCGACCGGCGGCCTTGAGCAGGGTGGCCGGCGTGAACGGCTTGGGCAGGTAGCCGTCCAGGCTCCGGCCGGCGCGCTCTGCCACGGCCTGCCATTTCTGACTCGACGCATAAACGAGGACCGGGAGCTGACGCGCTGCGGGGTGAAGCCGCACGGTCTCCCAGAGCGGCTGGGCCCCCGACGCCGCGCTCGAGGCTTCGAGCACCAGACAGTCCGGCGTCTGCTGAGAGAGCGCCAACCACAGCTCCGCCGGGCCGTCCACGAAACGCAGAGTTAGGCCCAAGCCCTCGCTTTGACTGCTCAACCACCTTCGCACCAGCGGGTCTCGCTCCGTGATCAGTAGCAGCATGTCGTTGCCTCCGGTCCCTGTGTCTTTGGTACCAAGAGGCGATCGCATGGTCAAAAAAATGTTTTGGATCCTACATGTGCGATCTTTGGCGATCAGATCGCACCCGCGGTGTCGACTCCGCCCTCCCGCATGCGCTCCGTCTAGTGAGTGCCAATGCGGCACGCCGTCGCAGGCAGCAGGGCAGGGAGCGGTTCATCCTGGCCCGCTGCCCGTGCCGGGTAGCGCCGGGGCTTTCGGCGCCGCGCCGCCCACGGCTACAAGTGCATGAGATCAGCAATAAAATATGCGTCTAGGCGCTTCTCGGCGCAAGCCGAGCCTGGCACATGCCTTGCTCGCGTCTTGACGCGCCACGCGAAGCATGGCGTAAATGCGCATCCGAAGGCGAAATCACAACTGTTTCCTGGAGAGTGACATGAGAGCGCCTCGTAATCACACCTTCCGAGTCGTCGTCGCAGCGCTATTGCTGCCCGCCGCAGGGGCCCTCGCGGGCTGCGCCTGCGGGGACCAAAAAGGGGGAACGGATCCGGGTAAGGCGGGAGCCGGCGGTGCCGCGAGCATCACGGATCTGATGAAGGCGCGCGGCCTGACCGAGGCGGACGTCTCGGCCGCGCTCAAGACGTACACACCCACCGGCAAGAAAGACGAGTACATGATCTTCGCCTCCGGCGGTCACGGCGGGAACGTGATCGTCATCGGCGTGCCGTCGATGCGCATCCTCAAGTACATCGGCGTCTTCACGCCAGAGCCCTGGCAGGGCTACGGCTACGGGGACACGGCCAGCGAAGAGGTCCTCAAGGGCGGAATGCGCGCCGGTCACAAGATCACCTGGGGTGACATGCACCACCCGGCGCTCTCGGAGATGAACGGCGACTACGACGGCAAGTTCCTCTTCGTGAACGACAAGGCCAACCCGCGGGTGGCCGTGGTCAACCTCGAGGACTTCACGACGGTGCAGATGGTGGCTTCCGAGCTCACCCAGTCCGATCACGGCGCCACCTTCGTCACGCCGAACACCGACTACGTGATCGAGACCTCCCAGTACCCGGCCCCGCTCGGCGGCGGCTACGCGCCCGTGGAGCAGTTCAAGGAGAAGTACCGGGGAGCGGCGATCTTCTGGAAGTTCGACCGCACCAAGGGCCGCATCGACCCGGCCGCCTCGTGGGCCATCGAGCTGCCCCCGTACATGCAGGACCTGGCCGACTCCGGGAAGAAGGTCTCCGACGGCTACTGCTTCATCAACTCCGTCAACACGGAGATGGCGACGGGCGGAAATCTCGAGGGCAAGCCCCCGCTCGAGTCCGGCGCCTCGCAGAACGACACCGACTTCCTGCACGTCATCAACTGGAAGAAGGCCGAGGAGCTCGTGAAGGCTGGCAAGACCAAGACCATCGTCGGTATGAGGGTCCTGCCGCTCGACGTGGCGGCGGCGGAAGGCGTCCTGCACTTCGTTCCCGAGCCCAAGAGCCCGCACGGCGTGGACGTCTCCCCGTCGGGTGAGGACATCGTGGTGGCCGGCAAGCTGGACACCCACGGCACGGTCTACAGCTTCGAGAAGATCAAGAAGCTCATCACCGAGAAGAAGTACCAGGGCAAGGACCCCTTCGGCGTGCCGATCCTGGCCCTGAAGGACGCCATGCGCGGGCAGGTGGAGATCGGGCTCGGTCCGCTTCACACCCAGTTCGACAACAAGGGCAACGCCTACACCTCCGTCTTCCTCGAGACCACCGTCACGAAGTGGAGCCTGAAGGAGCTGAAGGTGATCCAGAAGGTCAAGACCCACTACAACATCGGCCACCTCGTGGCGGCCGAGGGCGACACCGTGGACCCCGACGGCAAGTACCTCGTGGCGATGAACAAGTGGGCCATCGACCGCTTCGCGAAGGTGGGGCCGCTCCTGCCGCAGAACTTCCAGCTCATCGACATCGACGCGCCGAAGATGCAGCTTCTCTACGACATGCCGATTCCGCAGGGTGAGCCGCACTACGCGCAGATGATCAAGATGGACAAGCTCAAGCCGATCGAGATCTATCCCCCGGGGACGGAGCCCATCTCCGGCAAGAAGTCCCCGAACGCGGTGGAGCCGAAGAAGGAGCGGGTCGAGCGCAAATCCGACGGCGTTCACGTCTATATGACGGCGATCCGTAGCCATTTCACCCCCGACACCGTAAAGGTGAAGCAGGGGGACAAGGTGCACATCCACCTGACCAACCTCGAGCAGGCGTATGACGCGACCCACGGCTTCACCATCGGCTCCTACAACGTTCACGCCTCGATCGAGCCGGGCGAACACGTGGACATCAGCTTCGTGGCCGACAAGTCGGGCGTCTTCCCGCTCTACTGCACCGAGTTCTGCTCGGCCCTGCACCTGGAGATGGCGGGCTACTTCCTCGTGGAGCCCAAGTAGGGTGCAGCTTCCGCTCCTCTCCCTCGTCGTTCTGGGGGCGGGGAGCCTCCTCCCCTTCGCCGGCTGCCACGCACAGGCGGCCGGCGAAGACTCTCACGGCGTGGGCCAGTTCCGCGTCGTTCCCCCGCCCGCGCGACCGTCGAGCTGTACGGCGGTCGCGGCGGGAACCCCGCTCCAGCCACTGCTCGCGCGACTCCCGGCGGGAGCCGCGCTCTGCCTGGCCGACGGGCAGTACCGCGGCCCCTTGCGCATCACCCGGCCGGTTACCCTCTGGGGCAAGCGAGGCGCGGTCATCCGCTCGGACGGCATCGAAGGCACGACCATCGCCGTGCGTGCCGCGGGCTCGAAGCTCCTCGGCTTCACCGTGGATGGGAGCGGCCCGCGCTACGACCGCATGGACGCTGCCGTGCTGATCGAGGCCGACGACGTGCTCGTGCACGGGCTGAACGTGGTCAACGCGCTCTTCGGCCTGCTCGCGCACAAGTGCAACCGCGCCGTCCTGCGCGGCAACGAGGTGTCGGGTAGCACCGAGGGCCCCATCGGCATGCGGGGGGACGGGATCCGGCTCTGGGAGGTGCGGGACTCGCTCATCGAAGGGAACGCGATGCGGAACAGCCGGGACCTCGTGATCTGGTACGCGCCCCGGAATCGCATCCTCGGCAACCTCGTGACCCACAGCCGCTACGGCACGCACTTCATGTACAGCCACGACTGCGACGTGGAGGACAACCGCTTCGTGGACAACGTGGTGGGCATCTTCGTCATGTACAGCCGCAAGATGACCCTGCGGCGGAACGTGCTCGCCCGGGGGACCGGCGCGGCAGGGATGGGCCTCGGGCTGAAGGAGGGCGGGAACATCGTGGCCGAGGACAACCTGATCGTCGGCAACACGGTGGGGCTGTACGTGGACACCTCGCCCCTGCAGAAGCACGAGCACAACCGATACGCGCGGAACACGTTTCGCTTCTCCGACGTCGCGGTGATGTTCCACACCGACTCGACGCAGAACACGTTCGAGGAGAACACCTTCGCCGACAACGACGTGCAGGTGCAGCCGCAGGGGGGCGGCGACGCGCGCGGCGTGACCTGGAGGAGAAACCGCTTCGACGACTACCAGGGCTATGACCTGGACGGCGACGGCTACGGAGACGTGCCCTATCGCCTGCAGAGCCTGTCGAACGAGCTCGTGGGCCAGTACCCGAACCTGGCCTTTCTGCGGGGCTCGATGGCGATCGGCATGATCGACGCCGCGAGCCGGCTCATGCCGCTCTACCAGCCGAAGGTGATTCTCGAAGATCCCAGGCCGCGGACGGGGCCCGTGCGGAGGACCTGCCGTGCGAATTGAAGGGAAGGGGCTCATCAAGCGCTTCGGCCGCGTCGAGGCGCTGAAGGGGGTCGACCTGCAGGTCGAGGCCGGGCAACGCGTGGCGCTCATCGGCCCCAACGGGTCGGGCAAGTCGACCATGATCCGCGCGGTGATGGGGCTTTTGCGCTGCGATGAAGGGGAGCTCCTCCTCGACGGGAAGCGGGCCCTGAAGGCGCGCGCCGAGCTGGCGCCGCGCATGGCCTATGTGCCGCAGATCGCCCCGCAGCTTCGCGCCACCGTGCGGGACGTGGTGGGGGCCACCGCGCTCGTGCGGGGCTTCGACCCGGTCGCCGTCTACGAGGTGGCGAAGGAGCTCGGCCTCGACGTCGGGCCGCTGCGAAAGCGCGCCTTCCGGGACCTCTCGGGGGGGATGAAGCAGAAGCTCCTCATCGCGCTCGCCTTCGCGGCGCCGGTCTCGCTACTCATTTTGGACGAGCCCACGGCGAGTCTGGACCCGGGTTCGCGGCTGCACTTCTATACGCTCTACGAGCGGGTGGCGGCGGGGACCACCGTGCTGCTCTGCTCGCACCGCCTCGAGGAGATCCGGCACCTGGTCGACCACGTGGCGGTCCTCGACAACGGCTGGCTCGCCGAGCAGGGACCGGTAGAGCGCTTCCTGGACGTGCGGGCGCGCAGCCTGGTCGAGGTCCAGCTCCGGAACGGCCGCCAGAATGACCGCCACGCGGAGCGGCTCGCCGCGCTCGGCTTTCGTCCCGCCTTCTCGGGGTGGTGGGTCAAGGACGCGGCCCGCCCCGAGAAGATGTCGCTCCTGGCCACGCTGCACGCGGAGCTCGGCGAGGAGCTGCTGAACCTCATCGTCCGCGACCTCGAGACGGTGGACGTTCCCACCGGAGGGTCCCATGATCGATCGGCCTGACCGCCGCGCGCGGTGTGGGCGCCTCTCGGCGCTCGTGCTCGTCAGCGCGAGCCTGACCGTGCTCGGCTGCAAGAAAGCCCCCGACGGGCCCGCCCCCGTGGTCTGGGACAAGGAGGCCTGCGGCTACTGCAAGATGCACGTCGGAGATCGCGCCTTCGCCGCGCAGCTCCAGCTCGAGGGGGGCCAGGTGCTGAATTTCGACGATCCGGGGTGTCTCTTCAAATACCTCCACGAGAAGAAGCCTCGGGTCCATGCCACCTACTTTCGGCACCACCAGAAGGACGCCTGGCTGGCCGCGAGCGAGGCCGGCTTCGTCGCGGTGAAGGCGAGCCCGATGGGGTTCAACGTGGGGGCCGTGGAGAAGGGCGCTGCTGGGGCCTTCCCCGTGGCCGAGGCGCAGCAGCGGGTCACCGGCGGGAAGAGCCCTTCGACCGGCGCGCCCCCCGCCTCCGGACACGGCACTCACTGATGGGGACCATGGACCGCACCCGACGTGCTCTCTTCGCCGTGATCCGGCTCGAGTTGGCGGAGGTCCTGCGCTCGCGCTGGCTGCTCTTCTGCGTGGCAGTCTACGGCATCCTGGCGCTCGTCTTCGTGCTCGTGGGTCTCAAAGAGTCCACCGTTCAGGGCTTCACCGGCACGAGCCGCGTCCTGCTCTCGCTCTCGCACGCGCTGCTCGTGCTCCTGCCGCTCATGGCGCTCACGGCCACGGGACAGGTGGTGAACCACGCGCGCGACGACGGGACGCTCGAGCTCCTCTTCAGTCAGCCGATCGGGCGCGGGGCCTACCTCGCGGGCGTGACGCTCGTGCGCTACGCGGCCCTCGTGCTGCCGCTCGGCCTGCTCATGTTCGGGGTCGGGCTCTACGGCTGGATCGCCTATCGCGAGGCCATCTCGGCGGGTTTTCTGGCCCGCTGCCTCGCCGTGAGCGCGACCCTGCTCTGGGCCTTCGCCGGGCTCGGAGTGTTGGTCTCGACGGTGGTCCGCAACCAGGCCAAGGCCATGATCTACCTGCTGCTGCTCTGGGTGGGGGGCGTGGCGCTGCTCGACTTCGCGCTGTCGGGGCTGATGCTCCAGTGGCAGGTGGAGCCCCGGCTGGTCTTCACCCTGGCGGCCTTGAACCCGGTGCAGGCGGCGCGCATGGCGCTTCTCTCCGCGGTGGACCCGGAGCTCTCGGTGCTGGGTCCGGTCGGCTTCTACCTCGCAAATCAAGTTGGCGCGACGGCGCTGCTTCTGTTAGGTCTCGTCTGGCCCCTGCTCGTCGGGTGGGGGGCCTTTGGAGCCGCGCTCTGGCGGTTCCGTCGAGGGGACGTCGTCTAGCAGAACCTTCACGACGTTGGGCGGGCTCTAACAATGGGGATGGGTCACCGAGGTAGCGGTAACGAACCCCGACGCGAGGTCAACCCATGCGACGCGCAATCGACAAATTCTACGCCTTTCTGGATCGCCCGCTCTACCTGTCCTCCCGCTTCCTCCTGGCCGCCCTGGTCATTCCGCTGATCCTGAGCTTCTGGGCTCCGCTCTGGCGCATCGGCATGATCGCGCCGCAGTACCCCGAGGGGCTGAGCCTCCACATCTACTCCTACAAGCTGGAAGGGGGACGCGGAGGACGCGACCTGCACGAGGTCAACGTCCTCAACCACTACATCGGTATGCACTCCATCGACCGCGCGGCGCTGAAGGATCTGGACTGGCTCCCCTTTGCCCTGGGGGCGCTCATCCTGCTCGCGCTGCGGGTCGCGGTGGTAGGGAACGTGCGTTCGCTCCTCGACCTGGCGGTGATCGTGGGCTACGTGAGCGCCTTTGGCATGGGGCGCTTCTACTACCAGCTCTACACCTTCGGGCACGACCTGGACCCGAAGGCCCCGCTCCGCATGCCGCCCTTCACGCCCGCGGTCTTTGGCAGGAAGGAGATCGCGAACTTCACCACCGAGGCTTATCCGCAGATGGGGTCCATCTACATCGGCATCTTTGCGACCGGCGTGACCCTGATTCTCCTCTGGCATCTCGTGAAGGGGCGCAGGGACTCGCTGCGCGAGGAGCGGGCTGCAGCGGCTGCCGCGGTCGCGGGGCAGAAGACTCCCGCTTGAGCTTGATCGAGATCAGCGCCGAACGACCCACCTCTGCTTGACAGCCCGCGCCATCTTGACCTAGGAAGCGTGGACCAAACGAATAGGGCCGACCCATGGCCGAGGCCTGGGGCTCACCCGCACGGGTCCTCGAGGGGGCCCTCCACAGCCAAGCGAGGAGTTTTTGACGATGAAGCGAACGATGGGTCTATGTGTGGCGGCGCTGGGCATGACGCTGGCCTTCGGCACCGGCTGCAAGAAGGGCGGAGCCGAGGGGGGCGCTGGCGGTGCCGAGCCCTCGGCGGCGGCCAAGGAAGAGGCGACCAACATCTTCAAGAGCCGCTGCGCCTCGTGCCACGGCGCGACGGGCAAGGGCGACGGCGCGGCCTCGGCTGGCCTGAACCCGAAGCCTCGGAACTTTTCCGACGCGGCCTGGCAGAAGGGCGCCACGGACGAGCACCTGGAAAACATCATCGTGAAGGGCGGCGCCGCGGTGGGCACGAGCGCGGCCATGCCCTCGAACCCGGACCTCGAGGCCAAGGTCGAGGTGGTGAAGGCCCTCCGCATGCACATTCGCACGCTGGCGGGCAAGTAGGCGCCGCCCAAAGCGGGGGCCCCCTCGTAGCGCGGTGGCGGTCGCCGCCGCGCGCCCTCAACGCATCGCTACGGCGCATCCCCGAAGAGGCCGCGGAACGCCTGCTCCATGTCGCGGTCGGGCAACCGGCGCGACTGCATGAGCGCCGCGCGTCCGGCCATGAACTCCTCCACCTCGACGGCCGAGAGCTCCCGGCGGGCCTGGACGTGCTCCCGGCCGTTCAGCTGCTCGTTCAGCGCGCGCCAGTCGGCGAAGCGCACGCTTCGGCCGCGCGTGGACCAGGCGTAGGCATCGCCACCGGCGCTGACCACTTGGTGGCCCACGTTCACCTGCCCGAGCACCTCGTTGGCGGCCTTCACGGTGCCCGTGTGTAGACGCACGAGCGTCGCCACGTCGGTGTAGCCGCCGGCCAGCACCCAGGTGAGGGGGATGTTGCGGGTCCGCGCCAGGGAGAAGACGTACGCGTCGCGGGCCTTGAGCGCCTCGGGGGTGATGCCCGCGCAGTCGTAGGGGTCCATCCCCGCCTGGTAGATGATGATGTCGGGCTGGATCTCGTCGATCATCGCCGGCAGGCGCGAGGAGATGGCCGCGAGGTAGTTCACGTCCCGCTTCAGCCCCTTCTCGACGGCGCGGTGGTTTACGGCCAGGACGCGGTTGTTGGGGGTCGCGTCGGGCCCGCCCATGTAGCTGCCGTAGATAGAGACGTTCCAGACGTTGCGCTCCCCGATCACGCAGTCGGCCGTACCGTTGCCCTCGTGCTGGTCCAGGTCCACGATCAGCACCTTCTTGCCCTGGGCGGCGAGCTTCTTCGCCACGACGCCGAGGCCGTTGACGGTGCAGAAGCCCATGCCCGTGGACGGGCTGGCGTGGTGGTAGCCATGTCCGAGGTTCGCGGTGATGGTGTTCTTCTGCAGCGCCGTCTCGGCGGCCGCGAAGAGACCCCCCGTGTTCAGGAGCCAGCCCCGCGCGATGTTCGCGTCCCAGCGCGGCAGGCCCTGCGACGTGGCCAGCTCCGCCGGCTGCCCGGTGAGGACGGCCTTCAGGTAGTCGTCCGTGTGGACCTGGCGCAGGCTCGCGAGGTCCATGGGGGCCGCCGGGCGCTGCCGGCCGCGGACCTGCCCGGCGTCGGTGTGGAGCTGGGATCCCGGCACCAGGCCGGCGCGCACGATCTCGGCGAAGACGTGCGGCATCTTGGTCGGGCCCATGAGGGCCGACATCCCTTCGTTCGGGCCCACCACACCGCCCGGATAGCCCGTGTGGTACCAGATCTCCTGCTTGGGCCGCTCGGCGCGGTCGCGCCCTCGTGCAACGGCCGGGCTTGCCCCGACGGCCAGCAGAAGCAGCGCCCCGAACCCAATCCATCGATGATTTCTCTGCATGACACACCCCGCGCCGGTCGCGCTGGGGTAGCGCAGAGCAAGCCTCGAGCCAGCCCAGATCCGCGCCGTGGTCCCCGGGCAACTCGCCGGATCTCGGGTGGTCGCGCCGTGACCTCTCGGCGGCAACGTGGCCACCCGAGTCACCACTGCTCGGGGATCTCTCCGAATGCCGGTGCCGCAGGCCGCGCGAGCCTCTGGCAGATCAACGGCTTAGGGTGGCACGGCCCCTGCTTTTGCAGACTTGGCCCGAGGTGCCCAACGCCATGACGCCACGTCTTCGATCATCGTTCCTGTTCGTGCTGAGCTCCCTCGGCGCGCTCGTCCTGGCCGCGCCCGCGCGCGCCGAGGACCGTGCAGCCGCCGCGCGACCGAGCCGTCCCGTGCTGATGTCGATCCAGCCCGGGATGGCCGAGGCCATCCTCGTGGAGGGCGTCAAGCGCTTCGAGATTCGCAAGCAGCGGCCCGGGTGGGGAGAGGGGACGCCGGTGCTGGTCTATTCCTCTTCAGAGAGGGGACCGAAGGGGCGGCTGGCCCACAAGTCCGTGGTGGGGGTCTTCCAGACCGGCCGCATCCTCTCGGGCTCGGCCATGAAGCTCTGGCTCACGCTCGGCTCGCTCATGGGCACGACCTACGACGGCCTCGACTGGTACCTGGACGGAGGCGTGGGCTACGCCATCGAGGCCCGGCACCCGCGGCGGCTGCAGGCCCCGACCAGCCTCGATGAGATGCGCCGCCTGCTGCCGGGATTCCGGCCGCCCCAGAGCTATCAATACGTCCGCGAGGAGCAGCGCACTCTGATGGATGCGATCGCGATGGCCCAGCGCGGCGGCGTGCGTCCCGAGCCCTTCGGTACCGGGGGCGAGCCCGGTGACGACGCTCCCGTGGTGGACGGGCCCGAGGTGCCTCGTGCCGACGGTGCGCGGCAGCTCTTCGTGTACTCGCCGAGCTACACCTTCCGCCGCGAGGGGGACGCGCTCCACACGGTAGCGCACACCAAGCCCGCCGAGGTGCTCCGCGCGCTCGAGGCGCAGGGCCTCGTCGCGCAGGACCGCGTGCATCGGCCCGCCGAGCTGCGGCTCGAGGACCTGCTGCGCGTGCACACGGCGCGCTACGCGGGCGCGGTGGTGAGCGGCGGCCCGAACGCGCTCTCGCAGGGCTTCCGCGGCGCGTGGACCCCCGAGGTGGCGCGTCACGCGCTCTCTGTGGCGGGCGGAACCTACGCCGCCGCCAAGCTCGCGCTGGAGCAGGGGACGATCGTCGGCAATCTAGCCCCCGGCTCGCACCACGCCAAGGTGCACACCGGCGGCGGGTTCGGGACCTTCAACGGCCCGGTGGTGGCCGCCCGCAAGCTGCTGGCCAACCGGCTCGCGCAGCGCGTGTTGATCGTGGACGGGGACATCCACTTCGGGGGCGGGACCAACGACCTGACCATGGGAGACCCCCGCATCGGGTACCTCTCGGTCTACGGCGTGCCGACCGAGCAGCCCTTCGAGACGGTCACCAACCGGCCGCGGCCGGTCCCGCGCGGGGCCACCGACAGCGAGTACCTGGCCATCTTCTCGCAGGAGCTGAAGCAGATGGTGGAGCGCTTCCGGCCGCAGGTCATCATCTACAACGCGGGAGCGGACCCCTACCACGACGACCCCGTGAACGAGGGCGTGGGCCTCAAGGTGAGCCGCGGCGGCCTCAAGCTCCGCGACGCCTTTCTCTTCGCTCTGGCGCGCAGCAAGGGGATCCCGGTGGCCTGGGAGCTCGGTGGCGGCTACGCGGCGGAGCGCGGGCGGCTGACCGAGATCCACGTCAACACGGCCGAGGCGGCCAACGAGGTGCTCGCGCACGTGCGGGCAGGCGACCGCGTGGCGGTGGACGGGGTGGACGCCGAGCGCTGGCACGTGGGCGGCGGCGTGGCGCGCTTCCCGCGCTGGGAGGTGGCCGAGGGGCGACGAAATCAGATCTTCGGCACGCCGCCCGTCAAGGTGAGCCGAGACGGCCTCGCGCGCTACGTCCAGAAGCGAGACCGCATCCTCGAGCCGACCGCGCAGGAGCTCACGGCGGCGCAGGAGGCCTTCGCGGACTTCTTCGCGGGGCGGGTTCCGCGCCGGCGGCAGGCCCAGGCCGAGGACGTGCAGGACTTCTTCCCGCAGTAGACCGCGCAGCGCGGTCAGCCCTCGAAATCTCCCTGCAGGTAGGGGTTCGCGCGCCGCTCCCGGCCTACGGTGGTGGACGGACCGTGCCCGCTGTAGACCGTGACCTCGTCGGGGAGCGTGAGGATCCGCTCGCGCAGCGAGGCGAGCAGGGTCTCGAGGTCGCCGCCGGGCAGGTCGGTGCGCCCGATCGAGCCGGCGAAGAGCGTGTCTCCCGTGATCAGCACCGCCTGCCGGGGAAAGTAGAAGCAGCAGCCTCCCGGGGAGTGACCCGGCGTATGCAGCACCTGGCCGTCGATCGCACCGACGGTGACGGTGTCCCCGTGCGCGAGCCAGCGGTCCACCTCGGGGACCTCGGGGGCGCGCAGGCCGAAGAACCCGGCCACCACGGGCGCCGACGCCAGGACCGGCTGGTCCCCCTGGTGCATGGCGAAGGGGACGCCGAGGAGCCGCTTGAGCGGCGCCACGGCCCCCATGTGATCGATGTGGGCGTGCGTGTTGACGATGCCCTGCACCGTGAGGCCGAGCTCGCGCACCCGCGCGAGGAGCCGCTGCTCCTCGTCCCCCGGGTCGACGAGCAGCGCCGCGCCGCTCGTGCGTTCGGCCACGATGTAGCAGTTCTCCATGAAGGGGCCGTTCTCGAACGCCTCGACCGTCAGCTCTGCGTGTTCCATGGGTGCGCCTCGGAGTGGGCCTAAGGGCCGTTACATTGCCAGGGCGCCTGGCGGCGGGCAAGCTGTGGGTGAGGCGTCGCGGGCGTTGCGTCGGCGAGTCCCCTTGGGGTAAGAGGCGTTCGAGCACGATGGGATCTCACGCGATGGCAGCGTCTCCTCTCGCGACCTCTCCGTCGCGGCACGCGCAGGTGGCCCTGCACGCGTTCGCTGCGCTCTTCCTCTACGGACTCATCTACCGCGCGCGGCTCTACTACGACCTGTTCGTGCAGGCGGACAAGCCCTTCCAGTTCCTCCCCGAGCGGTACTCGATCACCTATCTCCTCAAGTTCGTGGTCTGGGAGCTGGCCGTGGCGGCGGCGATCGCCGGCTGCGCCCTGGTCGTTGGCCGGGCGTACCGGCTGGTCTGGCCCACGGCGCGGACCCGCATCCCTCTGTGGGTCGGCGTGGTCCTGCTCCAGCCGCTGCTCTTCCTGGTCGCGCTCCTCTCGAGCCTGCACCACGTGCTGATCTTCACCATGGAGACGGGGCTCACGCGGGAGGTGGTGGTCGAGAGCCTCTCCGCGCCGTCGCTCGCCGACACCTCGGTGGTTCGCGCTGCCGACGCCGTGGTGCTCGCCGCCCCGCTCGGGCTCTTCTGGCTCTCCTTCGCCCTCCCCGCGCGAATGGCCCGGTGGCGTAACCGCGGGCTCGCCGTCCTCGCCGCGCTCGTGGTCCTGCTGAACCTCGTGCATTGGCGCGACCCGAAGCCGCTCCTCGCCGCGGAGCTGCGCCAGAGCCCCGTGTGGTTCGCGGTGCCCGAGGTGATCGCCGGGATCCAGGCGCTGCAGGAGGGCAGCGAGCGACCGAGCCGGGGCAACCGCCCGCACGCCGCGGGTCTCGACGACGAGTCCCCGACGCGCGATCGCCCGCAGGAGGGGCCGAAGAAGGAGCGCGCGGAAGACGGTCCCACCGCCGCCCCCGCTCCGGCCACGTTTCAGGCGCAGCTCGACTCGCCGCGCTTCGTGCATCCGACCTTCGTCAGACCCGAGGTGCAGCCGAAGAAGACGCTACCTCCCGCGGCGAAGGGCCCCTGGAACGTGGTGCTCGTGATCATGGAGAGCACCGGGCTGCAGTACGCCTTTCGCACCAAGGTCGGAAACAAGGTGCCGATGCCGTTTCTTCAGCGCCTCTCCGAGCAGAGCCTCTTTCTCGCGAACCATTTCGCCTCGGGGAATTCCAGCCCACGCGCCATCTTCTCGATCCTGAGCGGTCTCAATCCGATGCCGCAGGTGCGCATCTTCTCCCTGCGCAAGGACCTCCGCATCCCCTCGTTTGCGACGCTGCTCGGGGAGTCGTACGAGAAGTTCCTGGTCACTCCAGCCCCGCTCGACTGGTATTTCCCTCGGGCGTTCGTGGTGAACAGCGGACTCAAGGAGCTCTGGGACTACGGCTCGCTCCCCGTTCGCGGCAAGGTCGAGGGGCGCTCGATGTCCAAGGACGAAGGGAAGACGGTGGACTTCTTCCTCGACCGCCTCGGCAAGGTGAAGGGCCCCTTCTTCGGCGTGTACTACAGCTTCGTCGCGCACTGGCCGTATCCCGACTACGGGGCCCCCTGCCAGGTTCTGCCGCCCGTCAAGCCGCTCTACCGCTACTACAACAACCTGCGCTGCCTCGACCTGCAGCTCGAACGCATCTACGAGCGGCTCAAGTCTCTCGGGCAGCTCGACCGGACGATCCTCGCGGTCGTCGGGGATCACGGCGAGGCCTTCGGCCAGCACGGCCGCAACTGGACGCACTCGCGCGGGAGCTACAACGAGAACTACCAGGTCCCGATGCTCTTTCACCAGCCGCGCCTCTTCGCCGCGCGCAAGGTGACGGAGGCGACGAGCCACGTGGACCTCCTGCCCACGCTCGTGGACGCCATGGGCTTGAAACACGAGGAGCGGCTCCTGCAGGGCGAATCGCTCTTTCAGGACCGCTTTCGTCGGCGCTACGTCTTTCTGTGGGGGAACGAGAACACGCTCACGGCGATCAAAGAGTCGCGCCTGAAGCTCCAGATCTCGTTCAAGACGAACGAGTGCTGGGTCTTCGATCTCGTCGCAGACCCCGACGAACAGAAGCGCCTGAGCTGCAAGGAACACGAGGAGCAGAGGCAGGCCGCGCTCCTCTACCAGCGCTATCAGACGCAGCTGCTCAAGCGTTACAACGACGCTGCGCAGAACGGGCGAACGCTCTAGCGATCATCGCGATCGACGTCGCGAAGTCGACTCGACGTGAGTCGTTTTTTCACAGTTCTCCGTCGAGAAATTCCCCCTGCATCATCGATCGCTTGCGGCGCAGTGGAGACTCGACTCCCACTTCATCGGTGACTCGAGCCCCAGGCGATCGTAGTTGCCGCTGGGCATTTTGCTTGCGCTCGTCGACGAGCGATTGCAAACATGCGCTCCTTCATGAACGACGTCGTCAACGAGCCGAGGTTCGGCCGCGAGGTGCTCAAGCTGCTCTTGCAAGTGGCGTGGGCCGATCACCGTCTGCAGCTCGTCGAGGCGAAGCTGCTCGGGGATCAGGCTCGGCGTTTCGGCGTCGCTCCCGAAGATGAGCGAGAGCTCCGCGAGGCCGTGGCGGGACGCGCCGCGCTGCCTGCACCCGACCTCGGCTACCTACGACAGCATCGGGAGGCGGCCCTGCGGGCGGTGAGAGAGCTCATCGTGGCCGACGCACACGTCACGGACGAGGAACGAGAGATTGTTGCGGAGATCGAGACGATTCTGGGGCCCACCTAGGAGGGCTTCCACCCCCCGCCCGTACATCGGCTCTGCCGATTTTTGTACTCGTGCATACGTTTATGTGGCGCAGTTTGGGGCTTACAGGCCGCGAATTGAAGGTGAGTGTGCCTACGTAACGTACTATGGCAGAAAAAATATACATTGATCATGCGAACGTTCGAAACTATTATTGTGGGGTAGATGACGAAACAGTTTAACAAAGTTCGGCGGTTGAGCACTTCTCGGAAAAATACTGTTAAGTGCCCGACGAGTTGGTCGATGGGGGAGGGTGACAGCCGAAAATCTGGCCTTCCGAAGGAAGGCCCCACCCACAGCAAAAAGGAGGGGCCCATGTCGCTGACCAAGAAGACTCTGGCGCGTGGTCGTGGAGCGGGTAGAGGGACACAGAGTTGGCTGGGAGGAGCTCTGGCGCTCACGGTCAGTCTCGCGGCGAGCTCGGCGTATGCCGCTACCTACTACGTTGGCAAGACCGGTTGCAGCGATACCGGCAGCGGCACCTCGTCGCAGCCGTTCTGTACGGTGCAAAAGGGCACGAAGAGCCTCAAGGCGGGCGACACGCTCGTCATCGGCGCGGGGAGCTACAGCGAACGTCTGGTGGTGAGCAGCCTCAAGGCCACGGCGGCCGCGCCCGTGACGATCAAGGCGGCGGACGGCGCGGCGCCGGTCATCGAAGGCAGCGGCGTGGGGGTCAACGACGCGGGCCTCATCCACGTGGCGGACAGCGCGTACATCAACCTGAGCGGGTTGACCTCGCACGCCTCCGCCTACTACGGCATCAACGTCACGCGCTCGAGCTTCGTCACGCTCGAGAAGATGAAGATGGACACGAGCCGGCACGGCGGCATCGTCGTGGATCAGGGCTCGTCGAACGTGAAGGTGCTGAACTCCGAGGTCGTGCGCGCGGATGGGAACGGCGGCGGCATTCACGAGGCGATCACGATCAGCGGCTCGCACTACGCGACCGTGGCGGGGAATCTGGTCCACGACAACGCGATGGAGGGGATCGACGTCAAGGACGCCTCCACCTACGCCGAGGTGTACGGCAACACGCTCTACGGCAACAAGGCGGTGGCGATCTACCTGAACCACTCCACGAACAGCCGCTTCTTTGACAACCGCGTCTACAACAACGGCGCCTCGGCCTTCCAGATCACGGTCGGGGACGGGGCCATGGGTGCGGCGCTGACCACGAACAACCAGATCTTCCGCAACGTGGCCTATGGCAACGCCTACTGCGGCCTCGAGTTCTGGCCTTCGGGCGGCGGCGACATGGGGAACAACACGATCTACAACAACGTCTTCAACGCCAACAAGCACTACGGCATCCAGTTCTCGAGCAACGGCGGCAAGGTGACGGGCAACGTCATCCGCAACAACATCATCTCGAACAACGGCCTCGGAGGGTTCACCGGCAGCGCGATGAGCGCGAACACCGTGTCGAACAACCTCTTCTTCGGCGCGACGGCTGCGGGCGCAAACGCCACCACGGGAGACCCCAGGTTTGTCAACGCCGCCGCCGGTGACTTCCAGCTCCAGTCGGGTAGCCCGGCCATCGACAAGGGCTTCGACATGGGTCTGCCGAAGGTCGGCTCGCTGGACATCGGCGCCTTCGAGTTCGGCCTCGGCGGGCCCGCTCCGGCTCCGGCGCCCGCGCCCGCACCGGCTCCCGCACCGGCGCCTGCGCCTGCGCCCGCTCCGGCTCCCGCGCCCGCTCCGGCTCCGGCTCCGGCTCCGGCTCCTGCGCCCGCTCCGGCTCCGGCTCCGGCTCCGGCTCCGGCTCCCGCTCCTGCTCCTGCTCCTGCTCCTGCTCCCGCTCCGGCTCCCGCGCCCGCGCCCGCTCCGGCGCCCGCGCCCGCGCCCGCTCCGGCTCCTGCGCCCGCGCCCGCTCCCGCGCCCGCTCCGGTCCCCGCGAACAACCCCGGAACTCCGGGCTCTGCGTCGGGTAGCGGCTCCGTAAACGGTCTCCCGGCGGGCACGCAGTCGCCCGAGCTCGGCCTCGCCGGTGCGTCGAACGCGACGGCAAACGGGACCGTGACCGGTACGGTGGAAGGCCCCGCGGCCGAGCAGGAGACGCTCCTCGGTGGTTGCCAGGTCGGCGCGACCTCGTCCTCGGCTGCGTCGAGCCTCCTGACCGCCGGCCTGCTCCTCGGCCTCGTCGCCCTCGCGCGTCGGCGCCGCGCTCGGTAGCCCCGCAGCGCTCGGTAACCCCGCAGCGCTCGCTCCCCCATTCGTGCTTCGCGCCGCGCCTCGCCTCACCTCCCCCTCGCGCTCCGGCAAAAACCGCAGCCCTCCCTCTGCATAAACAGAGTTAGGATGTCCCCCGCACGCCACCGGCGACAGGAGGGCATTCCATGGCAGCGCAGAGCACCACATCGTCTCGTAGCCAGGGTCGCGGCAAGCGGCTCGCCATCGTGGTGGGCGGTGGCCCCGCGCCGGGAATCAACGGGGTGATCCGCTCCGTGGCCATCGAGGCGATCAACGACGGGCTCGAGGTGATCGGCATCCTCGAGGGCTTCAAGTGGCTGGCGCGCGGCGAGACGAGCCACGTCCGGACGCTTACGATCGAAGACGTCTCGCGCATCCACCTGCAGGGCGGGTCGATTCTCCGCACCTCCCGCGAGGCGCCGGCCCGCGACGAAGCCAAGATGAACAACGTCATCACGGCGCTGCGCGAGCTGAAGGTGGACTACCTCGTGACCATCGGCGGCGACGACACGGCCTTCACGGCGAGCCGCGTGGATCACCTCTCGGGCAACGAGATCGCCATCGCGCACGTGCCCAAGACGATCGACAACGACCTCCCGCTCCCGGCGGACCTGCCTACCTTCGGCTATCAGACGGCGCGGCAGATCGGCTCGGACATCGTCACCACGCTGATGGAGGACGCCCGGACCACGGGGCGCTGGTACTTCGTGGTGGCCATGGGGCGGAGCGCGGGGCACCTGGCCCTCGGGATCGGCAAGGCGGCGAGCGCGACCTTGACCATCGTGCCGGAGGAGTTCCGCGGCAGGACCGTCTCGCTCGAGAGCTTCTCGCGCATCCTCGAGGGGGCGGTGATCAAGCGCAAGGTGCAGGGGCACGACTACGGGGTGGCCGTCATCGCCGAGGGGGCGGCCGAGGCGATCGACGAGCGGGACTTCGCCGACCTGAAGGAGGCCGAGCGCGACGACCACGGTCACGTGCGGCTGGCCGAGCTCCCCTTCGGGCAGATCCTGAAGAACCGCGTGCGTGCCGCCCTCGCGGAGCGCGGGGTCAAGCTCACCGTGGTCGAGAAGAACATCGGCTACGAGCTGCGCTGCGCGGCCCCCATCGCGAGCGACATGGAGTACACGCAGGACCTCGGCCACGCGGCGGTGCGGATCCTCCTCGGCGGGAACAGCGGTACCATGGTCTGCATGCACGGTCCCGAGATCATGCCCATCCGGCTACGCGATCTGCTCGACCCCGTGACGGGAAAGACCCGCGTGCGTCGCGTGGACGTGGACTCGGCGGGCTACACCCTCGCGCGGCGGTATATGGTGCGCCTGGGTCCCGACGACTTCGAGGGGCCGCAGCTCGAGTCCCTGGCGCGCACGGCCAGCCTCTCGACCGACGAGTTCAAGGCCCGCTACGGCGATCAGGCACGGCCGTGGTGACGGCGGCGGCGACGGACGACGACGGCCAGCAGGGCGACGAGTAGCCCGAGCAGCGGGAGCGCGCGTTGCGTCCCGGGGCCCGAGCTCGCGCTGCAGCCCCCGCCCTTGGCCGGCTCGCACACCGACCCCACGCAGGTCCCTTCGCGATCCGTGCCGACGTGGCAGGCCTGGCCGGCCGGAAGCAGCGGCTCGACGTCGCAGGTGCGCGCCTTCTCGTCGCAGCGGCCGACGACGCAGGGATTGCTCGGCGCGGCGCAGCGCGGGACACCGAGGCATCGCCCCCCTTCGCAGCGGTCCTCCACGGTGCAGAAGGTCGCATCGTCGCAGAGCTCGCCGTCGGGGCGGGCCCTCTCTTCGCACCGACCGCTCGCCTCGCTGCAGTAGCGCTCCGCGCACGGGTCGGCCGCGGGACAGAAGACCGGCTCGCCGGGGACGCACTGCCCCGTGGCGCAGCGTTCCTTGCCGTTGCAGCGCAGCCCGTCGTCGCACTGCGCGTCGGCGGTGCAGGTCATGAGCGGCAGCGACGGGTCGCCGTAGAGGCCGATCTCGAGCTTCGTGAACCAGTACAGGGGGCCCGCGTCCCCCGCGATCTGCTGTTTCGCCTCGAAGATGGCCTCCCCCGCGCTCTTGCCGCGCAGGAGCTGGTCGGTGAAGGCTCGCGCGAGGCCGAAGATGTTCTGCGAGGCGGCCGGGCCGGCCGTGAGGAGCACCAGCGCCACGCGCGTGCTGCTCACCGTGCCCACGGCGCCGGAGCGGAGCAGTCCGTAGGCGAGGTTGTCGGGGCTCTCGGGCGTGGCGTTCGAGCACGAGGCGTGGAAGACGAAGGAGGGCCGGGTGTCGTCGAGCTGTCCGACGTCGTCGTAGCGCAGAAACGGTGGCTCGGCGACCTCTCCGTAGCCGGGTACCTTGTCGCCGTTGTCCCGATGCCAGACCAGGCGGAAGATGCCCGAGGCGGAGCCGTGGCCGACCATGTTGACCAGGCCGTAGCCCTTTCGCCATTCGGCGAGCACGTTCTCGCGCCCGAGGTCGAGCGGGCTCGCGAGCTGCGACGGGTCCACGCCGGCCCGCTCGTAGATCGGGGTGTGTCCGAAGCCGGCCTTCTTGATCACCTGCTGGTAGATCGCGTCCGCGATGTCGGCGCCGTCCACGCGGATCTTGTTCTCGTCCCCGTACTGGCGTTCGAGGAAGAGCATGGCCGCGGGCTGGAGCACGCGCTTGCGCCAGCTCCGGTCGCGGCGGTCGAGCTGATAGGCGACGGTCTTGGTGAGGATCTGGTCCAGGATCACCGCGTTCTCGTCGTAGACGGGGATGCGTCCCACGTAGACCTCGGGTGCCAGGTCCACGCCTCCCGGGCCGTCGTCGTCGGGGAATTCGGCCACCATCCCGTCCCCGTCGAGGTCCCAGTTGCCCGTCAGATCGGCGAAGTAGTGATCGGTGGGAGCGAGCTCGCGGTTGAAGGCGTTTCGTGCCATCGAGTAGGTCAGCTTCATCGGCACGCCGGGTCGCGTGGGGTCCGGATTACCGATCAGCAGCACGAAGCGGAGATTCAGCTTCCGGTAGTGCTGTTGCAGCCAGAGCCGGATCCGATCGGCGTCGTCCGCGGCGGGGGGCGCGGCGACGGTGGAGAGCGCGTCGTCGGAGACGACGGTGACCGCGAAGCCGAGCGACTCCTTGTGGGCCACGAAGGGGCCGAGGGCCTGGCTCTTCTTGCGCAGGCCGTCGCGGATGACGATGGCGTAGCCGGGTCGGGCCGCGGTCTCCGTCCGCGGGTAGAAGGACCGCGCCTGCTCGAGGTTCAGCGTCGGCTCGAGGTGTTGCGCGAGGTCCGCGGCGATCGCGAGGGGAGCGGGGCGGTCCGACTTCAGGCGATAGCGCACCGTCAGCGCGGCGTGGCGGGCGAGGAGGAGCTCGCCGGTCGCGTGCCGGTAGCGGAGCGGCATGAAGCGCAGGTTGAGCAGCACGATCCCGCCACGGTTCTCGAGGCCGCGCTGCCGGATCACGGTGCGCGGGAAGACTCCTTCGCCGTAGGCCGCCAGGTCCTTGCCCTCTCGCGGGCGCTCGGCGCCGACCCATACGCGGGTCGCGCGGCCCCGGGCGATGAGGAGCGCCGGCGGGTTCGGCAGCAGGCGCTGACGGCCGGGGAGGCTCTCTTGCGGTCCGAGCGTCTCCTCGACGCGCACCGAGGCCGGGTCCACCTGCGGATGGAGCGCGAGCTGCACCGATCGTTCGGGCAACGGGGGTTGACCCGGCGTCCGGTTGATGGCGAAGCCGGGCATCGTGAGCCGGGCCCGGTCGAGCGGAGCCGAGGCCAGCGTCACGCGCGTGACGACCTCCGCCCGGGCGCCGCCGGCGGCGTGCACCACCGGAAGTCCGAGCGTGAACGCTAAAGCGGCGAGGGAGAGCGAGGTGCGCATGGGGAGCCTCACGGCGTCTCGAAGAAGGTGCGGAGCTGGCTGACCAGCGCGGGAGCCACGCGGTAGGGGAAGTGGGCCCGCTCCCAGAGCGGGTCCTCCGCGCTCTCCGTGCCGAAGACGTGCGTCAGCCCCGGGAGGGTCCTCGTCTTCAGGTTCGACTTGCCGGCCCCCGACGCGGCCTGCTCGGCCCAGGTGAGCTGGCTCGGGGGCGTGTCCTGGTCCTTGTCTCCGCGCAGGAGCAGCACGGGACCGGCGAAACCGACCAGGGTCGGAAGACCGTTGAAGCGCAGGCGGTCCCGCCAGAGCTCGACGGGATCGCCGTCGTAGCGCGGAGCGCGGTAGCTGCGCTGGCGCAGTCGGTAGAGCTCGTCGAGCGTCGAGGCGCGCTGTCGGTCGAGAAAGCGGTCGCTGAAACCGGCGGCCTTGAGCCAGCGGGTGGCGCTGTGCACGACGACCAGGTCGGCCCGCGCCAGGATGGGCGCCAGGCCCACGTAGCCGGCCACCTGGTGGCCGCGTCCGAGGAGGGTCAGCGCCTCGAGCGAGGCCCAGCCGAAGCTCGCGACGTAGACCCGTTTCGGGTCCACGTCCTTCATCGCGCGCAGGGTGGCGAAGGCGGCCTCGGCGTCGGCGGTCAGGGAGTCGAGGCCGACGAACTGGGCTCGCGCGTCGGGTCGCGACAGGCGCGCCTCGTAGCGCAGGGAGGCGATGCCGGCCTGCGCGAGCTCGAGCGCGAGCTGGCGGTGGAGCGCGGCGTGAGGGAGGCGTCGCGCGGGGGCGTCCCGGTCGTGGGCGGACGCGTCGGCGACGAAGAGCACGGCGCGCAGCGGGCCGGTGCGCGAGGGGGGGAGCGTGAGGGTCCCCTCGAGCGCGGCGCCGTCCTCCACCGGCACCACCACGGTCTGTTCGGCTGCCTTCGGGAGCTCCGGCGGCTCGGGCCAGGCCACGGCCGCAGGTCGGGCGGAGCGGTTGAGATCGACGGGGACCCCCTCGACGCGGCCGAGGGTGAGCTCGGCCTGGTAGAAGACGACGCGTTCCGGGTAGGCCTCGCGGAAGTGCGCGCGCACGTGCAGGTCGGGAAGCTCGAGCAGCGCCGGGCCGCCGTCTGCCGCCGGAGTACCGACCGCGTGCACGGCGACTGGGATGCGAGCGCCTGACTCGGGCGAGAGCGCGTCGATCCACTGCTCGCCGCCGCGATTTGCGTCGTAGCGCGCGCGAAGGAGCGCATAGAAGGTGGGCGAGAGGGGGCCCACGACCCAGCCCGGGTATTCGCCGAGGCCGGGGGCGAGAAGGGGCCGGGCTCCTTGCGGGAGCGCGAGCTCGCGCACGAAGGTGGCGCCTGCGCGCTGGTGGCGCAGCGTGGCTCGGCCGGGGGCGAGCGTCCCCTCGGCGAAGCGGCGGCGCGCGACGTTGCCCTGGGTCAGGGTCTGGTCGAGCTCGAAGGCGCGCACCTCGGAGCCGTCGGTCGTGAGGTGCAGGTCGAGGCGCGTCTCCTCGGTGAGGCCGCGACCGCCCTGGTCGAGGTGGACGCCGTAGCTCGCGGTCTCCACCGGATCGCGCGGGCCCGGGGTGAAATCCACGGTGGCGCGGCCGATCGACCAGTCGGAGTTGTCCTCCCAGTAGAGGGCGTAGGTGAGCGAGGTGCCTGGGCCGCGTTCGCAGGCCAGGCCGTCGGCGGAGGTGCGATACCCCGCGTCGCAGCCGCAGCGCGGCAACCCCTCGTCCAGCGCGCAGACGCCGCGGCCGGAGCAGCTCACCCCGGCGCAGCCGTCCAGGCAGCTTCGTCCGTCGTCGCTCGTGCGGTACCCCGTGTCACAGGTGCAGGCCGCGCGCCCTCGGCGAGAGGTGCAGCGGCCGTGGCCGGAGCAGGTCACCCCCGCGCAGAGCGAGGTGTCGTTCTGCGGGAGGCAGAGCCAGCCGGAGGCCGACGGAAGGTACCCCGCGTCGCAGCGGCAGGTCGGAACCTTCCGGGGGCCGTCTTCGTAGGTGACGCAGACGCCGTGTCCCGAGCAATCCACGTCGGCGCAGGGCGCCTGCGCGGGAGGAAGGGAGCAGCCGGCGAGGAGGAGCGCCCACGCGCCGCCGAGAAGCCATGACCCGAGGAGCCTTCGCATGAGCAGGGTCTTACCGGACGGACGCGGGGTGCACAAGGGGAGCGGGGCGAAGATCGGCCTTCCTCGGTCGTCGTGACAGCGAGCGGTGCGTGGCGGTATGGTTCGTCGCATGTCGAACGACTCTTCTGCCGAGCTGGTCCTCTTCGTCGAACGGATGCGCGCTGAGGGGCTGCCCGAGCCCCTCATTCGCGAGTTCTCGAGGCAATACGGGCTGTATCGCGAGGGGGCGACGGGCAAGCTCCCCTGGGCCGACGTGGCGGTGCCCGGCCCCACGGACGTGATCGCCTACGCAGAGGTAGATCAAGCGGCGCGCCGCGCGCGCGGGGCCGAGCTCCTCGACCAGCTCGTCTGCGTGAAGCTGAACGGCGGGCTGGGCACGACCATGAAGCTCGACCGCGCCAAGTCCCTCATCGAGGTGCGCGAGGGCCAGAGCTTCCTCGCGCTCGTCGCGCGCCAGCTCGTCACGCTGCGAGCCCGCCACGGCGCTCGCCTGCCGCTGCTGCTCATGAACAGCTTTCACACGCGGGCCGACTCGCTCGAGGTCATGGCGGGCTTCCGGCAACCCGACGGGCTGCCCCTCGATTTTCTGCAGCACAAGGTGCCGCGGATCGAGCGGGTGACGGGCCGCCCCGCCACCTTCGTCGACGTCGACGAGAACTGGACCCCTCCGGGGCACGGGGACGTCTATCTGGCGCTCTATCTGAGCGGGTTGCTCGAGCGCCTCGCGGCCCTCGGGTACCGGTGGGCCTTCGTCTCGAACATCGACAACCTCTCGGCCACGGTGGACCTCGGGGTCCTCGGCTTGCTCGAGGAACGCGGCCTGGACTTCGCGATGGAGGTGACCGACAAGAGCCCGGCCGACGTGAAAGGGGGGACGCTGGTCCGGTACGGTGGGCGGCAGCTCATGCTCCTCGAGCGGAGTCAGGTCGAGGTCGAGCACCTCGCGGACTTCGAGGACCTGGACCGCTTTCCGGTCTTCAACACGAACAACCTCTGGTGGCGGATCGACGCCATGCTGCAGCGGCTGCGAGGGCCGGGGGTGTGTCTGCCGCTGATCGTGAATCCCAAGAAGGTGGCGGGCGTGGAGGTGGTGCAGCTCGAGACCGCCATGGGGGCCGGGATCGGCGAATTCGAGCGAGCGGCGGGGATCCGCGTGCCGCGCGCGCGCTTCGCTCCGGTGAAGGCGACCTGCGACCTCCTGGTCCTGCGCTCCGACGCCTGTCGACTCGACGAGGACGGGGCCGTGCGACCCGCGCGGGCTCGCGACGCGGCGCTGGGTCCTCCGGTGGTGCGCCTCGACGATCGGTACTACCAGGGACTCTCCGACTTCGACGCCCGCTTTCCGCACCCGCTCAGCCTGCTGCGGTGTACCGCGCTCACGGTCGAGGGGGACGTGACCTTCGGGCGCGACGTGCGCGTGGAAGGCGCGGTCACGGTGCGGAACCTCGGAGGCGCTCCGGCTCGCATCCCCGATGGGGCGCTCCTCCGCGGCGACGTGGAGGTGTAGCCTCCTATTTCCCCCTCGCGGCGAGCAGGTAGTCCACGACCTCGGTGAAGCCCGCTCCGCTCTCGGCGTCGGCGACGTAGCTCGGGGGTGCGGCCAGGCGAGGGGCGAAGCGCCGCACGTTCGCGACGCCCACGGCGTGCGGGAAGGCCCGGAACATCGGCTCGTCGTTCGGAGAGTCGCCCACGAAGACGGCACGCTCGGGGTCGAGGGGCGCGCCGAGGAGTTCCCCCGCGGCCCGACGGCACATGCTCAGCTTGTCGTAGCTCCCGAACCAGCCGTTCACGTGAATCGAGCTCACCTTGGCCGTCGCGCCGTGTCGCCGGAAGATGGCGGCGATGCGGTCCACCTCGTCCTCGGGGAGCGGGGGCACCTCCTCGCAGAAGTCGATCGCCAGGTCGTACTCCCGGTAGGGCTGGTCGGCGGAGACCTTGCAGCCGGGGACGGTCGCGAGGACCTCGTCGCGGATGACCGCCAGACGGGCGGCCGCGTCGGGTTCTCGCGCGGCGTAGATCCTCCGCATGCGGCCCTCCTCGCAGGCGAAGGCCAGGGCGCCGTTCTCTCCGACGACGGCGGCGAGCGGCCACATGCGGGCCAGGTGATCGCACCATCCCGCGGGGCGTCCGGTGACGAGCACCACGTTCACGCCGGCGGCCTGGGCGCGCCAGAGGGCGGCGAAGGCGGCGGCAGAGACGCGGCCCCCGGTGGAGATCGTGTCGTCCAGGTCGGAATAGATGGCGTCGATCCGGGCGGCGACCGACGAGGGGAGGGCGCGAAGGGGCTGCATCGCGCGATTCTCGTCGGGGGTGGCGAAGGCGGTCAAGCGGCAGTGGCGCGGCAGTGGAGCGGAGGCGGAGCTGGTACACTCGCCTCGATGATGCGAGCGGCGTTCTTCGGCGGCGTGCTCCTCGCCCTGGCCGGCTGCCACATCGGCCTGTGCAGCTCCAACGCTGCCTGCTGCGCCTCGTGCGAACAACCGGCTCCGACGGCGTCCTCGGGGTGTAGCTGTCCTGCCGCGGAGACGCCCGCCGCGCGCTGTCCGCTGCGCTCTCCGTGCGCGGTGGCCTACTTTCAGGGGCAGGGGCCCGTCACCTGCTGCGCCGGCTCCTGCCGCTCCGCCGAGGCGTACGCGGAGCCGTCGAGGCGCTGTCGGGGCGAGGACCCCTTCGTCCACGAGTGCCCGGTGGAGTCGGCGTGCCTGCAGGTCCACCGGGCGCGGCTCGAGGGAAACGTCTTCGTCCCTCTCGAGGCCGTCTGGTCCGGTACGCCGGGACCGCTCGCGGCGGTCTTCGGGACCGGCCCGAAGGAGCTCTGGCTGGCGGGCGCGCAGGGGCGACTGCTGCGAGGCGACGGCGCGCGCTTCGACCCGGTAGCCTCGGGGACGACGGAGCACCTCGCGGCGCTCTGGGCGAGCGGGCCCGAGGATCTGTGGGCCGCCGGGTGGAACGGCACCCTCCTGCACTACGACGGACGTCGCGTCGCGCGCGTCGTTGCACCGACCAAGCAGCACCTCGTGGGCCTCTGGGGGAGCGACGCGTCGACCATCTACGCCGTCGGAGCCGGGGGGACCGTGCTGCGCTACGACGGCGGCGCGTGGCGGCTGCTCCCGGGGCCCACGACCGAGCACCTGAGCGGCGTGTGGGGACGCGGCGCGAGCGACGTCTGGATGGTCGGGCAGCACGGCACGCTGCTCCGCTTCGATGGAGCGCGGTTTCGTCGGCTCGAGACGGGGACGCTCGCGCACCTCACGGCGGTCCACGGCACGAGCGGCGACGTCACCTGGATCGTCGGCTTCTCGGGCACGATCCTCGAACACCGGGGTGACGCGCTGCGTGCGGTGACGCCTCTCACCCACGCGCATCTCGCGGCCCTCGGGCGAGCGGGCGACGAGCTCTACGCCGTGGGCCAGGGAGGGACCGTGCTCCGGCACGCGCGCGAGCGCTGGGAGCGCGTCGGGTACTTCTGGCCCGAACCGTCGGCCGACCTCCTCGCCGCGTGGGGAAGCGGCCCGACCGAGCTCTGGGCCGTCGCGAGCAACGGGCTGCTACTCCGCCGCGCCGCGCAGTAGCGGGGGGAAGGGGCGCCGGGCTATGCTGGTCGCGCCCATGCGCTCAACCTGCTGGCTTGTTCTGTTGGCCCTCGCGGTCCTGGCGGGGCCACGCCCTCGCGCGGCGTGGGCCGGGGATCGCACCCGGTTGCTGGAGGTGGACCTCCGGACCGGGAGCAAGCAGCGTATCGACGGCGGCGGACCGAAGACCGACGCGGACCGGCAGCTCGACGCGCTCCTGGATCGCACGACGGGCAAGACCTTCACCACCGCCGAGCTCGAGCGCATCGAGCGGGCGCTCCGGCGCTACCTGCAGGCCGCCCGCCCACGCGCCGTCCCGA
The DNA here is from genome assembly GCA_020848905.1 of Deltaproteobacteria bacterium. NCBI lineage: Bacteria > Pseudomonadati > Myxococcota > Myxococcia > Deltaproteobacteria bacterium. The sequence goes on from JADLHG010000045.1 coordinate 269,141, forward strand.
GGCTCCTGCTCTTTCTCTACCCGGGGCGCATCACCGCCTCGCGCCTGAAGGAGCTGCGGGAGATCCTGGTCGAGGTGGACCTGCTCGTGGATCCCTGCAGCCGCTCGATCTGCCGGGATGCGGTGGCCAAGGACGTCGAGCTGCTCGGCAAGGCGCTGCAGCAGCCCGTCCTTCGCACCGGAAGCTACGTGGTGCGCTTCAAGCTCGTGACGGTGCGCACGGCGACCGAGCACCGCGCGACCGAGTACGAGACCTACCGCTTCTCCGCCGAGGAGGTGGTCACGGCGGGGCAGCGCGGGGACGGGCTCACCCTCGTGAAACGGCAGGAGGCGGAGGCGGCGGGTTACGAGCGCGCGATGGTCAAGGCGATCGCCCGACGCCTCCAGGCGCGGCGGGTGCCGCTGGACAAGCCGCCCGCCGTGCGACGCGAGGGGGCGCAGCTCCGGGTCAACCTTCACATCAAGAGCGATCGCGTGCGCTACCAGTCCAGCGTGCTGGCGGCCCTCGCGGGCGCCATGGAGGCGCTGCGCCAGAGCTCGCTGACGCCCGCGACCGTGCAGCTCGAGGTCGTCGCGGCGGTTCCGATGCGGCAGCTCGAGCACCGGACGTTTCGCTGCCCCGGGCACTCCGTGCTCCTCCACCTGGACGGTCGGCTGACCGGCTCCGAGCTCTGGTCGAGCTACGTGGCCGAGGAGAAGAAGCAGGGAACGCGTCTCGCGTTCGACGACCGTGAGGCACGCGGCGGTGGGGCGCCGACCGACGACGACGACGAGGACCCGCAGGCCCTCACCGAGGTCCTGAGCGGCCAGGTGGGGACGCTCGCGCCGTGCCTGCAGCAGGAGGCGGCGCGGAGCTCGCGTTTCAAGGGGGTCACGCTGGTCTTCGCCGTCGGACCGGACGGCCGGGCGTCGCGGCTGGCGTTGAAGGAGGCGGGGGCGTCGTCCGCGCTGCGGAGCTGCCTGGCTCGCGCGCTCGAGCGGCTCCAGTTCCCCCGGCGGCGGGGCGCTCCGCGGCAGGTTTCGTTCCCGCTCTACATCCAGCGGTGACGACCTCCGCGTGCTAGAGCGGCGGTGGAGTTCGAGTATGATGTGGACCAACCCCAGGCGACGGAGAGGACGATGAAGGACGAGCTGATGATGACGCTCTGGCAGTTCGCGCGGAGCTTCGGCTGGGCCGTGGTGGCCGCCGTCTCCTTCGCCTTCGCCATGGGGCTGGCGATCAAGGTCTTCGACCTGCTCTCCGGCGACATCGACGAGTGGGAGGAGATCAAGAAGGGCAACTGGGGTATGGCGCTGATCATCGCGTCCATGATCCTTTCCATCGGGCTCGTGCTCTACAAGGTCATCTGACGTGGCCGACCCGAGAGATCGGCCGAGCGCGCCGCCCGGGACGCTCCTCGCCAAGGGCGGCGGGGAGGGGGGAGAGGCGCTCCTCGAGCTGGAGCTGCCCTCGGGGCAGCGCGTGCGCCTCGTCGGACGCAGGGTGCCGGCCGCGGAGGGGGCGCTCGGGTCCCTCGTCTTTCGGCTCGAGACCGGGCCCTCGAATGCGCCGACGCTGCTCGCTGGTCTCGCCGCGTTGGCGCGGGCCCAGCACGACGTCGAGCTGCCGCCGGTCGGGCGCGCTGGCGAAGTTGTGCGGGGCGACGGGTTCAGGGCCCCGACGCGCGACGCGGGGGTCTATGCGCTCCCCGCCAACGAGGCGCTCGCCGAGGTGCGCACCATCGAGGAGGTGGAACTTCCGCCCCCCATGGCTCCGGGGCCCCGGCGGCCGACGGTCGGTCCGCCCCAGGTGGTGGGCTTTGCCGACCCCGCGGCGCTCGTCCCCGAGCTGCCCGCCACCGTGCGGCGCGGAGGGGCTGCGGCGAGCGACGTGGACCTCGGTCACCCGGTCACGGCGGAGGTGGAGGCGGTGGCCCGCGCCACCGGCGAGGCGGCGGCGAGCGAGGTCGAGCCGGCGCTGCCACCGCGGCGTGCCCCCGACGGCGGTGGGCCGGCGAGCTATCCCCTCCCCGAGCCGGAGCCCGCGTATCTGAGGCCGCTCGCGGGGGCCGCCGCGCCGGCGGTGCGTCCCGCGCGTCCCCCTACGGGACCCGCGTACGTGCCGCGGCCGGTGCCCGAAGCGCGACCCATGCCCGTGGTGGGCATCGACTTCGGCACCTCCTATTCGTCGGTGGCGGTGCTCCGCGCCGGCCTCGAGGTCATCCCCGACGAGGGGGGTGAGCTCCTCACGCCGTCAGTGGTTTCCTTCCCGGCGCCCGGCGTGGTGCTCGTCGGCACCGAGGCGCGTCGTCGGATCGGCGGCGAGGCCCAGTGGACCATCCCGTCGCCGAAGCGCCTGCTCGGGCGGGCGTACAAGGATCCCCAGACCGGCACGCTCCTCGGCTCGCTCGCCCTGCGGACCTTCGCCGGGACCGACAAGCTGATCCGCTTCGAGGCCCACGGCGAGATCTACTCCGTGGTGGACGTGTGCGCGATGGTCCTTGCGCGCCTGAAGCAGCGGGCCTCTCGCTTCCTCGGCGCCGAGGTGCACAAGGCGGTCTTCACCGTGCCGGTGGCCTACGGGCTGCTTCAGCGCTCCGCGCTCGAACAGGCGGCGCGGCAGGCCGGGCTGCAGCCGGTGGCGCTGCTCACCGAGCCGAGCGCGGCGCTGCTGGCCCACGGGTTTCGCGGCCGGCAGGGGATCGTCGCCATCTACGACTTCGGTGGCGGCACCTTCGACTTCTCCCTGGTCGAGGTGACCGACACCGCATTTCGCGTGCTCTGCGCGGGTGGCGACCCCTGGCTTGGCGGCGACGACTTCGACCAGGCCATCGCGAACCACCTGGCCGATCGCTTCTGGAAGGACTCCGGGGTGGACCTGCGTCAACGCGCGGTGGAATGGCAGGCGCTGGTCTTCGCCTGCGAGGCGGCCAAGCGGGTGCTCTCGAGCAAGTCCTCCGCGCGCATCACCGTGGACAACCTGCTCCACACCTCGCAGGGCACGAAGGGGCTGTCGTACTCCGTGAGCCGCAGGGAGCTGGAGAAGCTGACCGCGCCGCTCATCGAGCGCTCCATGGCGGTGGTGGACCGCGTGCTCTCGCAGGTCGGGATGCAGCGGAGCCGCGTGGATCAGGTGGTGATGACGGGGGGGACCTCGCTCGTCCCGGCCATCCGCGACGCGGTGGGGCGCTACTTCGATCGCAAGCCGACCCTCGGCGACGCGGACCTGGCGGTGGTGCGGGGCGCGGCGATTCGCGCGGCGGAGCTGGGGCTCGACGCGCCGGGGGGCGCCTCGAGCGGCGCGCGCAAGCTCCGGGACGTGGCCGGGCGCACGATCGGCATGGGGACCGAGGACGGTCAGCTCCACACGCTCTTCGAGCGAGACACCCCACTCCCCGCCGAACGGCGTCACAGCGTCCTCACGCAGAGGGACGGACAGTCGGAGATGGTCATCACGCTCTACGAGGGGGCGAAGAGCCGCATCGACGAGCGACAGCTCCTCGGCATGCTGCGCTACAAGGGGCTGCGCCCCGCCCCGGCCGGGCAGCGGCAGGTGGACTTCACCTTTCGCCTCGACGAGGACGGCAGCCTGCACGTCGCGGCCCTCGTCGAGGGCAAGATCCACGACAAGACGATTCGCCTGGAGTAGGCCGGCGGCGCGGGGCGGCGCCCGGTGGGGACATTGAACCCCATCGCGCCGGCCAGTGTCCCGGCCGGAGAGCGCCCTAGCTCAGGACGGCTCGCGTGCGTTTTCCGCGCCTTGGCCCTAGCGCGCCTCGGCACCGTTGATGCACCTGCCCGGGCGCATGCCCGCAGCGCCGCGCCCCCGCGTCCCTCCTCGTGCGAGCTTCGTCCGCGGTGCGGTGGTGGGGCTCGCTCTCGCGCTGCTGGGAACCGCCTGCTCGCCGCCCGCGGAGGAGCCGGCGCACGTCACCCCCGAAGGCTACCCCCTCCTCTCGCCCAAGGTCCTCGGAGAGGGCGACCGGGAGGGCGACCCGGCGCCGGACCCGGTGCGCGGCATGAGCGCCAACACGCTGCCGGCTACCGTCGACCGCGCGCCGAACCTGCCGCGCGTGCGGGACCAGGGGGATCGCGGCACCTGCATGTCCTTCGCCGCGACGGCCATGATCGAGGCGCACTACGGCCTGAAGTCTCACCTGGCGGTGGAGCAGACCGTGCAGCGCATCGGGCTGCCCCTCGGCTGGGACGTGTACGTCGTCTGGCGGCTTCAGGGCCACCGGCTGGCCGAGGAGCGTGACTGGCCCTACGGCGGAGCTCCGGCGGCCGGCGCCTCCTCGAACTCCCGCTGGGGGATCGACGAGCTTCGCGCCACCGGCACCGACCCCGCGGTCCTGATGCGCTACCTGGCGGAGAATCCGAAGACCACCATCATGGTGGGCATGATCTGGGATTCGGAGGTCATCAAAGGTCCCGTGCTCGACAAGCCGAACCTGAGCGACCTGGAGATCTCGCTGCGGATCGCGGGGTGTAACTTCCGCTCGACCTGCGGCGGCCACGCGGTGCTCCTCGTGGGCTACGAGCGGCGTACCGATCCGTACGGACAGCCGGAGGTCTACTTCAAGTTCAGGAACAGCTGGAGCGACCGCTGGGGCTACGCCGGGTACGGCTTCGTCTCGGGCGCCTACCTGCGCACCTACGGCAAGCACGGCAGCATGATCTTGCGCGGCCCGGCGGTCGGGGGGCCGCCCCCGAGCGTGGAGCCTCCGGTGACGCCGCCGACGCCCCCGGCGACGCCCGGCAAGACCGCGCTCAAGGTGGAGATCGCGAGCCCCGGCTCCGGGCAGGTGCTCTCCGCGGGCCCCGTCGTCGTGCGCGTGAACGTGACCGGCGGCGCCCGAGGGATGGTTCAGACGCGCCTCCTCGTGGATGGCGGCGCAGCGGCCGAGGACAGCGCGCCTCCCTACGAGCTGGCGACGCCGGCACTGACGCCGGGGGTCCACGAGCTCACGGTCCTGGCGCGCGATGCGGCCGGGGAGGTGGCGCAGCAGGTGGTCACGGTGCGCGTCGAGGCCCGGGGCGGGGAGCAGGTGTCGCCGCCTCCGTCGGTCGAAGGGGGCGACGGGGAGCTCGGGGACGAGGCGAGTGCCGGCGGGTGCACCGTGGCCGGCAAGCGCGATCGAGCGGGGTTTGAGGTGGCGTTCGCCTGGGCGCTGCTGGGAGTGGCGCTCTCCGCCGTGCAGCGCCGACGCCGGAGGGCTCTTCGCCCGCCGAAACGATCCTCAGACCGCGGCGCGTAGCGCCTCGAGGAAGAGCGCGTTCTCCTCGGTAGAGCCGATGGTGACGCGCAGGTGGTGCCCTAGTCCCGGCAGTCCGGAGACGTCGCGCACCCGCACGCCGGCGAGTGCGAGCCTCTGGCAGAGGTCCGCCGCGTCGGCGACGGCGAAGAGCAGAAAGTTGCCGCGGCTCGGCCACACCGTCAGGCCCAGGGCGCGGAGCCCGACCGCCACCCGCTCGCGCTCGACCTGCACGTGCGCGATGCCGGCGCCCAGGTGCGGACGGATCTCCGGGAAGGACTCCGCCACGGCGAGCTGCAGCGCGTTCAGGTGGTACGGCGCGAAGAGCAGCCGCTCGAGGGCCGCGATCACCTCCGGGTCCCCCACCGCGTAGCCCAGCCGCACGCCGGCGAGGAGGGCCTTCGAGAGCGAGCGACCCACGAGCAGGTTCGGCGCGCGTTCGACCAGGTCGAGGCAGCTCTCCCCCGCGAAGTCGGCGTAGGCCTCGTCGAGAAAGACGAGCCCTGGTCGCTCGAGGGCGCGCACCACGAGCTCCCGCGGAGGGCTCCCTCCGGTCGGGTTGTTCGGTCGGACGAGAAAGGTGAGCGCGGTGGGGGGATCGAGGTGCCGTTCCTCGACGGCGAGCTCGGGTCCCAGGACGACCCGGTCGAGGCGCGTGTGCGTGACGGCGCCGGCGTGGGCGATGATCGGGTAGGTGGGCTCGAAGATGCGAGCCTTGCGCCCGGGGCCGCCGGCTGCCAGGTAGGCGGCGACGATGGCCTGGTCTCCCCCGACGGTGAGGAGGACCCGCTCGGGGTCCAGGCCCAGGGAGCCGGCGAAGCGCGCGCGAACCTCGACGTACTCCGCAGGCTGCGGGTAGCGGTTCCAGCTTCGCCGCGCCGCGCGCCGGAGCAGCTCCTGCTGCAGCTCCTCGGGGAGCGCGAAGGGCGCCTCGTTCTGATCCAGCTTGGCGCGGGTCGGGAGCTGAGAGACGGGGAAGGTGGCGCGGAGGGGCAGGTCCGGACGGAGGAAGGCGAGCGCGGAGGGGGCGCTCATGCCCGGACGTGGCCCTCGTCGGTGGCCAGGCCGAGAGAGCGGGCTCGGTCCGGTCGCGGCGCGTGGCAGGCCACTCGCGGCTGGCGCTTCTTGGACCGCGGCTTGGCTCGCCGCCTCGGACGCCAGCGTTCCGAGCGCTCGTCGAAGCGCAGGTACGGCTCGAAGATCCGCGCTGGGTTCAGGTGCCGTCCGCCGTAGCGCAGCTCGAAGTGCAGGTGCGGATCGGAGGACTTGATGCCGGTGCGCCCCACGCGCCCGAGGAGCTGTCCCGCCGCGACGCGCTCGCCCACCTGCACGCGCTTCTCCGAGAGGTGCATGTAGCAGGAGACCAGGCCGTTGTCGTGCCGGAGCATGACGAAGAGGCCGCCCGGTCCCATGCTCGAGCGCCGCAGCCCGCGCGCGCTGTTCCCCTTCAGGTTGCGGGGTCGCCCCCGCCGACGCTGAACGCCGGCGAAGAGGATCGTTCCCGGGGCCACGGCGCGCACCGGCTCCCCCTGGCGCGACACCCAGTCGAGGCCCTTGTGTCGACGTCGGCCGTTGTCCCGCGCGTCCCCCCATCCGCTAAGGACTGAGCGAGGGGCCCCGTCGAGGGGGGCGTGAAGGGCCAGCCCGTGAAACTCCACGAGGGCCTCCTTCGCCGACGCGCGCGGATCGTCCATCGTTCCGGCGCTTCCGGAGAGCGCGAGCCACGCGGCGGTCAGGAAGGTGCTGATCGACGAGAGCACTAATGGTCATGGTACTCACATCTGCGCCTTGATCCTACCCCCTTTTTCATACCTGGCGTGCGAAGTAGGTCTAGGTGCCTGCTGCGTCCATAAGAAGCTAGAACTACACACGTATCGGTGGAGCCAGCTGTCCCCGCTTTTGTCGGCCGAGCGTGCGCTTCTGTCACAGCGCACCCGCTCATGACGTAATTATTTCAAATGGTTAATTCATTTAGTACGCGGCATGTAAGTTGCTCCACAGAATATTGCCTCAATGAAAAACGGCACCGTCATTCACCAAGGAGGAGAACGATGAGCGCGGGTCGGCCAGGCAACGTGCGTCGCTGGGTCATGCTGTGCACCTTCATCCTGATGGGGGGTGCCGCATGCGGCGATGCCGTGACGGAGCCCGCGAAGGGTTCCGGCCCGGCCGCCGACCTTTTGGCCGAAGGCCCCCGCCTCCAGCCGGGCTCGGGGGCGAGTCCGGCCGCGAGCGCGCGCCCCATCAAGCCGGTGCAAGCGGCCCTCGAGGTGGGCGAGCGGGGCCAGGTGCTGCAGGCCTGCGCTGGCGGGGGCATGCGCTTCCGGCTCCCGGAGGCGGGGCTCTCGCACGACTTCACCCTCGAGCTCTGGTTCCGCGTGGACGAAGGGCGTGACCAGCGCGTCTTTTCCTCCGGCTCGCTCGCGCTCGACGTGCACCGCGGCCGCGTCCGGGCCCGCCTCGGAGGCGCGAGTCTCGTCGGAGCCGCGGTTGCGCCGCGGGACTGGTACCACGTGGCGGTCGTGGTCCAGGGGAGCGTCGCCCGGCTCTACGTGGGCGGAGGGCTCGTGGATCAGACCGCGTTCCGTGGCCGCTGGACGCGCCCGCACGGCGAAGCGCACGTCGGCGGCGTGGCGGAGGATGCGGCAGCCTTCTGCGGCGCCCTCGACAACCTTCGCCTGACGGCCGAGCCGCTCCACCTGGACGGCTTCCTGCCCGAGCTGGACCTGCGCGTGACCGACAGCACGCTCGCCGGTTTCAACTTCGACCTGGATGCGGCTCCCGAGGTCCAGGACCTCTCGGGTCTCGACCACCACGGGACGCTCTACGGCCGCGCCGCGCTCACTCCCGGCAGGATCTAGCTAGCCCGCCCGTTCGCCCAGCCGCTCCCGCACGAGCTCCACCGCGAACCCCAGCTCTCCCGCGACCTCCTCCAGCAGCGCCGGCGGCAGGCCTTCGGGCAGCGGGCGCCAGGCCTCGTCGGGTCGCGCGAGCCAGGCGAAGAAGAGGTCCTGCGGCTCCGCGAGGGAGATCCCGAGCTCCAGCTCGCGCGCGAGGGCGAGCAGGTCGAGGAACTCGCGACAGCGGGCCACCGTTCCCTCCACCGTGAACCGCGTCAGGCTCTCCTTCACGAGCTGGTCGAAGAGCTGGGCCGCGTGCCGGGTGCTCAGGCGGTACCCGCGCTTCGCCGCCTCGGCCACGATCTGGCGGGCGCGACGATACCGGCTCGCGTCCCGGCTTCCCTGCTGCGCCGCGATCTCCTGGTCCACCTGCCGCGTGAGCGTGTATTCGGCGGCGATGCGGAACTCCTCGGGCATCTTGAGCCCCGCGTCGAGGAGCGCGTTCAGCGTGCGTCGGTTGCTCTCGTAGAGCTGGACGTACATGCGCCCGAACTCCTCGGTCAGGTGCCGGAAGAGGGCGCCGAGGACCCGCTCGCGCTCCTCCCGGAGGAGCTGGTGGAGCTGGTAGTAGGCCTGGCCGAACTGCGCGTCCACCGCGCGCAGGAGGTCGGTCACCGTGGCCCCGGAGAAGGTGGCCGCGAGGCCCTCGGCGAACTCGACGAGCCCGTGTCCGCCGTCGGAGGGGCGTACCGCGCAGTGGAAGTCGTGCCCCCCGAAGTGGATCAGCGCGTAGGCCAGATCGTCGAGCTCGCCCGTGCGCAGGTGCTCCACCTGCAGGCGGCCCAGCTCCACGGTGAAGGGGCCGTTGTCCAGCCGGCGATGCCAGACGCGGTGGAGCTGATGCCCGTAGTAGACCAGCTCGCCGGCGTGCGTCTGGTGCAGGTCCGTGACCGCGTAGTGCGCCACGACGCGCCGGCTGTCCATGCGCGAGGGGAGGACGCGCTGTCGGTAGAGGTCCGCGCCGGTGCCCAGCTCGGGGAGGTTGCTCTTCGCCTCCCCGAGGACCGCGAGCACCGTCGGCTCGACGACCTGCCCCGAGAGCTGCTCGACGAGCTCCACGGTGCGGGCGAGGTAGCGCAGCACCTGGAGCGCCTCGAGCCCCGAGATGTCGTCGAAGAACCACCCGCAGCTCGTCTGCGACAGGAGGCTGTGGCGCTGCAGCTCGAGGAGCTGGAGCATCCGCACCTGCTGCCCCGTGCTGCCGGCGCGACGCGCGTGCTCGTCGAGATAGCGCTCTCGCGCCGCCGCCGAGCGGTCGAGCAGGAGGTGCACGTAGGCGTCGCGTGCCGCCCAGACGTCCCGGAAGAGCTCGCCCCCCATCTCCTCGAAGAGGTCCGCGGCGCGGTCGCGCACCAGGTTCACCGCCTGCCGGAGCGGCGTGCGCCAGGCCTGGTTCCAGCCCGCCGGAGCGCCGGCGTGGCAGCCGCAGTCCCTACACCACCGGCCGACGCCGTGCGCACAGCTCCACGACGAGCCTTCGCCCTCGGGCCCGAGCTCCAGCTCCACCTCGTGCGTGGGCGGAAAGGCGTCGAGGAACTCACCGTAGTTGGTCAGGCGGAAACCGCGCTGTTCGGCTTCCGTGCCCAGCGCGTAGGTCACGGCACGCTCGGCGTGTCGCTGGTGGTGCCCGAAGGTCTCGCCGTCCACGGCGGCGTGCACGAGCTGCGGCAGCTCGCGTGCGGGGTCCACCGCGCCCTGAAAGCGATCGAGGAGCTGCCGGCTGGTGTTGACCGCCTGCTCGAAGGAGAGGGCGTGCGCCACGGGGCCGTCGTAGAAGAAGGCCGCCAGCGAGCGGTGCGGGTTTCGCCGCGAGGTGATGCGGTAGGGCAGGCGCGGGTCGACCCGTCCGCCGGAGACGTCGACCCACTGGGCCTCCTCGGCGAGCGGGCGCACCCGCTTGGCCTGGCGGGGAGAGAGCACGACGAAGCTCATCCCCTCGTCGATCAGCGCCTCGACGGTGGCCTGGTCGATCGCCGTCTCGGGTAGCCAGAGCGCCTCGGGCGCGCGTCCGAAGCGGTGGCGGAAATCGTAGGCGCCCCAGCGGAGCTGCGTCCGCAGGTCGCGCGCGTTGCAGAGCGGGAGGATGGCGTGGTTGTAGGCCTGCCCGATCGCGTTGCCGTGCCCCGAACGCCGTCTCGCCGAGCTCCGGTCGGCCTCGAGGATCTGCGCGTAGACCTCGGGGCGGACCTGTTCGAGCCAGGAGAGGAGCGTGGGGCCGAAGTTGAACGAGAGCAGCTCGTAGTTGTTGACGACGTTCGCCACGCGTCCCTGGTCGTTGAAGACCCGCGCGCGCGCGTTGGCGGCGTAGCACTCGGTCGTGATGCGCTCGTTCCAGTTGTGGAACGGTTCGGCGCTCGGCTCGCGTTCGACGGCCTCGATCCAGGGGTTCTCGCGCGGCGGCTGATAGAAATGCCCGTGGAGCACCAAGTAGACCGGATTCTGCTCCTCCGGCGACGCGGCCATGGCTCTTCCTCGTCGGGTCTTACGGCGGGCAGAAGGAGGGGAGGGCCGGGCCTCCGGGGGTGCGCTCCCGGGCGGTGCTCGGGTTGCGCTTCCAGGTGCCGCCCGACCCCGCGAGGGGCTCGCTCGTCTCGTCGTGCCCGGTGATGCCGTTGCCGTTGCTCTTCCCCTCGCCCGCCTCCAGGTAGTTGCAGCGAATCAGCGAGCCCCCCTCTTGCGGGGGCTGCAGGAAGCTCTGCGCGGTCGTCGCCGTGTCGTTCAGGTAGCAGCTCGTCTGGGTGCCGACGTCCGGGCCGTCCACGCAGACGAAGGTGTTCTTCGAGACCGCGGCGGCGGTGTTCCCTTTCCAGATCACGTAGTCCACGTCGGACACGAGGTCGCCGGTGCCGGTCCAGCGAAAGAGCACGATCAGCTCGCCCTCGTTGGTCAGGCCGGCCGAGCCGCCGAGGCCGTTGGTGGCGGCGGGCACCATGTCCTTGATCGCGGCGTCGCTCGGCCGAACCTCGTAGTCCGGCGCCTTGCCGTAGTGGGTCTGGAAGGCCTTGCCGTCGAGGGCCACGACCACGTACGAGCCGGCCGCGACGCTCATGCCGTCGGGAAAACGCACGGCGAAATCGGTCGAGCCCGCCGCGAGCGAGCCGGTCACCACCTTGTAGTAGTCCTCGCGGTCCGAGAGGTGGTAGCGGTCGAGGGCCACCGCGGAGCCCGTCGGATTGTAGAGCTCGACGAACTCGGCGCCGCTCGGCCCCACGGCGACCTCGGTGAGGAGGAGGTGACCGCCGGGGAGCTTGCACGCCGTGTCGCAGCCGTCGGTGGCCACGACGTTCCCGTCGTCGCAGGATTCGCTCCCCTCCTTCAGGCCGTTGCCGCAGCAGTTGGCGATCGGCTGATGCGAGCAGACGATGTTGCAGGTGGCCACAGCCCCTTGCGTACTGTCGGTGGTGCACTTGTTCCGGTCGTCGCATCCCGGTGGGCAGGCCCCCTCGTCTCCGCTGGGGATGGCCTTGTCGCAGGTCTCGCTCGGGTCCAGCTTGCCGTTGCCGCAGGGGCCGGCGTCGGGCTTGGGCGCGCTGTCGGGCCTCGGTGCGCTGTCGGGCCTCGAGCCCGCGTCGGGGGAGGGGGCGAGCGTGTCGGGGGCGGTTCCCTGATCCGGGGGCGCGGCGTCGCCGCCTCCGTCCGGAGAGCCGAGGTCGTAGGTTCCGAAGTCGAGGCCCGTTCGGGGGACCGTCCCCTTCGAACATCCGCCGGACAGCACGAGACCCAGGAGGAGCACTCCACGAGCGGCGACGCGCATGGGGCCACTATACCACAGCGATCGGAGCTCCCGCGAAATGGCCCGCCGTCGAGGCGGCGTGTTACAACGCTCGTTCGATGGGTCTTCGTTCACGCCTCGCATCGTGGGGCGCCCCGGCGCGACGCGCGCCGCCACTCCTTCCGGTGCTCGTTCTCTGCGGCGCTATCGCGCCCGTGGCCTCGGCAGAAGCCTCCCGACGCTGCCCGAGCCGTGCCGGAACGGCAGTGCTGGTCTCGCCCCGTCACCCGAGGGCGGGTGCGCCGCTGCGCGTGCTCGTGGTCAGCGAGCGGCCCTTCCCGAAGGCGCGGCTGGTCCTGGAGCCCGCTGCGGGGGCCGAACGCCCGCGCGTGCTCGAGCGAGGCGGACCTCCGTACCTCTGGCTCGCGGAGCTGGACCGGCCGACGGCGGGACGCTATCGCGCTGCGCTCGTCGACGAGCGCGGAGAGACGGTCGCCTGTTCGGCCGTGCAAGTGAGCGCCGCTCGCGACCGGGGGCCGAAAGCGATCCCCTTCTGGCCGATCGAACGCGCCTGGAATCGCGCCGCCGAGAACCTCTACAGCGCGTGGATCGAGAAGCTCTTCGACGCTCCGCTCGGGGCGCAGGTGAGCTTCAAGCCGCTGCACCAGGTGCTGCGCGACCCGGCGCGAAACCTCCTCCACGACCACTTCGGCGCGGGAGAGGACGGGACCGATCCGAAGGTCGCGGTAGTGGCGCAGCCGGACTGCGCGGATATGCCGTACTTCCTGCGCGCCTACTTCGCCTGGAAGCTCCGCTTGCCCTTCGGCTACCGGCACTGCGATCGGGGAAGCGCCACGCGGGCCACGAGGTGCGGCCCGCTGCGCACCCAGCTCGACGCGCCGCCGGAGACGGCGACCTTGCCGCCGGGCGCGGCGTTCTCGCGCTTCCTGCGGACCCGCGTGAGCTTCGTCCAGTCCGGCTCGGGGCGCACGGCCCCCGAGGACGACGAGAGCGACCTCTACCCGGTGAAGCTCTCGCGGGCGGTGCTCCGGCCGGGGACGGTCTACGTGGACCCGTACGGGCACCTGCTCGTGGTCGCGCGGTGGGTCTCGCAGGAGGGGGAGCGGAGCGGGCTGATGTACGCCGTGGATGGGCATCCGGACCTCTCCGTCGGACGCAAGCGCTTCTGGCGCGGGGCCTTCATGTTCAACCCGGACATCCGGAGCGGGGCCGGCGGCTTCAAGGCCTTCCGGCCGCTCGTGCTGCGGGACGGGCGCCCGGTGGCGCTCGGCAACGCGGAGCTCGGCAAGAGCAGCGACTTCCCCGCCCCGTCGAGCGAGCAGTACCAGCTCGGGCTGCAGGGCTTCTACGACCGGATGGATCGCGTGATCAATCCCCGCCCGCTCGGTCCCCGGCAGGCCATGCAGGAGCGGCTCACCGCGCTCTACGAGCTCTTGCTCGAGCGCGTGGACTCGGTGGCGGCCGGCGAGGAGCACGCGAAGAAGTCGGCCTTCCGCACCATCGCCATGCCGAACGGACCCAAGATCTTCGAGACCAAGGGCGCGTGGGAGGACTTCTCCACCCCGGCGCGCGACCTGCGGCTGCTCATCGCCATCGAGGACGTGCTCCAGTTCCCGGCGCGTGTGGTGAAGCAGCCCAAGCGGTTCGCGCTCGCCGCGGGGCAGGCTCCAGCGGAGGCCCGCAAGGAGATGGAGGCGCTGCTCGACCGCTTCACGCGGGACAAGACGATCCAGTATGTGCGGAGCGACGGCGTCCTCCAGACGGTTTCCATGGCGGAGGTCCTGGCCCGGCGCAAAGGCCTCGAGATGGCCTACAACCCGAACGACTGCGTCGAGCTCCGGTGGGGGGGCGCTCCGGCGGAGATGGCGACGTGCAAGCGCCGGGCCCCCGAGGAGCAGCGGCAGCGCATGCAGGCCTACCGGGTCTGGTTCGCCACCCGGACCCGTCCTCCGCTGCGGTAGCAGATTCCCCGGACCCGTCCTCCGCTGCGGTAGGGCCCTCGGCGGATTCCCGCTGATTGCCGCGCGACCTGGAGGCAGCGCGCTCCACTACGACGTTGGGCGTCGCCGCGCGGAGCTCCCGCCCGGCAGAGCGCCGCCGTGGAGAGCGGAGATGGTTCGGCAGGTCTGGTGGAGCTCGGCGCGCGGAGCACGGATCGAGTTGCTGGGGCTCCTCGTGGTCGCGGCGACCCTTGGTATCCCCGGGTGCGCCGGGGACGCGCGTCCGAGAGCGCGCCCCGAGCCACCGCCTCCCGATTGGGGGTTCTCGCGGTTCGTGGACGGCTCATCCGGCACGGACGGCGCGTGGCGGGGCGACGGCGGCGCGAGGAGCGACGGCGCGGCGCGCGGCGATCTCGGCACCGAGCTTCCCCCGCTCCTCGGTGACGGTGGCGGCGCGGCCGGAGGCGTCCTCTGCAAGCCGTGCGAGGGGGCGGAGCACTGCGGGGGGCCGCCGAACTACTGCCTGACGAACGCGACCACCCAGGAGTCGATCTGCGGGCAGGACTGCGCGAGCGCGAAGTGCCCGACCGGCTACACCTGCGCGAGCTTCACCATCCCGGAGGGGGGCGGGCAGGCGCGGCAGTGCCTGCCGGATCGCGGAACGTGCAAGCCGGCCCCCAAGATCCCCCCCCTCGCCCCCGGGACCTGCGGCTCCACCGAGGAGACGGCTGCCCTGGCGATGGCCAACCAGCTCCGCGCGCAGAATGGCGCCGGGCCGCTCGCCTGCGACGCGGTGGCGCAGTACGCGGCGCGCGAATTCAGCAAGTACATGTGCGAGGCGGGCTTCTTTGCGCACGTCGGCCCCGACGGACTGCGGCCTGCCCAGCGCGTGGCCTACGCCGGGGGCGCCTTCAAGAAGATCGGCGAGATCTGCGCCAAGGGGGCTCTCAGTCCGAAGGAGGCGTTCGACGCGTGGCTGAAGAGCCCCGGTCACAAGGCCACCCTCCTCGAGCGGTCCTTCACGCACGCCGGTCCCGGCATCTACGCGTGCGCGAAGAGCGGTAAGCTCTGGACGATCGACTTCCTGCAGAAGTAGTTCCCCCCCTCGCGAGAGCGGCCGCCTGCCTCAGGCTGTCCAGGGCGGTGCGGTGTAGCCGTCGCGTGCGAAGCTGTATAGCGCGCTACACGGCCAGCTTGACCCTTCCCACGCCCCGACGCCGCTAACCTCCGTTTCTTCCTGACCCGCGGGTGCGTCGACTGGGTTGGCGTGACCCTTGCTCTCTGGCTGGCTCAGAGGCGAGAGGGCCGACGCGGCCCTGCGCCCCGCGACCCGAAAAGGAGGACCGCTCGTGTCCGACGACCCGCGCCAGAGCTCCGCGCCCGAGCCAGTATCCACTGCCCCCGCTACCCAGAAGCCGGCGCCCGGGTCAGGTCCTTCGCGACGACGGTTCCTGTCCCTCGTCGCGGCGGGTGGGGCCGGCGCGGCCCTCATCTGGCGCGAGGCCATGTCCGGCAGCGGCGCGCTGAAGGCCGTTTCGGTGGACAACCCGCTCGCAAGCTATCCGGATCGAGGCTGGGAGAAGGTCTACCGCGACCTCTACCGCTCCGACTCGAGCTACGTTTTCCTGTGCGCGCCGAACGACACGCACAACTGCCTCCTCCGGGCGCACGTCAAGAACGGCGTGGTGACGCGCATCGCCCCGAGCTACGGCTACCAGCACGCGACCGACCTGGACGGCAAGAAGGCCGGGCAGAGGTGGGACCCGCGCTGCTGCCAGAAGGGCCTCGCCCTCGTGCGCCGCTTCTACGGCGACCGCCGCTGCAAGCGTCCGATGGTGCGCAAGGGGTTCCTCGACTGGGTGCGGGCGGGTTTCCCGCGGGACCCGAAGACGGGCGCCGTGGACGCGAAGTACCTCAAGCGAGGGGCCGACCCCTTCGTGCCGGTGAGCTTCGAGGAGGCCTGCGAGCTAGCGGGCAAGGCGATGATCGATATCGCCAAGACCTACAGCGGGACCGAGGGGCAGAAGAAGCTCGCGGCGCAGGGCTACGACCCGGCGATGGTGGAGGCCACGGCCGGGGCGGGGACCCAGGTACTCAAGTTCCGCGGCGGAATGCCCGCGCTCGGCGCGACGCGGCTCTTCGCCATGTATCGTCTGGCCAACTCCCTCGCGCTCCTCGACGACAAGCTGCGCGGCACCGGGCCGGAGAAGGCGCTCGGGGCGCGCGGCTGGGACAACTACAGCTGGCACACGGACCTGCCGCCGGGGCACCCGATGGTCACCGGACAGCAGACGGTGGAGTGGGACCTCTGCAACATCGAGCACGCCGGCCTGGCGGTGATCTGGGGGATGAACTGGATCACCACCAAGATGCCCGACTCGCACTGGCTCACCGAGGCGCGGCTCAAGGGCACCAAGATCGTGGTCATCGCGGCCGAGTACAGCTCCACCACGAACAAGGCCGACGAGGCGATCGTGGTGCGCCCGGGCACGACCCCCGCCCTCGCCCTCGGGTTGGCGCAGGTACTCGTGAGCGAGAAGCTCTACGACGCCGACTACGTGCGGGCCAACACCGACCTGCCCTTCCTCGTGCGCCTGGACACGGGGGAGCTCCTGCACGCGCATCAGGTCTTCAAGGGCTACAAGAACGCCAAGCTCAAGCACCACGTCACGGTGCTCAAGGCGGGGCAGAAGGACCCGCCACCCTACGCGCAGGCCTCGCCGATCATCACCGAGGCGGCGCGCGAGGCCTGGGGGGATTTCGTGGTCTGGGACGAGGGGGGGAAGCGTCCCGTGGCGGTGAACCGCGACCAGATCGCGAAGGCCGCCGCGCCGACGAAGCGGGCGCTCCTCGACGGGGAGGTCGAGGTCACGCTGGTCGACGGCAAGAAGGTGAAGTGTCGGACGGTCTTCTCGGCCATGCGCGAGCTGCTCGATGCCAGCTACACGCCGGCCGACGTGGAGAAGCTCACCTGGGCTCCCGCCGAGGCGGTGCGCTCGCTGGCGCGGGAGATTGCACGCAACAAGGACCGAACCCTCTTCGCCCTGGGGATGGGGCCGAACCAATTCTTCAACAGCGACCTGAAGGACCGCGCGGTGCTATTCGTGGCCGCGCTGACCCGGAACATCGGCAAGATCGGCGGCAACGTGGGCTCGTACGCGGGGAACTACCGCGCGGCGCACTTCAGCGGCCTCGGGCAGTACTTCGCCGAGGACCCCTTCGCCCCGGAGCTGGACCCCGCGAAGCCGGCGAAGGTCAAGCCGCCCTACTTCCGCGGCGAGAGCGTGCACTACTTCAACCACGGCGACACCGTGCTGCGCATGGGCAAGGAGCTGCTGACCGGCAAGACGCACCTGCCGACGCCCACCAAGTCGATCCTGGTGGCGAACTCCAACTCGCTCATCGGCAACGCGAAGGGCCACTACGAAAACGTCGTGAACGTCTTTCCGCGCGTCGAGCTCATCGCCGTGAACGAGTGGTGGTGGACCGGTAGCTGCGAGTACGCGGACATCGTCTTCGCCGTGGATAGCTGGGCGGAGATGAAGTACCCGGATATGACGATCAGCGTGACGAATCCTTTCCTGTACGTCTTTCCGCCCACGCCGCTGCCGCGGATCTTCGAGACGCGCTCGGACGTGGACGTGGCGGCAGGGATCGGCAAGGCCATCGGCAAGCTCACCGGCGACGAGCGGCACGTGCCGTACTGGAAGTTCGTCGAGGAGGGGAAGATGCGGCCGTACCTGCAGCGCATCCTCGACTTCTCGGCCAACACCCGCGGCTACCGCATCGAAGAGGTGGAGGCGAAGGCCGCCAAGGGGACGCCGTCGATCCTCATGTCGCGCACCTACCCGAAGATCGGCGTCTTCGAGCAGGGCACCGAGGGCAAGCCGTACTACACCAAGAGCGGGCGCCTCGAGTTCTACCGCGATGAGCCGGAGTTCATAGCGAGCGGCGAGAACCTGATCCTGCACCGCGAACCGATTGACGCCACCTTCTACGAGCCGAACGTGATCGTGGCCAAGCCGCACCCGCTCCTCCGGCCGAAGGGCCCCGAGGCCTACGGGGTGCCGCTGACCGACGTCGACGCCGACACGCGGCAAGCGCGGCACGTGGTGCGCACCGTGGAGCAGGTCCTGGCGTCAGAGCATCCGCTCCGCAAAGAGGGCTACAAGTACATCTTCCACACGCCCAAATACCGCCACGGGACGCACACGACGCCGGTGGATACGGACATCGTGGCGATCTGGTTCGGGCCCTTCGGGGACATGCACCGCAGTGACAAGCGCATGCCGTTCGTCACCGAGATGTACATGGACATCCACCCGGCGGACGCGAAGGAGCTCGGCATCGAGGACGGCGACTACGTCTGGATCGACGCCGACCCGCACGATCGGCCCTTCAAGGGCTGGCAAAAGAAGCCCGAGTGGTACGCGGTGGCGCGGCTGATGGCGCGCGCCCGTTACTACCCGGGGACACCCCGCAGCGTGACCCGCATGTGGCACAACTGCTACGGCTCGACGATCGGTTCGGTGAGGGGCGCGAAGACCAACGCGACCGGGATGGCCAAGTCCCCCGAGACCGGCTACCAGTCGCTCTTCCGGCAGGGGAGCCACCAGAGCTGTACGCGCGGCTGGCTCAAGCCCACCTGGATGACCGACAGCCTGGTGGTGAAGACCCTCTTCGGCCAGAAGGTGGTGCAGGGCTTCGTCCCCGACGTCCATTGTCCGACGGGGGCGCCGCGCGAGTCGCTGGTCAAGATCACCAAGGCCGAGTCGGGTGGCATGAACGGCGAGAAACTCTGGGCCGCGGCGAAGATGGGCCTGCGACCGACCTACGAATCGGACGCGCTCAAGCGCTACCTGAGCGGCGCGTTCGTCAAGAAGAGCTGACCCCGACGGCCCCCCAGACCCGCGACGAGAGAGAAGCGAGGAAGCGATGCCCAAGCGCACGAACTGGCAGATCGGCCGCGAGATGGAGTACCCGTACGAGGGCGCCCCGCCGGCCAAGCAGGTGGCCTACATCTTCGACACGAACAAGTGCATCGAGTGTCAGACCTGCACCATCGCTTGCAAGACCACCTGGACGAGCGGCAAGGGGCAGGAGCACATCTTCTGGAACAACGTGGAGACCAAGCCGTACGGCGGCTATCCACAGGGCTGGGACCTGAGGCTCCTCGAGAAGCTCGAACCCGCGAGCTGGGAGGGGGGCGCGCTGAAGAGCAAGACGATCTTCGAGGGGAATAACCCGCTCGACCCGCCGAACGGGCACCTGCCGACGGCTCCGGACTACGCGGCGCCGAACCTGGGCGAGGACGACGCCTCGGGGAACGTGGAGAAGGGGATGCACTTCAAAGGAGTGCACCCGGTCTGGATGTTCTACCTCGCCCGCATCTGCAACCACTGCGACAGCCCGGCGTGTCTCGCGGCCTGCCCGCGCAAGGCGATCTACAAGCGGCCCGAGGACGGCATCGTGCTCATCGACCAGGCGCGCTGCCGCGGCTACCAGGAGTGCGCGCGCGCCTGCCCCTACAAGAAGACCTTCTACAACCTCGTCTCGCGGGCCAGCGAGAAGTGCATCGGCTGCTTTCCGCGCGTCGAGCAAGGTGAGGTCGCGCGCTGCGTGGAGACCTGCATCGGCAAGATCCGCCTGCACGGCTTCCGCACGCCGCAGGGGGCGCCGAGGGAGGACAACCCGCTCGACTACCTGATCCACGTGCGCAAGGTGGCGTTGCCGCTCTACCCGCAGTTCGGTACCGGGCCCAACGTCTTCTACATCCCGCCCTTGCACGTGCCGAACGGTTTTCTCGAGCAGCTCTTCGGGCCCAAGGCCGAGGAGGCGAAGGAGGTCTACCGGGCGGCGAAGGAGGACAAGAAGCTCCTCGGGGCGCTGATGCTCTTCGGCGCGTCGGATCGCATCATCACGCGCTTCGAGGCCAAGGAGAAAGAGGTGGTGGGCTGGGACGTGGGTGGCAAGGAGGTCGCGCGCGTTCCCTACACCGAGCCGACCTGGATCCGAGCGGCCTACGACAGGAAGCACCAGGCCTACCGCACCAACACGCCGTGAGGAGAGCGGTCCATGCAGCGTCGGGTGGGGCTCGCACAAGGAGATAGGCACGTGAGACAGCGCGAATCGATGCTCGCCGTGGCGGCGCTCCTGGCGCTCGCCGCGGGGTGCGGCAAGAAGGACCCGGGAACGACGCCCGAGGGGAAGGCGGGGAGCTGGCCCCCCGCGGTGACGGCCGACGAGGTGGCGGTGACCAAGGCCGACCAGCTCCAGTTCAAGCAGATCTCGACGGTACCGGCGGACAATCCCTACGCGAAGGAGTGGAAGGAGGCCCCGTACGTCGAGGTGCCGCTGCAGCCGCAGCAGATGACGGTGCCGCGCCTGCCGGCCGCGTCGGTGGAGAAGGCCAAGGTGCAGGCGCTCACCGACGGCAAGAGCGTCTCGATCCGCGTGGCCTGGCCCGACGCCGTCCCCGAGGGGAACGTGGACGCGGGCCGCTTCGTGGACGCGGTGGCGGTGGAGTTGCCGATCAGCGAAGGGACGCCGCAGTTCATGGGGGCCAAGGGCAAGCCCGTGCAGATCTTGCACTGGAAGGCCCTCTGGCAGAAGGACGTGGACGTGCACTTCCAGGACGTGCAGGACGTGCACCCGAACTACTGGAGCGACCTGTACTGGTTCGCCGAGGGGAAGTTCCCCTTCCCCGTGCCGGCGTCGTTCAAGAACCCGGCCAGCCTGCAGTGGTTCGTGGCGCACCAGGCGGGAAATCCGATGGCGGTCTTCTCGCGCAAGTCGCCCGTCGAGGAGCTGACGGCGGAGGGCTGGGGCTCGCTCACGCATCAGCCGCGCTCTGCGACGACGGCCAAGGGGGCCTGGACCAAGGGCACCTGGGCGGTGGTCTTCACGCGAGCGCTCAAGACCGACGACCCGGCGGACCACCAGTTCGGGCAGAAGGGGGAGCTGGCCATCGCAGTGTGGAACGGCGGCGGCGGCAACGTGGGGGCGCGCAAGCACTGGTCGAACTGGGTGCCCTTCGAGGTGAAGCCATGACGCGGGCGAAGGCTCAGGCCTGTCTCGTGCAAGCGGACCTCGTGCGCCTCGGGGCGGATCTGCTCGGGCTGCCGAGCGAGCGGCTCGCGGTGACCACGACCGACGCGGAGGCGACCATCGCGGAGCTCGTGGGGCGCTTCGGCGCGCGGCGGGGATCGGTGCTCGAAGGGGCGGGCGCGATGCTCGTGGAGGCGGTCCGGTGCACGCCGCTCGAGGCGTGGGAGGCAGAGTACGGGCGCCTCTTCGACCGCGACCAGCATTGCCCGCGGACGGAAGGGGCCTACGTCCGGCGCGACCGCGGGGCGATCCTTGGCGACATCGCCGGCTTCTACCGGGCCTTCGGACTGGCGATCGATGAGGCGCAAGGACCGCGGACCCCCGATGACCTGGTCTGCGAGCTCGAGTTCGTCGCCGCGCTGCTCGTGCTCGTGGCCCACGCGGAGCTCTCCGACGATGCGGAACGTGCGGCGATCGCGTCCGACGGGCTCCGGTCGTTCGCCGCCGAGCACCTCGGGGACTGGCTTCCGGCCTTCTGCGTGCGCCTCGCCGCGGTGACGGAGCTCGAGCTCTATCGCGCGCTCGCGGTCTTTCTCGAGGCGCTCTGGGAGGGGGTGCGCGAGTTCCACGGGCTGGAGGTGCTCGCGGGTCCGCCTGCGGAGCCGGAGATCCTCGACGAACACCCGATGGGGGAGTGCCCGGTGACGTTTCAGTAGGGCCAGGTCACGTAGACGCTTGTGTTCGAGACCTCGCGCCGGAAGCGCGCGACGGCGGCGGCCGATTGCTCGAGGCGGGCGTCGGGCCAGCCCAGGTCGCGGCACCACTGCGTCGGACGCCAGTCGGCGGAGATGTAGACAAAGGCCTTGATCCCCTCCTGGCGAATCAGCGCGAAGTACGGATCGAAGAAGTTCGGCACGATGTTCGGGTCCAGGGTGCCGTAGGGCCCGTCGCACGCGCCGGCCCCCGCGTTGGGCCAGACCGGCGAGGCCTCGGGGATGATCACCGGTCGCTCGTGCGCGCGCGCGAAGGCGGTGAGCGTCGGGAAGGCGGACATCGAGCCGGGCCCGGAGTTCGGGTTGTCGAAGATCGAGCCGCCGATCCAGTCCACCACGTCGTCGCCGGGGTAGTAGGCGTCGTAGGCGCCGGGGTTGGCCTGGGCCCAGGCGTGCCAGACGCGGACCACGTTCGGGATGCGCTGGCTGGCGCTACCCATCGCGCCGAGCTGGACCTGCTCGAAGAGGCGCCGGTAGAGGGCGCGGGCGGTCTGGGGGGCGTCGCAGCGCGGGACCTGTGCGGCGCAGTAGTCGCGGATGATCTGGCCGTAGCCGCCGGGGGGCATGATCTCGTAGAAGGGCCGCACGAAGACCGGCCGCCCGTGAGCCTTGAGCGCGCGCCCGAGGTTCTGCAGCTCGGCGTCGAGAGCGCCCGAGAGGAGCTGCGCGAGGTCGCACCCGATGCCCCAGACGGGGACGTGGCTTCGCCCCTCGAGCGCGTCGATGGCGGCGAGCTCTTGCACGAGCCAGTTGAAGCTCGCGACGGTGCAGCCGCCGTAGCCCGAGACGAGGACCGGGTGCACCCCCACGGCGTCGACCGCGGGCTTGGTCTCGTCGGCGTAGCGGCCGAGGACCTGCCCCATGCCGTAGTAGGTCTGGCCGTCCGGCGGCTCGAAGCGCGCGGTAGCGGCGCTCGCGTTGCGCATCGCGACCGGCAGGTGGACGGAGTAGCAGAGGGGTTTTTCCGGGGGGCAGCTCGCGGCGGCGCGCGTCGGTAGCCCCTCCTCCGGGGCCTCGGTCGAGGCGCAGGAGGCGCCGAGGAGAACGAGGGCGATCGCGAGAGGGGCTCGGGTGACGCGGCGCGAACGGAACATCTAGGTACTCCTTCAGACAGACGGAACGCGGCTCACTCGGTGTGCGAGACCTGGAGCGCGAAGAGCTTGGTTTCACCGTAGGCGTCGGGGCTCTCGCC
Organism: Deltaproteobacteria bacterium; assembly: GCA_020848905.1. NCBI lineage: Bacteria > Pseudomonadati > Myxococcota > Myxococcia > Deltaproteobacteria bacterium. Next base: position 291,959 of record JADLHG010000045.1, read on the forward strand.
GCCCGCGACGTTCGACTGCGGGTAACAGCCGGCCTTGAAGTAGCAGCCGGAGGCGACGAACGGTCGGTCGAGGGCCGGGGTCGGAGCGTCGTCGTAGAAGAGGCGCAGGCGGCCTTCGTAAACCTCGAGGCGCACCGCGAACGGCGTGGCCAGCTGGTAGTGCGCGTCGAGGACGACGTCGTCGGCTCCCCAGAGATCGACGAAGAGGCGCTCGCCTTCGAGGCGGATGGCGAGGAGGTCGCGGTCGGCGTCGTGGATCTGTCCGGCCACGACGGCGGGGGTCGCATTCGGGAGGTGCGTGATGGCCTGTCGGAGGACGAGAGTGTGCCGGCCGGAGGTGCTCGACCACGCGGCACGCCCGAGCCCGTCGGGGGTCATCTCCCGGAGCTCGCTTCGTGGATAGACAGAGCCGCGGGTCGTGACGCCTCCGACGGGGGCGCGAAAGCGTACCGCGTGGCCCCCCGCATCGAGCTCGAAGTAGGGTGAAAGCGAGAAAGCGCGGAGCTCGGGCTGCTTCACCTCGCGCGGAGCCTCGGGTTCCCCCACCGGTAGGGTGAGCTTCCACGCGCGCAGGTCGAGGAGGTCCCCGGGGACGCGCGGTGCGGCCGGGTGACCGACGAAGGGGAGGAGCACCCGGCGGCAGAGTGGAACCTCGGGCGGACAGGACTGCGCGGTCCGGGAGTCGACGGACCCCTCGGCGTCAGGCTCCTCTACACACCCCGCGAAACCTGCCGCAGCGGCCAGAGGCAGCGCGGCAGGCAGGAGAAGCGCGATGGAGCGAGAGAGGCGCATGACGGACCCGGCGAAGTGGTTAGTCACCGGGGATGCCACGATGCAACGCGAGGACCAGCGCCCGAGAAAGGCTAATCCCTGAGAAATCCAACGCTCGTAGGACAGGTCGCCGCGGGGGCTAGCGGAGGGTCGTCCGAAGGGCGGAGGGTTGGCGGGCGCGACCGAGGACAGAGGTGAGCACTCGCGTCGCGGCGCGGGCGGTGCGGACCGGCCGGGCTTCCGAGGGGGCGGGACTCAGTTACCGCCGGCGCCGCCACCCGGCTTCTTCTCGCACTTGCCGGTTTCGGGGTTCGTGCCGTAGCCGTAGATCTCGGCGATCTTCTTCAGCTCGTCCAGCTCGGAGAGCCAGCCGTTCAGCTCCTCGAGGGTCATGACCGGCCCGAGGCCCACGGACCCGAGGTCGTAGTTCGAGCCGGCGGCGAAGATGCCCCCCTTGGCCCAGTCGGTCATCACGTTCTCGATGAAGGCCTTGATCGCGTTCGCCACGCAGCAGGCCAGCTTTCCGTCGTCGGGAATGCCGGCCAGCGCGTCCGAGGCGGTGGCGAAGAGGCAGCGGTCGATGTCGGCGATGAGCTGCACCCCGGCCGAGCCGTAGATCGTGCCGTCCAGGCGCACCTCGCCGAGGGCCTGGCCGGTGGCCTCGTCCACGCGCCACCAGGCGATGAACTTCTCGTCGAGGAAGGGCTGCGGGCCGTTCGTGACCACGAGGTCGTGGCCGTGCGCTTTCAGCTCGTAGGCGGCGGTGCGCACGCTGTACGGGAAGTCGGTGTCCTTGATGGGGGCGGCGCCCCAGAGGCCCCACTTGTCGGCTCCGAGCTGCCGCAGCATCGCGCCGGCGTTCACGACCGTCTTGCTCTTGTGGTAGGTGCCCGTGACCAGACGCTCGCCTTCGGTCACCAGGGCGCCGAGAGCGAGCTGGCCAGCCTGCCGCGCGGCGGCGTCCTCCTCCTTTTCGGTGTGCACGAGCAGCGGGCTCTCGAGCACGTCGAAGACGGTCGTCGGTGCGACGTCGAGCCCGCCGTTCACGGCGGTGAAGGTGCGGCGCTGCACCACGGCGAGGAGCCAGGGCCACTCGCTGGTGACCCAGGTCTTCGCCGGAAGCTGGCCGGCCACCTCGCGCGCGACGAGCGCCTGCACGGCGTAGGGCTCCGACGGAGGCAACACCGGCGGGAGGCCCTCCTTCGGGCGCGGCAGCCCGAGGCGGTCGGCGAGCGCGGCCTCCGAGCGCGGACGCTCCGCGAGCAGCGTGGCGAGGAAGGTATCGAAGACCGCGGCACCGACGGGCAGTCCGTGCAGAAGCGGCAGATCCACGCGCAGAGGCATCATCCGCCTCGCCGCGGCGTCGCTGTAGACGGGGCCGCTCCGCTCCATCCCCTCGGTGCTCATGGCGTAGTTGTAGCGGTCGATGAGCATGCGGCTCACCGTTCGCCGGGGACTGCCGCGGTAGCGCACCTCCAGCTCGAGCTCGACGCGCGCCAGGTTGGCCTTGCCTTCGTCGGGGACGGCCGAGGCCTCGGGGCAGTCCGCGCCGTCTCCTGCGCCGATGTGGAAGGGCTTGGTGACGACCTTCTTCGACCCGACGGAGAGGACGGCGCGCAGGCAACCGGTGGCGGCCGGGGCGGGCAGCCCCGCGGGTACCTCCTGGGTCGCCGCATCCACGAGCGCGATGGTGAGGGTCTTGCCCTCCTGGTCGATGGGGGCGAACGAGAGCTCGCCTACCGGGACCTCCGGGAGCAGCCCTTGGGCCTGCTGCAGATAGCGCACCTTGATCGTGGCGTGGAGCTCCACCGCATCGCGTGCCACGTCGGTCTTGCCGCCGCTGCAGTTATGACCCTCGGCGGGAGAGTTCGCGCTCAGCGTGGGATCCAGCTTCTTGCCGTCCACGTCGACGAAATAATAGTAGTCGAGGACGTCGAGCAGGCGCTTCTGCGCCCCCTTGAAGGTCTTCGCGGCGTCCAGGTTCGCGAGCGGCGCGAGGAGCGCGGCGTCCTCCTGGGTGGCCTTTCTGAGCCCCCCGAGGAGGGTCTTCTCGAGCTCGGCGGAGTGTTTGCGCAGCGTCTCCACGAAGCCCGGCACCTTCTGACCCGCCTTGGCCAGCGCCTCGTCGAGGCGCTTCTTCACGGCGGAGAGATCCGGCGCCTCGGGAAGCTTGGCGGCCTCGGCGACGAGGGGCGCGCGCTCCTCCGGTTGCACGAAGCAGTTCTTGATCTCGGAGGCGATGCCCTTCGACTTGAGGCAGGCCTGGAGCAGCAGGGCCTTGTCCGCGCCGCTGCAGCGCCGGGTGGCGAGGCAGGTCGCGGGACCGCGCTGGAAGCCCTCGTAGGGTTCGAGGGAGATCGAGCGGGCGAGCTTGAGACAGCCCTCGGTTGCATCTCCGCTGATCGCGGCAAAGACCTTCTCCGGGTCGAGCAGCGGGGCGAGGAGCTCCTTGCGCGTCTGCTCGTACTCCGCGTAGAGGATCTTGCCGCGCTCGAGCACGTCGTCGCGGGCCTTGGTCGGTTCGACGAGCTTGCCGGCGCCGGCCAGGCCACCGTCCGTCCCGGGCGTGATGGTGTAGGTCGTCTCCTCGGTCGAACAGGTGGCGAAGGCCGCCACGCCGAGCAGCGCTCCCAGGCCGAGGAGCCACGGGGCGAGTCGTCCTCGACGTCGGCGGAGCAGGATCGCGCCGAGTCCGAAGAGGAGGAACGCGACCGTCGCGCCCCCGCGACCACGCGCCGACGCGCCCGTCTCGCAGCCGCAGCCGCTCGTGGTGGTGACCGTCTCGGTGGGGGGCGTGCCCTTGCCGGCCACGACTCCCGGCTTGAGGCCGAGCGCCGCCGCCGCGACCTTGGAGGCCAGACACGCCTCGGGAGCGAAGCGCCCCTCGATCCCTTTCACCGCGTCTACCAGCTGCGCCACCTGGTCCGGTCCGAAGAGGCGCGGCGCGCCGCCACCCTGGCCGATGCGCGCGATGGCCTGCGCGGCCTCCGCCTGCGGATTGAACGCGAAGACGAGGGTGCGAATGTCCTCCTTGTCACCCGCCGCGGCGAGCGCGGCGAGCCCGGACTTGAGCTCTCCGCCCCCGGCGCAGGTGTCCTCGCCGTCGGTGATCACGATGACCTGCGTGTTCACGCAGTGGCGCAGCGGGTCGGCCAAGCGCTTGACCCGTACGTATTCGAACACGAGTCGAAGCGAACGATAGAGCGGCGAGTCTCCGAGCGGGACTACCTCGGGGTTGTCCTGCGAATCGACCCCGTCGAGCCAGCGCAGGGCCTGCTCGGCGCCCGTCGTGCCGAGCGAGGCGAGCAGGTTCCCGCCGGTCTGGCACTGCCTCGAGTCCTCGGCGCGGACGTTGATCTTGCCCTCTCCGCTCTCGACGATCCCTTCTTTCTGGGCGAAGCGCACCAGCCCGAAGCGGTGTCGGTCCGAGGCGGCCTTGATGAGGTCCGAGGCGACCCGCTTGGCCACGGCGAGGCGCGTCTCGCTGCCGTGAGGCTTGGCCATGCTGGCCGAGCTGTCGAACAGGATGATCAGGTCGGCCGGGACGGCGTGTGCGGAGGTCGTCGCGGCGAGAAGCAGCAAGAGTGAGATCGTGGGCGTTCGCATGGGCGGGGCCTCTCCCTAGCGCTCGAAGCGGAGTTGGATGTTCTCGACGTACGACGGCGCCGCGGTGCGGTCGCTGCTCTCGAGCGTGACCTCTACCTCGATCCTCTCGCCCGTGGCCGAGAGCGCGGCGGTCAGGCCGGTGAGCGTGGCATCCTGCCAGGTCGCCTGCTTCGGGTCCCCGTCGGAGGCGCGGTAGCGCAGGGTGACCTTCGTGGTGGGCGCGAGCTCGCCCTTCAGGGTGGCGCTCTTCCACTTGGCCCCCTTGACGCCCGTGCCGTAGGTGGCCGTGAAGATGCCCCGCAGCTTCTTGAAGATGCGGAAGGCCGAGCCGGCCATGTCGCTGTAGGTGTAGGGGCCGTCTCCCACCTTCACCGTGGTGATCAGCGTTCCGTCGGGCTTGAGCTTGGTGGCCGAGTTGCCGCTCTCGTCCACGGTCCAGATGTTACCGTCGTGGTCGGCGGCCACGCCCACCGGCCCGTTGCCCACCTTGAACTTCTGCACCGCCCCGTCCTTGGGGTCCACCCGCAGGGCCATGTCCAGGCTCGAGTCGGCGGCCCAGATGTAGCCCGCGTCGTCCACCGCCACGCCGCGCGTCGAAGACCCGACCTTGTAGCTCGGGCCGTGCGCGCCGGTGTTCGCGTCCACGCGGAAGATCTCGGTCCCGAACGTGCCGAACCAGATACCTCCCTTGCCGTCGGCGGCGATGCCGTAGGGGGAGGCGTAGTCGAGCTTCTTCGAGTCGAGCTGGATGTCTGCCTTGAGCGTCACGGGGTCCACCCGGATGACGTGGAACTCGCCATCGCGTGAGGCCACCCAGAGGTAGCCGTTCTCGTCCATCGCGATCCCGTAGGGCTTCGAGCCCTCGGGGAGCTTGACGCGGGTCTTGACGAGACCCGTCGCGCCGTCGAGGAGGACGACCTCCTGCGTGCCGTAGGAGCCGATCCAGACGTCTCCGCGCGCGTCCACCGCCACGCCACGCAGCGTGTTGCCCACCCTCGGGATGTCGAGCAGGATGCACTCGCGGGTGGGGGTCGGGGGCTTGGTCTTGGGGATGCACGCACCGGAGATCTTGATCACGTTGTCCCAGTCGCCCTCGGGCGTGCCGACGAGGTTGTCGCGCATCGCCACCCACGCGTCCCCGTTGCCGTCCACGGCCGTACGGGAGGGGTTGTTTCCGGTGCGGATGCGGGCCACCTCCACGGCGTCGGCGATGCGGATCTTGGAGACCGTGTCTTCGGCGGAGTTCGAGACGTAGATGTACGGGTTTCGTTTCGGCAGCGAGGGGAGCGCGATGCCGCGGTCGTTCCCCACGATCAGGTTGCGGACGATCCCTTCCACCCAGGCGCCGCCCGTGACCTGGGCCTCGATGCAGCTACCCGGCGCCGGGCAGGCGTTGCAGCGCAGCGCGTAGCCCTCGTCGATCTTGCCGTTGCAGTCGTTGTCCAGCCCGTCGCAGATCTCGGGGCCCGAGGCGGTGCAGTTCGGCACGGCGGCGGCGTCCGCGCGGGGGCCGGTGGCGCCGTCGGGCAGGGGTCCCGTGCCCGGGCCGGCGCCCACGTCCAGGGTCGTGGTCTTGGTGGTGGTGGTCTTGCCGCAGCCCGCGAGCGCGAGGGCCGCGCAGAGCACGATGGGGGCTCGGTGGACGCGCAACGACAGCGGGGTCGCCCGTTTCATGAAACTCTCCTCGGTGGCGATGACGGGCGGGAGTATCCCACACCGAGGGGGGCCGGGTCTACGCGGTGGCGTCGGCCTGCAGCTCGGCGAGCTTCTCCTTGACCTTCTCGGCGTGACCCGCGGCCTTCACGGTGGCGTAGTGGTGGGCCACCGTCCCGTCGGGGGCGATGATCACCGTCGAACGGATGACCCCGCGGGAGACCTTGCCGTAGAGCTTCTTCTCGCCCCACGCGCCGTACTTCTCCATGACGGCGTGGTCGGGGTCCGAGAGGAGGCGAATCGCAAGCTTGTACTTCTCGCGGAACTTCCGGTGCCTTTCGGGGGCGTCGGGGCTGCAGCCGAGGACCACGGCGCCGATCTTCTCGAAGCCCTTGAGCTCGGAGGTGAACTCGCAGGCCTCGGTGGTGCAGCCGGGGGTGTCGTCCTTCGGGTAGAAGTAGAGCACGACCCACTTGCCGGTGAGCTCGGCGAGCGAGATCGAGGTGTCGTCCTGGTCGGCGAGCTTGAAGGCCGGGGCCTTCTTCCCCACCGCGAGCTTGCTTTCGGGCATGGTCGTTTCCTCCTCGTGGACGGGGCGGGAGATAGCACGGGTGTGGGCGGGTGCCCACCTGGGAGCGATGGGGCGGGACGACCGAGCTAGCGGCCCCAGAGGCCGGCGAGCTCGAGCTCGATCGCGTCGAAGGGCTCCGCGCGAACGGTGACGTCCCCCTGGTTCGTGGCCACGAGCAGCCAGCCGGCCGCCTCGCGCCGGTAGACCTCGAGCGTCTCGGGCTTCGGGTTCACGAACCAGAGATGGCCCACCCCCTCGCGGGCGTAGATCCGCATCTTGCCCGTGCGGTCGATCCCCTCGGTGCTCGGGGAGATCACCTCGCAGACCCAGTCGGGAGCGAGGGTGAAGGCGGCGACGTCAGGGACCTCGGGCAGGCGCTCGCGTCGCCAGCCGGCCAGGTCGGGAACGAGCACGTCGGCTAGAAAGTGCAGCTCGGGCTCGTCGAGGAGGATCCACCCCCCTGGTCCGCCGCGCCCCCGGTGGAACGGCGTGCCGAGGTCGGAGCCCAAAACGGAGCTCGCCTGCGCGTGCCGCGCGGCGGGGCGGGGGGAGACCACGAGCTCGCCGTCGATGATCTCCCCCACGACGTGCTCGGGCAGCGCTTCGAGGTCGGCGTAGGTCGCGGGCTTCTTCGGGGGCAAGGGGGCGGAGCGCATGATTCAAGCATGCGCCCCCGCGCGTGGTGGACGCAAGCCGCGCGCCGCACGGCATGCCCCGGGACGGGCGGCGCGCCGACGACCGGCGTCAGCGCGGCGGTTTGACTTCCACCACTTCGCGGCCGTTCGTGACCACCACGTGCACCGTGCACGCGCGGTGTGCGGCTTCCGCCGCCGTGAGAGAGATGAGCTCCCCCTCCCGCTCGGCGAGGCAGTAGCGCAGCTCGCGGTTCACGCCGTAGGAGTCGACGCTGCGCTTCACGCTTTGGGGCTGTCCCCAGGCGTAGGCGATGGCCAGCTCGGGAAGGCCAGGCGTCACGCGCTGGGCGACCACGTCGCGTCGTACGGTGTCCGCGAAGGTGAGATAGAGGCGATAGGGGCTCGTGCGCTTGCGCAGCTCGGGCGAGCCCTGGGCGAAGCGTTCGGCGGCGCGGCGGTCGACGATCGTATGGTAGACGCGCCGCTCGACGTCGGAGAAGGGCGCGCCGGGGCCGGCCGCGCAGCCCGGGGCGAGCAGGGTGAGGAGGAGTCCGAGGGGTACGTTGCGCATCATGGCCACAGCTTTACAGGGCCCGGCCGCTCTGTCAGCATTTTCGACTATGCAGATCATCCCCTGGAAGCAAGCGATCGGATTGTGCGCGGGTCTGAGTCTTCTTGCAGGCTGCCAGCAGAAGCCCGCCGGCGGCGACCCCGCCGCGACAGCCGAGCCGTCGAAGCCGAGCGCACCTGCCTCGGTGGCCGCGGCCGCGGGGAAGGCGGCGACACCGACGAAGCCGCGCGGCGAG